>NZ_JAAGLN010000290.1 GCF_010548145.1 Streptomyces sp. SID10853
GCCCGTCATGCCCCGCTGGGACCAGGGCGCGTTCTTCCGGCACGTCGCCGAGCCGCTGCTCGCCGGCGGGCACCGGATCACGGTCTACGACACCCTGTCGCTGCTGCACGAGGGCGACGATCTGAAGGCGCTGGTGGACCGCTGGGCCGATTGCCTCGCACCGGGCGGCCACGCCGCCGAAGAGGCCGGGGCCGCGGACGCGGGCCCGGACGTGCTGGCCGGAAACGCACTGGGCGGCGCCGTCGTCCAGGCCCTGCTCGACCGGGAGTGGACGCACCGCTCCCGGGTGGTGCTGCTGTCCGGGCCCACCGTCGCCGACGACGAACTGAACACCACCCTCGAACGCATCGCCGCCGTCACGGGCCAGGGCCTCGCCGCGGCCCTCGGGCTGCTGGACGAGGTGGTCCGAGGACCGGGCCCGCGTCCCGCCGCGCGGGACGTCGCGCCGGTCCAACCGCCGTCCGCCGACGAAGGGTTGGCGAGTGCACGGCTCGCGGCCGGACTGCGCCTGCTGCACGACGCCGACGCCCGGGAGCCCGTCCGCGGCTTTCCCGGACCCCTGCTGCACGTGTACGGCGAACAGTCGCTGCTCGTGCGGCGCCACCACCTGGCCACCGGCCCCCGCCCCGACCACCACCTCGTGGGCATCCCCGGGGCCGGCATGCGCCCGCACGCCGACAAGGCCGCCCTCACCCGGGGCACCATCGCCCGCTTCCTGGGAGCTGAAGAATCATGAACCGCAAGACCGTCGCAGTCCTGCCCGGCGACGGAATCGGGCCCGAGGTCCTGGATGCCGCGCTGCCGGTGATCGACGCCCTCGGCCTGCCCATCGACCTGGAATTCGGTGACATCGGCTGGGACTGCTGGCGCACCGAGGCCAACCCCGTCCCCGACCGCACCTGGGACCTGATCGGCCGCAGCGACGCCGTCCTGCTCGGCGCCACCACCAGCAAGCCGCGCCGCGAGGCGCTGGCCGACCTGAGTCCGGAACTGCGTGCCACCGACCCGCAGTACATCTCACCCATCATCCAACTCCGCCAGCGCCTGGACTTGTTCGCCAACCTGCGGCCGGTGGAGAACTACCTCGGCGGCGGCACCCCGTACCGCTTCTGCGTGGTCCGCGAGAACACCGAGGGCCTGTACGCGGGCCTGGACTGGAACCACGTACCGGACGAGATGTGGCCGCTGGTGGCCGAGCACCCCAACGTCCGGCGCAGCGGCCGTGACGGCGCGACCGCCAGCGTCCGGCTCCAGACCTCGCACGGCCTCGACCGCATCCTGCGGTTCGCCTTCGAGACCGCCCGCACCCACGGCTACGAGCGGGTCACCCTCGCCGACAAGCCCAACGTCCTGCGGCACAGCAGCGCCTGCGTCCTGGAGCGCCTGGAAGCCGTCGCCGCCGACTACCCGGAGATCCCCTTCGAGGTCCTCAACGTGGACGCGGTCGCCCTGTGGATGGCCCGCCGCCCCGAGCGCTTCGGCGTGATCGTGGCCGAGAACATGTTCGGCGACATCCTCTCCGACCTCGGCGGCGGCGTCATGGGCGGCCTCGGCCTCGCGCCCAGCGCCAACATCGGCGAGAAGGGCAACTACTTCGAGCCGGTGCACGGCAGCGCCCCGGCGATGGCCGGGCGCGGGCGCGCCAACCCGGTGGCCGCGTTCCTCACCATCGGTCTGATGCTGGAACACCTCGGCTTCCCGGACGAGGCCGCCGACGTCCAGGACGCGGTACGCCACGTCACGCGCCGGCGCGACCGGGTCACCTACGACCTCGGCGGCTCCGCGCGCACCGGCGAGGCTGCGCAGGCCGTCATCGACGCCTGCCTCGAGGTGCCCCACACCCCGACCGCGGCCGTCATCACCATCGGCGACGAACTGCTGCGCGGCGACCTGGAGGACTCCAACGCCGCCAACGCCTCGCGGATGCTGGGCGAGCGCGGCGTCCCGGTCCGGGTGCGGCACACCGTCGGCGACGACGAGGCCACCATCGCCGACGCCATCAGCCGCTCCATCGGCCGCGACGACGTGATCGTGGTCATGGGCGGCCTCGGTCCGACCTCCGACGACGTCACCCGTGGCGGGGTGGCCCGCGCGCTCGGCCGCCCCCTCGAACACCGTGAGGAGGCGTGGCAGGGCGTCGTGGAACGCCTCACCCGCTTCGGGGTCGCCATCCACGACGACAACCGCCGCCAGGCGCTCTTCGCCGAGGGCGCCGACCTGCTGCCCAACGTCAACGGCACCGCCTGGGGCTGCCGCACCGAGTCGCAGGGCAGCACGGTGATCATGCTTCCCGGGCCGCCGCGCGAATGCCTGCCGATGGTGGAGGCGGTCCTGCGCGACGGTCTGCCGCACCTGCCCGAGCCGCCCGAGGTGATGACCGTCTTCCGCCGCACCCTCGGCATCATCGAGGCGGACGCGGCGGCCCTGGTGGACGAGCTCGTCAAGGACACCGGCGTGCCGGTCAAGCCCGCCTACCGCTGGCACTACCCGTACGTCGACGTCCGGCTCGGCTGCCCGCCCGAGGCCGCCGACGACCTGGCCATGCGCCTCGATCTGGCCCTCGCCGGCCACATCGTCACCGACCGCGACCGCACCGCCGTCCAGGAACTCGCCCTGCTGCTGGACGAGCGCGGCCTGGTCCTCGACCTGGACGACCGGCTCACCGCGGGCGTACTCGCGGCCGAACTGGCCCTCGAGCGCGACACCGGCGACGGCACCCGCACCCTCGCCGTCTCCCTGTCCGGCGTCTGGCACGGCGGCTCGCGCACGGAGTACACCGGCACGCTCGACCTCGTCCGCACCGTCCGCGACGAGTCCGGCGCCGAGCACACCGCCACGCTGACCGTGCCCAACCGCGGCCCCGAAGTCACCGCTTACGCGGCCCAGTTCGCCGCCTGGTCGCTCGCCCGGCACCTCACCGCGCACCCCCACCTACTCACGGAGGAAACCGCATGACCACCGCCGCCCCCGTGGCAGCCGACGCCCTGCGCGAGCGCCTGTCCCGCTTGGACACCGCCGCCCTGTCGGACGCGATGGACAGCCTGCGCACCCCGCCGTGCGTGCTGCCCGGCATCACCACCCGCACCCCCGGCAGCATCGCCTGCGGGCCCGCCTTCACGGTCCGCTACCGTGCCATCGACGACGCCACGAGCTTCCACAACGCCGCCAACTACATCGACGACGTACCGGCGGGCTCGGTCGTCGTCGTGGACAACGGCGGCAGCCGCACCTGCACCAACTGGGGCTCGCTGCTCAGCTCCGTCGCACAGCACCGCGAGGTGGCCGGCACAGTCGTGCACGGCTCGGTGCGCGACGTGCTGGAGACGCGGACCGCCGGATACCCGCTGTTCAGCACCGATGTGACGATGGTCAGCGGCAAGAACCGGGTGGTCCTGGACCGTACCGGTGCCGAGCTCGACATCGCCGGTACGCCGGTGCGCCCCGGCGACTGGATCTTCGCCGACGACAACGGGGCGCTGCGCATCCCGGCCGACCTGGTCGAGGAGGTGGTGCGCCGCGCCGAGGCAGTCGAGCGCACCGAGTCCCGCATCCGGGAGGCCGCGCTCGGCGGCGCCCGGCTGGACGAGGCGCGGGCGCGGTTCGGCTACGCGCGGCCATGGGAGGAGGGCGGCGAGGATGAGCAGCACTGAGCCCACCGGGGCGGCGGGCACCGCGGGCTCGGGCCCGGCCCCGCTGCCCGCGCGGGAGTCCCGCTTCATCGACGTCCACTACCACGTAGGCCCGGACGCCTATCTGCGCCGCCACACCGCCACCACGGCCGGCGCGCTCTACGCCGAGCACCGCGGCTGGGTCGTCCTCAAGAACCACCTCGGCTCCACCGCGGCCCAGGCATGGGAGGCCCGGCAGCAGGGCCTGCCGGTCTCCGGTTCGATCGTCCTGAACCGGCTCGCGGGCGGCTTCGACCCGCGGGCGGTGGAACAGGCCGTCATCCAGCACGGCGACGACAGCGGGCTGCGCCTGATCGTGCACCTGCCCACGGTCACCGGCCGCACCCACCGCAGCCGCCTGGCCCGCACCCCCTCCCACCCGCTCCTCGGCGACGGCCAGCCACCGCTGACCGTCGCCGACGAGAGCGGCGCGCTGCGCCCGGAGGTCACCGAACTCCTGCGCGCCGCACGGAACTTGCCGGTGGTCATCTCCACCGGGCACGCCGACGGCCACGAGGTGCGGCTGCTCGTCGACGAGGTCGTACGCCTCGACGTGCCGCGCCTGATGCTGAACCAGCCCGCCAACCCGATGACCGGGCTCAGCTGCAAGGACCTGGTGGAGGTGGCGGCGGCGGAGCAGGTGTGGACCGAACAGACCGCGCTGACCCGCCTCCTCGGCTACCAGGACTGGGCGGATTTCGCCGACGTGCTGTCCCTGCTGCCCCGCGTCGTCTACAGCTCGGATCTGGGACAGCCGTCCCAGATGGACATCACGGACTGGCTGACGTGGAATCAGAATATTTACTCAGAGGCCGGGTTGACGCCCGAGCGCGTCATCGACATCACTCACACCGGCCCGCTGAAGATGCTGAGTCTGTGACCGCACCGACGGTCCTGTCGGCGCTGCTGCTCTCCCTGCCCCTCGTGCTCCTCGCATGCTGGGCGGGGGGAGCCCTGTGCCGGCGCCTGGGCCGGCCCCCCGTCATCGGGGAGATGGCCGCGGGCATCCTGCTCGGCCCGGCGCTGCTCGGCCGTGTGTGGCCCACGGGGACGGCCGCCCTCCCCCCTCTCGATCTCGCCCCGGTCCGGGACGCGCTCGGCCAACTGGGCCTGCTGTGCTTCATGTTCCCGCCCCGCCGGGAACCGGACGCCGAGCAGGTGCGCGGCGAGCGCGGCACGGCCCTCACGGTGGGCCTGATCGTGCCCCTGGTGTGCGGAGTGCTCCTCGCGCTCGCGCTGGTGGCCGCCCTGACCCGCAGCACCTCGACGCTCTCCGCCCTGGCCACGGTCTCCCTGACCGTCGCCTTCGCGGCCCTGATGCTCCGCGTCGTACGCCCGCTGCCGGCCCGCGCGCTCCAACGCGCCCGTCCGGGCCCCGCATTCGTCCTCGTCACGGGTGGCCTGTGCCTGTCGGCGCCGGCCACCGACCGCATCGGCGTCCACGCGACCCTGGGCGCGTTCCTCCTCGGCGCCGCCACACCGCGCAACGTCCCGGCGGTCCATCACGTGGCGGCGGGCCAGGGACGGAAGGCGCGGGGCCGGAGCTGGTCGCGGCGGGGCGGTGCCGGGTAGGGAAGGTGCGCCGGATGCGGCTGTGACAGAACGAAGATCTCATGGGGAGCCTGCCGAATTCGGTGCGAGCTACCCATAGTTCTGACCGCATGGACCGCGCCGCCATTCCTGGGGGAACACCGAGAAGTACACCCGCAGCGCCGCTCTGGCCGCCGTCGGGCTCGCCGCCCCCTCTCGCTCACCGCGTGTGGCGGCATCGACGACTCCGGCAGCGACGCGTCCGCCAAGAGCCCCGCCTCCACGGCCGCGCCCTCCACGCCCTCCGGCGGCACCGCCACGACGGACGGCGGCGGCTCGGCGTCGAGTGAGGGTGCGTACACCGACGTGCGGGTCTACCCGGCCCACACCGCCGAGTAGAGGGCCGGATGGGCAGAGGCGGGCTTTGTCGCGGCCGGGCTAGAGCTGGAGCTCGTCCGCCGCCCGCCAGGCGTGGTCGGCGAAGCGAACGGCCTGGGGATGGGCGCCGTGCGAGGGGTGGGCGAGGTAGGCGGGGACCTTGGGCGCCCCCGTCAGCGGGACCAGACGGACGAAGGGGTGGGTGTAGCGGCGGGCCGCGGAGACGGGCGCGGTGCCCACACCGAGGCCGACCGCCACCTGCTCCAGCCATTCGTCGAAGTTGCGGCACTCGGCCCCGACCTCCGGCCGGTTCCCGTCCGGCCACATGTCCGGGAACGTGGTGCCGCTCACGGTGTTGATGATCAGGGGCAGTTCCGCGAGCTCCGCCCAGTCCAGCTCGGTGCGCTCGGCCAGTCGCCAGCTCGCGGGGACCGCGGCGATGCGGGGCTCCTCGCACAGCAGCACGCCCCGCAGCCCTGACGGCAGTTCTGCACAGCGCAGCAGACCCAGATGCACCTGCCCGGTGTCGAGCCCGGCCTGCGGGGTGTCGCAGCGGATGAACTGGACGGCCACGCCCGCCTCCTCGCCGAACCGCGCGGCGATCCGCGATAATCCCTCGGGCAGTCCCCAGCTGAACCCGATGCGCAGGGCCTCCCCCTCCTGCACCTCCCGCAGCGCCGCGTCGAGCTGACGCAGCAGGGGGGTGACCTTCCTGCGCAAGGCGGCGCCTTTGTCGGTCAACTCCGTGCGGCGCGTGCTGCGTTCGAAGAGCCGCACCCCCAAAGACTCCTCCAGCATGCGGATGTTGCGCGTCAGGGTCGGCTGGGCCAGGTGCAGGCGGCGGCCGGCGGCGGTGAAGCCCCCCTCTTCGGCGACGGCCAGAAAGCATCTCAGGTGACGCAGGTCTATATTCATTCGGCAATCCTATAGGTGGCTCCGCACTGTCATTTCTCAAGGCGCGATCGTATGCATAGGCTGCTTGATGTCACCGAGCGGACGGGATGACCGGCAGGGCCGGCATTCGCGAACTGCTGGTGTGCTGCCATGCACTCAAACGGGGGTACGTCATGAGTGAATACTGGTGCGCGCCGTCAACCGGGCTGGCGCCAAAACCGGTTCAACCAAGAGCAAAGGAATCCACAGGGGACAGCTCTGTGCCGCGGACGTGTGCTCCCGGCACCGTTCCGGCCCGGCGCCCCTGGCGCCCCAAGGGTCGTCGATAGGGCGCTGGCCCGCGCCGTCCGCTCCGGGGGACGCCTGCGCGCTGTGATCTCCGACGAGGTATCGGCCTCGCGTCTCTTCTTCGGCGGTGACCGCCGTCGCCTGCGGAAGTTCATTCCTCAACTTTTTTGCGCCGCCTATCCGTCCGGGCTGCGCGGATTTCACTCCGCGCCGCGCGGTACATCGGCGTGACGTAATTCTGGCCGACCCTTCCGGAATGCCTGTTCCGCTTCCGTAATCACCGAGAAGGATATTGATGTGCCGGTAATTGATACATACAACGGTCCGGTAGAACACGTCATCGTCGACGGGGATCCGGACCTGGCACCGCTGGTCTTCCTGCACGGCGGACTCGGCTGCGTCGCCGCCTGGGGCCGCTTTCCCGCCAGGCTCGCCGCCGCCACCGGACGCCGCGCCCTGGTCTACTCCCGGCACGGCAACGGCGGCAGCGGCTCCGACCCGCTGCCGCGCACCCCGCGCTACATGCACGAGCACGCCCAGGACGTACTGCCGGGCCTGCTCGACGCCCTCGGTCTGGAGCGCCCCGTCCTGGTCGGCCACAGCGACGGCGCCTCGATCGCCCTGCTGCACGCCTCGGTGCGTCCGGTGGAAGCCGTTATCGGGATGGGGCCGCACATGTACTTCGAGGAGGAGAACCGCCTCGGCATCGAGGCCGCCCGCGCCTCCTACGAGGCCGGTCCGCTCGCCAAGAAGCTGGCCCTGGTGCACGACGACCCCCGGGGAGTCTTCGACCGCTGGTCCGGCGTCTGGCTCTCGCCCGAATTCCGCCACTGGAACATCGAGAACGACCTCGACGTCACCGCGCCGGTGCTGATGATCCAGGGCGACGCGGACGAGTACGGCTCGCTCGGCCAGGTCGACGCCGTCGAACGCGTGGTAAACGGCCTCTTCCAGCGCCTGGTGCCCGAGGGCTGCGACCACTACCCCTACCTGGTCTGCCCCGACCTCGTCATCGAGAGCGTCTGCGATTTCCTCGCCGCGCACACCGACCCCGCCCCCACCGGCGCCCCCGCCGCGGAGGCCGTCCGATGACCGCGCCGACGAGCGCGCGGACGCCCTCGCAGGCGAGCACCCCCGCGGCCACTGAGGCCCCCGTGCGCCTCGACGCCCT
>NZ_JAAGLN010000291.1 GCF_010548145.1 Streptomyces sp. SID10853
TGGCAACGGGCCGCCCCCGTCGGCGGATCCGGTCGCGCCCCGCCGGTGGTCCGGGCCGTGCGCCGCCGCGGTGGCATCCCGCGGGCGACTTAGGTCACCCTTCCCTGTCGCCGTGGGTGCCTGGTACAGATGGGGGGAATCTGCCGGCACATCGCATACATCAGATACATCGGAAGTACCGCCATGGAACCGGACAACATCACCGGCCTGACCCCCTTCGCCTTCGACCTGACCTCCGACGAGGTCAGGCGGCGGGCCGAGGTCGTGGCCGCGCTCGGGTCCGGCTGGGACCCGGCGGCCGTACTCCGGGGCGAGGACGAGGCGTACGCCCTCCTCTACTCGGGCCTCGACGCGGAGCAGCAGCGCACCTACGACATGCTGGTGGCGGCCGGTGTTCTGCCGGGGGAGGGGCCGGGCCGTGCGGCTGCCCATTGATCCGCAGGCCGACGCCGGCCGCCGCGCCTGGGTGGCCTGCCCCGTCTGCGACGACGCCCGGCACTGTGCGACCTGCGCCTCCCGCCGCAACTGCTTCGAGCACTGGCGCTATCTGATCTCCAACGAGGGCCCGGTCGTCCATCTGCAGTGCCCGCGGTGCACGCACATGTGGTCCTGGAACACCCGGCCCGGAGTCTCCGGCCGCCGCGGCGGCGACCGCCGGCATTGACCGGTCGATGGTTCAGCAGCGCTGTCGTTGACAGTGGCGCTTCCTCCTCCAGATACTGACTGACGGTTCAGTAAATCGCTTCTCAAGCCGTCTCTGGAGGCGCCATGTCCGGGCTGGCCCCGCCCGCCGCTCCCCCTGCCCCCACCGCTGCCCCCGCCGCCCCGTTGATCTCGCTGACCTGGACCGACCATGTCACCGGCCGCAACGGTCACTTGGTGGTCGACCGGCTGGTGCGCGGTGTGGCCAGCGGCGGTCTGCGCATGCGGGAGGGCTGCACCCTCGACGAGGTCGCCGGGCTGGCCCGGGGCATGACCATGAAAGAGGCGCTGCACTTCAACGACGGTGACCCGAAGGCCCGCTACATCCCGCTGGGCGGGGCCAAGGGCGGTATCGACTGCGATCCGCGCAGCCCGGAGGCGTACGGCGTACTGGTGCGGTACCTGCGTGCCATGCGGCCGTACATCGAGAGGTTCTGGACCACCGGCGAGGACCTGGGCCTGAGCCAGGACATCGTGGACCGGGCCGCGGCCGAGGCCGGCCTGGTCTCCTCCATCCAGGCCGTCTATCCCCTGCTGGACGACGAGGCCGCGGCCCGGCAGCGGCTGGCGGACGCCTTCGCGGTCGAGGTGGACGGCATCGGTCTGGACGAACTGGCGGGCGGCTGCGGCGTGGCCGAGTCCGTGCTGGCGGTGCTGGACCGGGCGGGCGTCCCGTACGCGGGGACGCGGGTCTCGGTGCAGGGGCTCGGCACGATGGGCGGCGCGACGGCCCGGTTCCTCGCCGCGGCCGGTCTGAAGGTGGTGGCCGTGGCCGACATCAAGGGCACGGTCGCCAACCCCGACGGGCTCGACGTGGAGGCGCTGCTGGCCGCGCGGGACGCGTACGGGGCGGTGGACCGTACCGCGCTCGGCCCCGGAGACGTGGAACCGGCGGGCGGTGACGCCTGGCTCTGCGTCGATGCCGATGTGCTCGTACCGGCCGCCGTTTCCTACGCGGTCGATACGGCCAACCAGGCCCGGATATCGGCGCGTTGGATCGTCGAGGCCGCCAATATGCCCGTACTGCCGGAGGCTGAGGCGCTGCTCGCGGAGCGCGGTGTCGCCGTGCTGCCCGACGTGGTCGTCAACTCCGCCACGAACGCCTGGTGGTGGTGGACGCTCTTCGGTGACATCGGCGCCGACGCGGACGAGGCGTTCGCGCACATCCGGCGTTCGATGCGGGACCTCATCGACCGGATGCTGGCCAGGGCGGAGGCGGACGGGACCACTCCGCGGGCGGCCGCCCACGCGATCGTCGCGGACCGGCTGCCCGTGATCGCGGAGCGCTTCGGGTGGTACGGATGACGGCAGGACGGACGGCAGGACGGACGGCAGCGGAGGGCGCGGACCAGAAGCGGGCGGCTGCGGGAGGGCGCGGCCGCTGAGCGTGCGGATACGGATCGCGGTGGTACGGGCGACCCGCTCCGGGTGTGGTGCGACCCGGAGTCCGTCCCCGTCGTCGGCGCATCCGGCACGTGGAGCCGGTCGCGGGCGTGGGCCGCGGGCGTGGGCCGCGACCCAGCCGGAGCGGAAGCCGTTCGGTGATCAGGGCAGGGATAGAGCTGACCCGCAAGAGCCGCTGTTTCATGCCAAAGGATGCTCTTTGCGGTGTTCCGCGTGGTCAAGAGCCAATCGGCAGGTAAAAAGTGATCTTCCTGCTTCCCTGACCGAGGAGCCCTCTTGCGTTGTCATCGTGCCCTGGGCGGGCGGGCTGCCGCAGCCTTCGCTGCCGCCGCCGCGCTTGCCCTGACCATGTCGTCCGGCGTTACCGCCGCCTCCGCCGACCAGCCGCACATCCGGCAGCAGCCGACGGGCCTGGCCGCCGGCAACGGGGATGTGCTCAGCTCGGAATCGAGTGTCTTCTACCTGGATCCGCTCAAGGCGATCAAGGTCAAGGCCACCGCGCACCGGATCATGTACCGCACAACTGACCGCACCGGCAAGGCCATCGCCGTCACCGGCACCGTGCTGGACCCCGCAGCATCCCCCCACGGCCAACGCCCGATCGTCGCCTTCGCCCCTGGCACACAGGGCCTGGCGGACACATGCGCCCCCTCACGCCAGCTGGCCGAAGGCACCGAGTACGAGGCGCTGCCCATCAAGAAGCTCCTCGACCAGGGCTACGCCGTGGTGGTGACCGACTATCAAGGGCTCGGCACACCCGGAGTCCACACGTACATGGACCGCGAGGCGCAGGGCCGCGCCGTCCTGGACTCCATCCGGGCGGCCCAGCGCCTGGGCGCGGTGGATCTCCCGGACGCCGGCCCGGTCGCGCTGTACGGCTACTCCCAGGGCGGCGGCGCGACAGCTTCCGCGGCCGAACTGGCACCGGCCTACGCGCCCGAACTGAAGATCAAGGGCGCCGTCGTCGGCGCTCCGCCCGCGGACATGAACAAGGTGGCCGACAGCATGGACGGCTCCGCCTACGGGGCGTTCTTCAACTACGCACTCTCCGGACTTGCCACCTCGTACGGCATCAACATCGACCCGTACCTGAACGCGCACGGCAAGCGGGTGACCAACGATCTGCGGGACAACCTGTGCACGACGCAGGCCCTCGCCAAGTACCCCTTCCTGAACTCGCGTTTCCTGACCGTGGACGGGCGCCCGCTGACCGAGCGCCTCAAGCGCGCCCCCTGGGACAGGATCGTGGCCGACCAGCAGCTCGGCATGCGCAAGCCCGCGACCCCCGTCCTGCTCTCCCACAGCGCCCTGGACGACGTCGTCCCCCAGCAGGTCGGCAAGGACCTGGCCGCTGCCTGGTGCCGCCGGGGCGCGACGGTGCGGTTCGCCGGCAACCACATCCCCGGTCACATCGCCGCAACCGCGGCCACCAGCGCGGACGGCCTCCCCTGGCTCGCTGACCGCTTCGCCGGCAAGACCGCACCGACCACCTGCTGACCCGTTCCACCTGCTGACCCGTTGATGCCGTTCCTGTCCTTCTCCGGGGTGTCTTCTCCGAGGTGTCTTCTCCTGGGTGATCGACACGGGTGATCGACACGGGTGATCGACACGGTCACTCCGGAGAACGCCGGCGGCGGCTCGGTTCCGCAGCGCCAGTACCTCCGTGGCGGGCGGCCCGTACCAGGAGGCGGCCGAGCAGGACGGGGGCGCAGGCGGTGCCGAAGCGGTTCGCCGATCCGACGGGCAGGAGGAGGTCGGTGTGGGGTGCGACCGGTGCGAAGGAGCTGTCCGTGACGGTGACGACGGTCAGGCCCGCACCCCGCGCGTGGACGAGGGCGCCGACGACCTCGCGCGGGTGCCGGGGCACGGCGAAGCACAGCAGGGCTGATGCACCGGCCCGCACGGCGTCGTCGATGCGGTTGCTCAGCGCGGTGCCGCCCTCGTCGAGCAGCCGGACATCCGCGTGCGCCGTACGCGCGACATGGGCGAAGTCGACCGCCTGGGCCGCGGCGGCCCGCAGGCCCAGTACCGGCAGCGGGTGAGAGGCGGCGAGCAGGCGGGCCGCGCGGACGACGGGCCCCGGGTCGGTGAGGGCCGTGGACAGGTCGCGGAGGTTGTCGATCTCGTCCTGGACCAGCCGCTGATAGACGTTTGCCGGGGCGGCGGCGGGCCTCTGCTCCGGGCTCGGCTCGGGCCCCAGCTCCGGCCCGGCGGTGACGATCTCCCGCAGGTGGCGGCGCAGGGCCGGGTAGCCGTCGAAGCCGATGGCCAGGGCGAACCGGGTGACGGACGGCTGGCTGACACCCGCAAGTTCGGCCACCGCGACGCTGGAGAGGAACGGTATGTCGTCGGGGCTGCGCAGCATGCTGTGCGCGATGCGGCGCTGGGCGGGGGTCAGCCGGCAGCCCTCCATCAACTCCCGCAGCCGGCCGGCGACGGGGCTCCGGACGTCAGCCCGCTGAAGTGGCGGCACGGCCGTGTCGTCCCCCGTCGGATCGGCTCGTGCCCAGGTGTTCCACCGGTCACAGGCCGGGTGAGCCGGGGACCGCGGTCAGGGTGATGACCGCCGCCGCGCCTTCGACACGCACTGCTTGGGTACGCACTGCTTCGACACGCACTGCTTGGGTACGTACTGCTTCGGCGCGTGCCGAAGCAGTACGTACCGAGCCGTTGTGGCTGCCGGAGAACACGGCCGCGTCCAGCCGGTCGAGGACCACACCCGGCTCTCCGAAGGTCACCGTACCCAGCAGGGCGATCACGAGGACCAGCTCTCCTCCGCGGGGGGTGAGGGAGAAGTCCTCGTGGGCCATGCGGACATGAGCGGTGGCCCTGGTGCGCCGTGTCATGACGTTGAGATCGGCGATGGGCCCGCCGAGCAGTCGGCAGGTGGTGGCCGCGTCTCCCGGGAAGGCGAAGGGCTGGTGGGGTGCCGCGATCGTGTGCGGGGCTCCGTCGACCGTGAGCTCCATCCCCGGCCCCTCCACGAGGGTGATGACCCGGTCGACTCCGCTGAAGGAGGAGAACGGTCCGCCCTGCCCGACCTCGGCCAGGCTCACCCGCCAGGCGAAGTCGTCAAGACCCGCCCCGGCCGGACCTGCCGCGACCTCGCGGGTGATGCCGCCGCCGTTCTTCCAGGGCGTCACCGGACGGTCGTGCGCCCGGAGCACACGCCACTCACCGGACGCCGTGGACGCTCCGGATGCGCTGGGCTCTCTGGTCATGCTCACTTCGCTGGTCACGCTCGTTCGCTTCCTCGTGTGCTCGTGCTCGTGCCTGTGCCTGTGACGGCGCTCGTGCTGGTGCTGGTGCCTGTTGCCGTCGACGCTGACTCGGCGAGTACCCGCGAAGCGTCCGGACGGTGCCGCCGGCCCGCCTGCCACACCGCCGAGACCAGGGGTACACCCGGCCGGTAGGCGAGGTGGACGTGGGAGGGGGCGTCGAGGAGGGCGAGGTCGGCGCGGGCGCCGGGTGCGAGGCGGCCGATGTCGTCGCGGCGCAGCGCCCGCGCTCCGCCGGCGGTGGCGGCCCAGAGCCCTTCGTCGGGGGTCATGCCCATCTCCCGTACGGCGATGGCGATACAGAAGGGCATGGAACTCGTGAAGGAGGAGCCGGGGTTGCAGTCGGTGGACAGGGCGACGGTGGCGCCCGCGTCCAGGAGCCGCCGGGCGTCCGGGTAGGGGGCGCGGGTGGAGAACTCGCAGCCGGGCAGCAGCGTGGCGACGGTGCTGCCGTGGGCGAGGGCGTCGACGTCGGCGTCCGTCAGATGGGTGCAGTGGTCGGCCGAGGCCGCTCCGAGCTCGACGGCGAGCTGCACACCGGGCCCGTGGGAGAGCTGGTTGGCATGGATCCGGGGGAGGAGCCCCCTGGCCACGCCTGCGGTGAGGATCGCGCGGGCCTGGTCGCCGTCGAAGGCGCCCTTCTCGCAGAACACGTCGATCCAGCGGGCGTACGGCGCACACGCGTCCAGCATCGGACCGGTGACCAGACCGACGTATCCGGCCGGGTCGTCGGCGTACTCGGGCGCCACGATGTGCGCGCCCAGGAACGTCACTTCGTCGGTGTGCTCCCTCGCCACCCGCAGCGCACGGGCCTCCTGCTCGGGGGTGAGGCCGTAGCCGGACTTGGTCTCCAGCGTGGTCGTTCCCTGCCGGAGCGCCTCGGCGCGGTAGCGGCCGACCGTGGCGCTCAGCTCCTCGTCGCTCGCCTCGCGGGTGGCGGCGACGGTGGTGCGGATACCGCCGGCGGTGTAGGAGCGGCCCGACATACGGGCGTTGAACTCCTCGGTGCGGTCGCCCGCGAAGACCAGGTGGTTGTGCGAGTCGACGAAGCCGGGAACGGCGGCGCGCCCCTGTGCGTCGACGCGGTGGTCCGCCGCGGGCGCCGCGCCGGCGGGCCCGGCCCAGGCGATGTCCGTGCCCTCGATCAGGACAGCGGCGTCGCGGAGCAGACCCAGGGGGCCCGCGCCGAGCGAGGGGTCGTTCGTGACGAGGCTGCCGATGTTGGTGATGAGGGTGGTGGTCGCAGGTGCCATGTCTCCATGTAGCCCCAGCCGCGGGCCGTTCCGCCACGTCGGTGGAGTACCTACTGTCTGGCATACGAGACATGTGGCGGCCGGGGGCACGGCTGCGCTGCCCGGCGCGCGTACGCTCGCGGCATGTCCACTGTGCCCGCGGCCGCCCAGGTGCTGGCGATCCTGCGCTATCTCGCCCGTCAGGCCGGCCCGGTGCCCGCCGCCGCCATCAGCCGGGACGTCGGGCTGCCCCGGTCGACGACGTACCACCTGCTCGACACCCTCGCCCGCGAGGACTTCGTCGCCCATCTGCCGGAGGAGCGCCGATACGGGCTGGGTGTCAGCGCCTTCGAGCTCGCGTCGGGGTACAGCAGGCAGGCCCCCTTCGAGCGGCTGGCCAGGCTGCCGCTCGCACAGCTCGTCGACCGCACCGGGCACAACGCGCACCTCGCCCTGCTGCACGGGCGCGAGGTCCTGTATGTGATCGAGGAGCGCGCGCCGGGCCGGGCGCCGCTGGTCAGCGATGTGGGGGTACGTCTTCCCGCCCATCTCACGGCCAGCGGCCGGGCGGTGCTCGCGCGGCTGTCCCGGGCGCAGGTGCGGGCGCTCTTCCCCGATGCCTCGGCGTTCGTCTCCCGTAACGAGACCGGGCCGAACTCGCTGTCGGCGCTCCACAACCTGCTGGTCGGGGTGCGGCGGCGCGGTTACGCGACGGAGGAGGGGGAGGTCACCCGCGGCTTCTCGTCGGTCGCCGCCGCCGTGCTCGACCACAGCGCTCATCCGATCGCGGGCGTCGCGGTTACCTTCCCGGGCGCCGCGGTGGGAGCGGAGGAGCGGGAGCGGATCGCGGGCCATGTCTCCCGTACCGCGCGGGAGCTGACCCGCCGGGTGGGCGGTGTGCTGGAGGCGCCACCGAGCGCGGACGAAGGGCCGGCATGCGGCGCGTGAGCCCCACCGGGCGGCCGGCCCGCTGTTACGTGTTACGGGGATACCGGTCCGCCACGGACGCCGGCCCCCGGGGCGCCGGCTCTCGGACGCCGGCCCCCGGTACGGATCCGGCCGCCACGGGCGCCGGCTCTCCGTACGGACACCGGCCCCCGGGGCGTCGGCCCACCGGGCGGCC
>NZ_JAAGLN010000292.1 GCF_010548145.1 Streptomyces sp. SID10853
ACCGGCGGCGGGGTCGGATTCGGGGGTACGGGGTCTGGATATGGATGCGTCACGGTGGGCGTCGCACAGTTCGGCGGCATGTCCTTCCAATGTCTCCCGCTCCGCCTGCCCACGCGCGCCGGACCGAACCGGACCGAACACGCGCGCCGGGCCGAAGCCGACCGGACCGGACCGGCCACCGCCCGCCGCGAGCCCTCGCCCCGGAGCACTCCCGGGGCTTTCCGCCAACCGGGGGCCGCACCGGCAGGCCCGAGAGAGCCCGAGGGGGCGCAGGGCCGTACGACCGGGCGGGGGCAGCCCTTCCGTCAGGCTCCGGCGACCAGGGGCCTGGCGTGTGGAGGGCGCACCTGACCGGTGCCGGGTACGGGCGCGGCCGTGTCGGCCCCGAGGGCGACGATCCGGTTGTCCGCGTCGACGTGGACGACGCTCGGCCGGAGCGTACGCGCCTCGGCGTCGTCCACCTGGGCGTAACTGATGAGGATCACCAGGTCTCCGGGGTGGACGAGGTGGGCGGCGGCGCCGTTGATACCGATGACGCCCGAGCCGCGTTCGCCCTCGATGACGTACGTCTCCAGGCGGGCGCCGTTGTCGATGTCGACGATGTGTACCAGCTCGCCGGGCAGCAGGTCGGCGGCTTCCATCAGTGCCGCGTCAACGGTGACCGACCCGACGTAGTGCAGGTCGGCCTGGGTCACCGTGGCACGGTGGATCTTGGACTTGAACATGGTGCGCATCATGAGGGCACTCCCGATTCGAGGCTTCCTGCCTGCGTTTTTGCAGGTCAAGTACCGTTGCCCTACTTTACAACGAATCGCGTGCCCGTCCCGGTGTCGGCTGGATATTCGAGGCTCCTGCTGACCGGTTGCCGACGTTGCTGACGCGATGACCGCACCGGCCTACGTGCCACCGCCCGCCGTCAGGTGCCGGACGAACCACGCACGTGCGAGGTCGGCGACCTGGTCGAGCGCTCCGGGTTCCTCGAAGAGATGCGTGGCCCCGGGGACGATGTCGAGGCGGTTTTCGCAGCGCAGCTCGGCCTGGGCGGCGCGGTTGAGATCGAGCACCGATGTGTCGTCCCCGCCGACGATCAGCAGCGTCGGTGCCCGTACGTCGCCGAGGCAGGGCGCGGCGAGATCGGGCCGCCCGCCCCGCGACACCACGGCGCCGACGGACGCTTCCTCGTCCGCGGCCGCCCGGAGCGCGGCGGCGGCCCCGGTGCTCGCTCCGAAGTAGCCGATCGGCAGGGACTCGCGTTCCCGGAGCCAGCGGGTGGCCGTCGACAGCCTTCGGGCCAGGGTGTCGATGGCGAAGACGTTCGCCCGGTCGGCCTCCTCGGCCGGGGTGAGCAGGTCGAAGAGCAGCGTGCCCAGACCCGCGTCGCGCAGTGCCGCCGCCACCGACCGGTTGCGCGGGCTGTGCCGGCTGCTGCCGGAGCCGTGGGCGAACATCACCACGGCTGTCGCGCCGGCCGGCAGCGCGAGGTCGCCCGCCAGCCGGACACCGTCCGCGTCCACATCGACCTCGGCGGTGACCGGTGCGGAACGGGCCGCCGCCGCTTCGGTCAGGCGTGTGATCACTTCTTCGTCCGTGGTCTGCGCGAAGTCCTGGTACCACTCGCCGACGGCGCTGAACAGGTCGGGCCTGGACAGGCACACCACGTCGTCCGCCGCCCCGTGCAGCCGCTCGACCACGTCCGGCGGCGCCACCGGCACGGCGAGCACCACATGGGCGGCGCCCTGCTCCCGTACGACCTGACACGCGGCGGCCGCCGTGGCGCCGGTCGCGACCCCGTCGTCCACCACGATCACCGTCCGGCCGTCGACGGCCGTCCGGGGCCGCCCTTCGCGGTAGCGCCGCGCCCGTCGCAGCAGCTCCTGTTCCTCCGCGTGCTCGACCGCCGTGAGCTCCGGCTGCCGGACCCCGCTGCGGCGCACGATGTCATCGCTCAGCACCCGTACGCCGCCCTCCCCGATCGCGCCGAACCCCAGTTCAGGGTGGTGAGGGACCCCCAGCTTGCGCACCACGACCACATCGAGCGGGGCCCCGAGCGCCCGCGCCACCTCATGAGCCACCGGCACACCGCCCCGGGGCAGGCCGAGGACGACGGGCCTTGCCGCCCGCAGGTGCTCCACTGCTGGGGCGAGACGTCGTCCGGCGTCCACACGGTCGGCGAACAACACCGTCTTCGCCTCCTCCCGGAAGAGACGGCAGGCATATCCCTGTATCCCTGCTTTCGGTATCCCTGTTTTCGGACTAGCTCTGTTCGCGGCATGCCGCAACTCGGGGCGGCTGTGCGACGGGTTCCGTACACGCTGCGATGCCGTAGGAGGGTGGCTACCGTCGGTCGTATGGAACGAAGCGGCGCGGCCCTGGGCGCGGTCCTGATCGACATCGACGGGGTACTCACGGTCTCCTGGGAGCCGCTGCCCGGCGCCGTCGCGGCCATGGAGCGGCTGCGTGCCTCGGGACTCCCCTTCGCCCTGGTCACCAACACGACCTCGCGGACTCGCGCCTCGATCGCCGAACGTCTGGCCGGGGCGGGGTTCCCCGTCACCGCCGACGACATCCTCACCGCGCCGGCCGCCACCGCCGCGTATCTGCGCGAGCACTGGCCGCGCGCCCGCTGTCTGCTGCTCAACGCCGGTGACATCGGGGACGACCTGGCGGGTGTGACACTCGTCGACGACACGGACCGGGACGCCGACGTGGACGTGAATGTGGATGTGGATGTGGACGTGGATGTGGATGTGGTCGTCGTCGGAGGGGCCGGCGACGTGTTCGGCTACCCGGCCCTCAACCGCGTGTTCCGCCACCTGCAGCGCGGAGTCCCCCTCGTCGCGATGCACCGCAACCTCTTCTGGCGCACCGCCGACGGCCTCAGCCTCGACAGCGGAGCCTTCCTCCTGGGCCTGGAGCGGGCCGCACAGGTCGAGGCGGTGATCACCGGCAAACCGTCGGAGGCGTTCTTCGCCGCCGCCCTCGCCCACCTGGGCGTCGAGCCGGCGGCGGCGCTCATGGTCGGGGACGACATCGAGTCCGACGTACTCGCCGCCCAGCGCGGCGGGATCACCGGCGTCCTCGTCAGGACCGGCAAGTACACACCCGAGACCCACCGCGCGGCCACGGGCACACCCGACCACATCATCGACTCCTTCGCCGCGCTGCCTGCCCTCCTGGAACGCCTGGCCACGGACTCGGGCTGAGCCGGGGCGTCTCGCGGCGCGACAATGGTGGTACGGGACGGTGGCACGGAACACCGAACGGAGGGCCGGCTTGATTACCCTGTCCGTCTGCGGCGATGTCATGCTCGGCCGGGGCGTGGACCAGATCCTGCCGCACCCCGGCGACCCGGAACTCCGCGAGAGGTACGTCAGGGACGCCCGGGACTACGTCGGTCTGGCCGAGGCGGCGAACGGCCCCATCCCTCGTCCGGTCGGCTTCGCCTGGCCCTGGGGGGACGCACTGGAGGTCCTCGATTCGGCCGCGCCCGACGCCCGCGTGATCAATCTGGAGACCAGCGTCACGCGCAGCGACTCGTTCGCCCCGGGCAAGGAGATCCACTACCGGATGCACCCCGCCAACCTGCCCTGTCTGTCGGCCGCCCGCCCCGACGTCTGCGTACTGGCCAACAACCACGTCCTGGACTTCGGCCGCCGCGGCCTCACGGAGACACTCGGCTCACTGGCCGGCGCGGGGATACGGACGGCCGGTGCCGGCCGGGACGCCGCCGGGGCGAGCCGCCCGGCGACCGTCCCCCTCGCCGGCGGGCGACGGCTCCTGGTCTTCTCCTTCGGCATGCCGTCGAGCGGTGTCCCGCGGTCCTGGGCCGCGACCGGGTCGCACGGCGGAGTCGGCTTCCTGGCCGGCCTTTCGGACACCGCCGCAGCCGAAGTCACCGGCCGTATCCGGGAGATGAAGCGCCCCGGCGACCTCGTGGTGATCTCGGTCCACTGGGGATCCAACTGGGGCTATCGCCTGCCCCGGGACCAAGTCGCCTCCGCCCACGCCCTGATCGACGCCGGGGCGGACATCGTGCATGGCCACTCCTCGCACCATCCCCGCCCCCTGGAGCTGTACCGGGGCAAGCTCGTCCTGTACGGCTGCGGCGACCTCATCAACGACTACGAGGGAATCACCGGCCACGAGCAGTACCGCGACGACCTGCGGCTCCTCTACCTCCCCTCGCTGGAGCCCGGCACTGGCCGGCTCACCGAGCTGCGCATCACTCCGCTCCAGGCCCGGCGCATGCGCCTGTGCCACCCCTCGTCCGACGACTGCCGGTGGCTGCGGCCCCTCATCGACCGGCTCTCGGAGGGGTTCCGCCCGTGCTCAGCGCCGGACCCGGAGGGCGCCCTGACGCTCCGGGCGGCCTGACGCTCCGGGCGGCCTGACGGACACCTCCGGCGCGACAGCGCCGACCGATGGCGGAGTCACGAGTCACCCGACGAGGCCCGGATCCGACCGCCCGGCCCGCATCGGTCACCCGCGTCCGCCCGACGTTCTGCGGGACACGGCGCCGCCGGGCCCGACCACAGGAAACCCGCCCTCAAACCCTTCACCCGAAGTCTCCTGACAACCACTCAGGCTCACCAGTACTGGTTCCGGCCATGTACCGTCTGGATCACTTTCGACAGCGAGGAACGGAGCGGCCTGTGCACGATCGGATCGATACCTCAACGGCTCACTCCGCCCGGGTGTACGACTACATCCTGGGCGGCAAGGATCACTACCTGGTCGATGCCGAGGCGGGCGAGGCCATGTGCCGGCACTGGCCGGCACTGCCGGTGCACATGGGCGAGAACCGGCGGTTCATGCACCGCGCCGGGCGTTACCTTGCCCAGGAGCGTGGCATCCGGCAGTTCCTCGACATCGGAACCGGCCTTCCCACCGCACCGAACCTCCATGAGGTGGTGCAGCAGGTGGCGCCGGAGTCGCACGTGGTCTACGTCGACAACGACCCCATTGTCCTCGCCCACGCCCGTGCCCTTCTGGAGAGCTCGCCCGAAGGCGCGACGGCCTACGTCGACGCCGACATGCTCGACCCCGACGCCATTCTGGACAGCCCGGGGTTCCGTGAACTGCTCGATCTGAACGAGCCGGTGGGCCTGATGATCATCGGGATCCTTCACTTCATCCCGTCGCCGGAGGACCGTCGCCTGGTGCAGCAGCTGCTCGACCCGCTGCCGTCGGGCAGCTACCTGGCGATGACGATCGGGACCGCCGACTTCGCACCCGAGGAGGTCGGGCGGGTGGCCGAGGAGTACGCCCAGCAGGGCATGCCCATGGTGCTGCGCGACCTTCCCACCGCCACCTCGTTCTTCGACGGAATGGAACTGGTCGGGCCCGGCATCACCCAGGTCCACAAGTGGCGGCCCGGGCCCGAGCAGGACGGCATCGACGACGCGGCCATCGCCATGTACGGAGCGGTGGCCCGCAAGCTCTGAGACGGTGGCGAGCTGCTCCACGGCTCCACCCACCGGGGCAAGTGGCACCACATCGCCCCGGCCCGGTTCGACGAGGAGTGGCGTGGGGGCGCCCCGCTCTCTTTGGTCAAGGTCATGGGCCAGGACGGCGTGTGGCCGCCCAGTTCCGCACCTGCCACGACGACAAAGAATCTGTGGCTGAAACGGTGTTGCCCCCGTCCGTGCTGGTTACTAAGGTCAGTCGGGTGACTGCCGGGTCGGCCATGGGCCACACACGAGTGAGGTTCCCGGCCTCTGCGTGAGCACGAGGCGGGCAAGAGGCCCGCCCCCTTCTCCGTGTCTTAGCTCCCGGGCGCGCGCACGGCGCCCCATTCCAGCGGATTCCAGGACCGGAGACCCCTCACTGATGTCCGATGACCAGCAGTACCCGCATGAATCCGAGCTGACGGCAGCCGGCGTCCAGCTGAACCACACTGCCGTCTACGCGAGCGACCGGCAGCTGTCCGCCGAGTTCCTCGCCGCGGTCCTTGGCCTGAAGGTGGGCACCCCGTTTGGACCGTTTCTCCCCGTCGACCTCGGCAACGGCGTGACGCTCGACTACTACGAGAAGAGGGACGAGCCGATCCAGTCACAGCACTATGCCTTCCTCGTCCCTGACGAGCAGTTCGAGGCCGCTGTCGCCCGTCTGGAGATGGTCGGAGTCACCTACTACGCCGACCCGAGTCACACCGAACCCGGCCAGATCAACCGTCTGTTCGGTGGTCGCGGCGCCTACTTCGACGACCCGGACGGTCACAACATGGAGGTCATGACTCGGCCTTACGCCCGCCCTTAGTACCGCAACGGTGGTTGCCGTGACTGGTGGCCTGGCGTCGTGGACCGTGTCCGCGTCGTCTGTGGTGGCTGAGGCGGGCTTGTTGGTGCCGTCCGCGTCGCCAGGCGCCGGCCGAGAAGGCACATGCGTGGCCCCACCGCCCTCTGCCACACGCTTCAGTGGCCGATGTTGTCCAACTCGGCGAGTTCCCTGTCGGAGAGTGAGAGCCCCGCCCCGGCGACGTTCTCACGCAGATGCCGCACCGAAGAGGTGCCCGGAATCAGCAGGATGTTCGGGGACCGCCGCAACAGCCAGGCCAGGGCGACCGACATCGGCGTTGCGTCCAGCCGGGTGGCCACGGCGGAAAGCGCCGTGGCCTGCAGCGGGGTGAAGCCGCCGAGCGGGAAGAAGGGCACATAGGCGATGCCCTTGCCAGCGAGCTCGTCGATCAGCTCGTCGTCCTGACGGTAGGCGAGGTTGTACATGTTCTGCACGCACACGATCGGCGCGATCGCCTGCGCCTCGGCGACCTGTTCCGCGGTCGCGTTGCTCACTCCGAGGTGTCGGATCAAGCCCTGCTGCTGGAGTTCGACGAGGGTCTCGAAGGGTTCGGCGAGCGAGCCGGGCTGGGGACCCAGAGCGTTGCCGAGCCGGAGATTGACCACGTCGAGCGAGTCGAGGCCGAGGTCCTCAAGGTTCTCCTGGACGGCGCGGCGAAGGTCCGCGGGCTGCCGGGCTGGGGGCCAGCCACCCTGCTGATCGCGGACCGCGCCGACCTTGGTCACGATGTGCAGAGATGCGGGGTAGGGGTGCAGTGCTTCACGGATCAGCTGGTTGGTGACGCGTGGTCCGTATGCGCCGGCGGTGTCGATGTGGCTGATCCCGAGGTCTGCGGCCTCGCGCAGTACGGCGAGTGCGCTGTCGCGGTCGGCGGGCGGGCCCATGACTCCGGGGCCGGCGAGTTGCATGGCGCCGTAGCCGAAGCGGGTGACGGTCAGATCGCCCAGGGTCCAGGTGCCGCCGGGCAGTGACGCGGGAGGTGTGTTCGTGGTTTCGCTCATGCCGTCGATACTCGCTCGCGGACGAGCAGCGCATCCAATACCGATCCAGCGCCCTGTCATACCCGTCAGGTATCACGGAGGTATGTTGGGCCCATGGACACCTTGGAGACCCGCGAGCTGAGGTACTTCCTGGCCGTCGCAGAGGAACTGCACTTCGGCCGCGCCGCCGAGCGCCTCGGCATGGCCCAGCCACCGCTGTCCCGGGCGATCCAGCAGCTCGAACGGCGCCTCGACGTCTGCCTGCTGAAACGCAACCGCCGCGGCGTCTCCCTCACCGGCGCCGGAGAGATGCTGCTCCACGAGGGCCGCGCCGCCCTCGACGCGACCAC
>NZ_JAAGLN010000293.1 GCF_010548145.1 Streptomyces sp. SID10853
GGAACCGGGCCTCGGGCGGGAGGAGCGGGAGGTGCGAGAGGTGCGGGAGGTGCGGGAGCGTGGCCGGCTCCGCCGGGGGGACGGCGGCACCGGTGCGCCCGTCACCGCCCGCGGCCGAGTCGGTGCCCGAGTCCGTGCCGGTGCCCGAGTCCGTGCCCGAGCCCGAGCCCGAGCCCGTGCCCGTGCCCGTGCCCGTGCCCGTGCCCGTGCCCGTGCCCGCAGCGACGATGTCGTCGGCGATGCGCTCGGCGAAGACCAGGCCCTCCAGGAGGGAGTTGGACGCGAGGCGGTTCGCGCCGTGCACGCCGGTGCAGGCGACCTCACCGCAGGCGTAGAGACCGGGGACGGTCGTACGGCCGTGCAGGTCGGTGCGGACGCCGCCCGACGCGTAGTGCGCGGCAGGGGCGACCGGGACCGGCTCGGTCACCGGGTCGATGCCGTGGCTGCGGCAGGCGGCGAGGATCGTCGGAAAGCGCCGCTCCCACATCTCGGCGCCGAAGTGCCGGGCGTCGAGATACATGTGCTCGGTGCCCTGCTCCTGCATCCGGCGGGTGATGGCCTTGGCCACGATGTCGCGGGGGGCCAGCTCGGCCAGCTCGTGCTGCCCGGTCATGAAGCGGACCCCGTCCGCGTCCACGAGGTGGGCGCCCTCTCCCCGTACCGCTTCGGAGACCAGCGGCTGCTGGCCCTCGGCGCCCGCGCCGAGAAAGAGCACCGTGGGGTGGAACTGCACGAATTCCAGGTCGGAGATCTCGGCGCCCGCCCGGAGCGCCAGGGCCACGCCGTCGCCGGTCGAGACGGCGGGGTTGGTGGTCGCCGAGAAGATCTGGCCCATGCCGCCGGTGGCGAGGACCACGGCGGGTGCGCGGACCGCGCCGACACCGTCGTGCTGGCCCTCCCCCATGACGTGCAGGGTGACGCCCGCCGTACGGCCTTCGGCGTCGGTGACCAGGTCGAGGACCAGCGCGTTCTCCACGGTGCGCAGCGCGGCCGTACGGACCGCGCCGACCAGCGCGCGGGAGATCTCGGCGCCCGTGGCGTCGCCGCCCGCGTGGGCGATGCGGCTGCGGTGGTGGCCGCCCTCGCGGGTGAGCGCGATACCGCCGTCCGCGTCGGTGTCGAACCGCGCGCCGGTCGCGATCAGTCTGCGGACGGCGTCGGGGCCCTCGGTGACCAGCGTGCGGACGGCCGCCTCGTCGCAGAGTCCGGCCCCCGCGACCAGCGTGTCGTCGAGGTGCTGCTGAGGGGTGTCGCCCTCGCCGATGGCCGCCGCGATACCGCCCTGCGCCCAGCGGGTCGAGCCGTCGTCCAGGCGGGCCTTGGTCACGACGACGGTGCGCAGACCGGCCGCTGTGCAGCGCAGCGCGGCGGTCAGCCCGGCCACTCCGGATCCGACGATCACGACGTCGGCGTCGATCTCCCAGCCGGGGGCGGGGGCATGCAGGCGTATTCCGGTTCCGGTCACTGTGGTTCCCCGAAGGTCAGCGGGATGTTGTCGATCAGGCGCGTCGTACCGAACCGGGCGGCGACCGCGAGGACTGCTTCGCCCCGGTGGTCCTCGGTGGCCTCGGTGAAGTCGGACGGGTCGATCAGGGACAGGTAGTCCAGGGAGAGCGCCGCCCCGTCGGTGACGGCCCGCGCGGCGGCGCACACGGCCGCGGGGGCGGAAGCGGGGGCCGCGGTGAGCGCGTCCCGGCCCGCGAACAGGGCGCGGGACAGGGCCAGTGCGGCCGTGCGGTCCTCGGTGGAGAGGAAACGGTTGCGGCTGGACATCGCCAGCCCGTCCGGCTCCCGGACCGTCGGTACGCCGGCGATCTCCACCGGGAAGTTGAGGTCGCGCGCCATCCGCCGTACCAGGGCCAGCTGTTGGGCGTCCTTCTGCCCGAACAGCGCGACGCCGGGGCGGGTGAGGTGCAGGAGTTTGGCGACGACGGTGAGCATTCCGTCGAAGTGGCCGGGGCGGGCCGCGCCTTCGAAGCGCTCCCCCATCGGCCCGGCGGCGATCCGGACCTGGGGCTCGCCGCCCGGGTAGACCTCGTCGGCCGACGGCGCGAAGACGGTGTCGGCGCCCGCCAGTTCGGCGACGGCGAGGTCCGCTTCGAGGGTGCGCGGGTAGCGGTCGAGGTCTTCACCCGCGCCGAACTGCAGCGGGTTGACGAAGACCGTCACGACGACCTGCCCGGCGTCGCCCACCCGCTCCCTCGCCGCGCGCACGAGTGCGGCGTGGCCCTCGTGCAGGGCGCCCATGGTCATGACGACGGCGCGGGTCCCGGTGCTGCCGCCGGCGGGCGGCAGGGCGTGCAGTCCGGCGGCCGTGTGCAGCAGCGCGGTCGTGGTCATCGTGTCTCTCCGTCCGCGAGGACACCCAGCAGGTCCTCGGCCAGTTCGGGCTTGAGCAGTCCCTGGGCGAGGGCGCGGTCGGCCGTCGTACGGGCCATCGCGAGGTAGCCGGCGACGGCCTGCGGCGCGTGCTTGCGCAGCTCGGCGACATGCGCCGCGACCGTACCCGCGTCGCCCCGGGCGACCGGGCCTGTCAGGGCGGCGTCGCCGGACCTGAGGGCGTTGTCGAGGGCGGCGCCGAGGAGCGGCCCGAGCATCCGGTCGGGGGCGGCGACCCCCGCGGTGCGCAGCAGCTCCATCGCCTGCGCCACCAGGGTGACCAGGTGATTCGCGCCGAGCGCCAGCGCCGCGTGGTAGAGCGGACGGGACTCTTCCGCGATCCACTCGGGCTCGCCGCCCATCTCGATGACCAGCGCCTCGGCGGCGAGCCGCAGCTCGTCGGGTGCGGTCACACCGAAGGAGCAGCCGGCCAGCCGCTGCACGTCCACCGAGGTGCCGGTGAAGGTCATCGCCGGGTGCAGGGCGAGCGGCAGGGCTCCGGCGCGCAGCGCGGGGTCGAGCACCCCGGTGCCGAACCGGCCCGACGTATGGACCAGGAGCTGTCCCGGCCGGATCGCACCGGTCTCGGCCAGGCCCTCCACCAGCGCGGGCAGCGCGTCGTCGGGCACGGTCAGCAGGACCAGCTCGGCGCGGGCCAGCACCTCGGCCGGGGTGACCAGGGGGACGTCGGGGAGCAGGACGGCGGCCCTGCGTACGGATGCGTCGGAGACGCCGGACGCGGCGACCGGGCGGTGCCCGGCGAGCTGGAGCGCGGCGGCGAGCGCGGGGCCCACCCGGCCCGCCCCGACCACGCCGACGGTGAGCCGCGCGGGGCGGGATTCTGCTGATGCGTTCACGTGGGATCGGCCTTCCGTTCCAGTCCGCGAGGGGTACCGGACGATTTCCCCGTCATGCTACGCCCAGGATTCGGGGTAACTCGTTGGACTGTCCACAGCCCACGGGCGAGGATCGGCGCATGACGAACGAGGCGGACGCCACCGGGGCCGAAGGCACCGGACAGGACGGCAGGACCGGGCACGACACCGGAAACGAGCGGGCCGACGGGGGCCGGCCGCGCACAGGTAGCGGGCAGCCCGAGCCGCCGCAGCAGTCCGCACAGGACGCGCGGAACGCCAAGGAGGACGCACGGGACGCCGAGGGGGACGCGCAGGCCGAGCAGTCCGCGCGGGACGTCGAGCAGGACGTCGAGCAGGACGCGGGCCGGCGCAGGATCGCCGCGATGCGTGGTGCGGAGCGGGTCCTTTCACGGCCGTCGGCGATGGCCACGCTGGCCGAGCGGCTGACCGCGCTGGCCGCGGACGCGGGCGCGGTGTACGACATGGACGAGCCGGTGGACATCTACGGCGGCGGGGTCGTCGCCGAGCTGGAGCGGCGGGTGGCCGGGCTGCTCGGGTTCCCGGCCGCCGCCTTCTTCCCCACCGGCACGATGGCGCAGCAGGTCGCGCTGCGGTGCTGGGCGGGGCGTACCGGCGATCCGGTGGTCGCGCTGCACCCGATGGCCCACCCCGAACTGCATGAACGGGGCGCTTTCGGTGCGGTGAGCGGGCTGCGTACCGTCCATCCGACGTCGGCGCCCCGGCTGCCCACGGTCGCGGAGGTGCGCGACTTCGATGAGCCCTTCGGCACGCTGATGCTCGAACTGCCGCTGCGGGACGCCGGTTTCGTCCTCCCGACCTGGGACGAGCTGGTCGCTGTCGTCGGGGCCGCCAGGGAACGCGATGCGGTGGTGCACATCGACGGCGCGCGGCTCTGGGAGTGCGCCCCGCACTTCGGCCGCGGGCTCGCTGACATCGCGGGACTCGCGGACAGTGTCTACGTCTCCTTCTACAAGTCCCTGGACGGCCTGTCGGGCGCCGTGCTCGCGGGACCGGTGTCGCTGGTCGAGGAGGCCAGGACCTGGCGCCACCGTTACGGGGGCCAGCTCTTCCAGCAGTACCCGGCCGCGCTGTCGGCCCTGCTGGGCCTGGAGCGTGAGCTGCCGCGGCTGGCCTCGTACGTGGAGCACGCGAAGGTCGTGGCCGCGGGGCTCTCGGACGGGTTCAGGGCGGCGGGTGTGCCCTGGTTCCGGGTCAACCCCGAGGTGCCGCACACCCATGAGTTCCAGGTGTGGCTGCCGTACGCGGCCGATGTGCTGTCGGAGGCGGCGGTCGTACAGGCGGAGGAGACCGGGGTGGCGCTGTTCCACCGGTTCCATCCCGCGCCGGGCGGCGTGCCCGGGGTGTCCATGGCCGAGGTGACGGTGGCGGCGCCGGCGCTGTCGTGGAGTGCGGCGGATGTGGCGGGGGCGGTGGAGGAGTTCGTACGCCGGGTGGGGTGACGGCGGGTGAGGGACTGCGGGTGCCGCCGGGCGGGTGAGGGCTGACCGGCGGGTCTGCGCGGGTGGGCGGGGCAGCGGTGGCAGGCCGGGTCCCGGCGTCTGGCGGTCCTCAAGCGGGCCGGCCTGATCACCACGGAGCGGCGCGGGCGGTATGTCCTGCTCCAGCTGGACCTCACCGTGGTGGCCAGGCTGGGCAGCGACTTCCTGGAGGGGGTGCTGCGCTGACGGCGCGGACCGCGACGCGGCCCGGCCCGGGGTGCGCCCCCGGACCTCACCGCACCCCCGGACCTCACCGCGACCCGGACCCTCCGGCCCGTACCAGGCCCGTCTCGTACGCCATCACGACCACCTGCACCCGGTCACGCAGCTCCAGCTTGGTGAGGATGCGGCCCACATGGGTCTTCACGGTGGCCTCGGACAGCACCAGCCGTGCCGCGATCTCCCCGTTCGACAGGCCCTGCGCGACCAGCAGCATCACCTCGCGCTCCCGGTCGGTGAGCCGCCCGATCTCCTTGTGCTGCGGGTCGGCGACCGTGCTCGGCAGCATCGGCGAGAACCGGTCGAGCAGCCGCCGTGTGGTCGACGGTGCGACGACCGCGTCGCCGCTGTGCACGGACCGGATCGCCCCGAGCAGCTCGGCCGGGGGCACGTCCTTGAGCATGAAGCCGCTGGCGCCCGCCTTGAGCCCGGAGAAGGCGTACTCGTCCAGGTCGAACGTGGTCAGGATCAGGACCTTCGGCGCATCCGGCCGCGCACAGATCTGCCGGGTCGCCTCGACGCCGTCCAGCTTGGGCATGCGGACGTCCATCAGGACCACGTCGACCGCCGTCGACCGGAGCACGTCGATCGCCTCCGCGCCGTCGCCCGCCTCCGCGACGACCTCCATGTCCGGCTGGGCGGCAAGCACCATCCGGAAGCCGGTGCGCAGCAGCACCTGGTCGTCGACGAGCATCACGCGGATCGCCATCTCGTAAGAATCCCTTCTCGTGGCAGGAGCAGACAGGCAGGAACGGGCGGTCGGGCACGGACAGTGAGGAGCAGGCAGTCAGGCAGACACACAGGCAGGCGCCGACAGCCGGCGCCGACAGGCTAGTGCGCCGGTTTCAGCGGCAGCAGCGCGCTGATCCGGAAGCCGCCGCCCGGCCGCGGGCCCGCGTCCAGCGTGCCCCCGACCATGCCGACCCGTTCCCGCATCCCGATCAGACCGTGCCCCTGGCCGTCCGCACCACCGTCCTGGTACAGCTCGTGGGCCGCGCCCCGCCCGTCGTCCTCGACCAGCAGGCCGAGCCCGTCGTCGAAGTAGACGAGGCGCACGCTGGCGCCCACGTCGGGCCCGCCGTGTTTGCGGGTGTTGGTGAGCGCCTCCTGCACAATGCGGTACGCGGTGAGCTCCACGCCACTGGGCAGCGGCCGCGGCGTCCCCTCTATACGGAAGTCCACGGTCAGTCCGGCGACCCTGACCTGCTCGACCAGGTCCTCGATCTGCTGCACATCGGGCTGCGGAACGTACTCGCCGCTCTCCTGCGCGTCACCGGTCCGCAGCACCCCCAGCAGCCGGCGCATCTCGGCGAGCGCCTGGCGGCCGGTGGACGAGATGGTCTCCAGCGCCTGCTTGGCCTGGTCGGGCGAGGCGTCCAGGACATAGGCGGCGCCGTCCGCCTGGACCACCATCACCGAGACGTTGTGCGCGACGACATCGTGCAGCTCACGGGCGATCCTGGCGCGCTCACCGGCCACCGCGACCTTCGACTGCGCCTCGCGCTCCCGCTCCAGCCGGGCGGCCCGCTCCTCCAGCTGCGCGAAGTAGGCGCGGCGGGTCCGCACCGAGTCGCCCATCACCCAGGCCAGGACGAACGGCACCGTCGCCACCACCGCGAAGACCGTCTGCTGCACCCAGGTGGGGACCGGCCCCTCGTGCCAGCGCAGCTGCGCGAGCGTCCCCGCGCACAGGCCGCCGATCAGGCCGAACCGGGAGGCCCAGCGCGCCCCGTCGGCGGCGACGGTGTAGATCAGCACCAGCATGGCGAAGTCGGCGGGCGTCGTGCTGATGTCGAAGACCAGCTGCGCCACCCCCAGCACCGTGACCAGCAGCAGCATCTTCTCGGGCGCCCGGCGGCGCAGGGCGACGGCCGTGCAGAGACCCAGGAAGACGGGGACAGCCTTGACGTGGTGCACCCCGTGCCCCGTCTGGGACGCGTCCCACTGCATCGCGGAGAACCCGAGGAGGATGACGGCCCAGAAGCCGTCGACCAGAGTCGGGTGTCTGCGGATGAAGGCGTAGAGACGCTGCACGTAACCCAGCGTAGGGAAGCCGAACAGGTGTAAGGGTCAACCGGAGGACCGATCCGGTCGCCCGGGGAGTACTCCCCAAGGTGGAGACTTGACTCCGTGACTGATGAGTGGCGCGGGTGGCGTGAGGCGACGGAGGCCGCGCTGTACGGGGCGGACGGTTTCTATCTGCGGCCGGAGGGCCCCGCGGGTCATTTCCGCACATCGGTGCACGTCTCCGCGCTGTTCGCGTCGGCGGTCGCCCGGCTGCTGACCGGGCTGGACATCGCGGAACCGGCCCTGGTCGACATGGGCGCCGGCCGCGGCGAGCTGGTGACGGGGGTGCTGGCCGCGCTGCCCGCGGACTTCCCGGTACGGGCGTACGCCGTCGAGCGCGCGCCCCGTCCCGCCGGGCTCGACGAACGCGTCGTCTGGTGCGCCGAGCCGCCGGCCGGGGTGCGCGGGCTCCTCTTCGCGAACGAGTGGCTGGACAACGTGCCGGTCGATGTCGTGGAGACCGACAAGGCCGGGACACCGCGCTATGTGCAGGTCAGGACGGCGGACGGCGCCGAGCGGCTGGGCGGTCCGGTGGCCGGTGCCGACGCCCGGTGGCTGGAGCGCTGGTGGCCGCCGGCCGGTCCTGGCACCCGCGCCGAGATCGGCCGCCCGCGCGACGAGGCCTGGGCGGCGGCGGCCGGAA
>NZ_JAAGLN010000294.1 GCF_010548145.1 Streptomyces sp. SID10853
CGGCGCGGCTCAGCGAGGCGCTGCGCCAGGAACTCACCGCGTGACGTGTGCGGCCGGCCGCTCTCCCCGGCGGGCCGCACAGGTCCGACCGTCCCACCGGCGGGCCGCACTGGTCCCGCGGCAGGCCGCGCCTCGTGCGGACCTCGCGCCTCGTGCCGACCTCGCGCCTCGTGCGGACCCCGTACCCCGTGCCGACCTCGCACCTCGTGCGGACCCCGTACCCCGTGCCGACCTCGCACCTCGTGCGGACCCCGTACCCCGTGCGGACCCTGTACCTCGTGCGGACCCCGCACCACTCACGTCCCCCGTGCCCGTCGGGGCAGGACCGCGGGAACGGATTTGCACTGGTCGGCGGCCCCACGTACAGTTACGAACACAACGGCGCGGGGTGGAGCAGCTCGGTAGCTCGCTGGGCTCATAACCCAGAGGTCGCAGGTTCAAATCCTGTCCCCGCTACTGAAGACCGAAGGCCCGGACTCGGAAGAGTCCGGGCCTTCGGCATGTTCAGCCCTTGTGCCCGACCGCCTCCTCGTACAGCGCGCGGTCCACCACCTTGTCCTCAGGTAGCGGGTCGCCCTGTGCGACCCCGGCGTCCCGGTACGCCTTCTGCAGCCGGTCCGTCGTGCCCTTGCGGATCTCCCAGTCCATCCGGAGCGACGGCGTCGACGTCAGCACCGACTCGTCGGTCTTGAGCAGCTTGGCCAGCGAGGCCGTGAAGCCCTTGTCGGCCTTGTAGTCGCCGGAGAAGTAGGTGTCCACGGTCCGGATGTAGGCGCGCAGGAAGGCGACGCCCGCGTCCGGGTCCTTGGTCAGCAGATTCGGGCCGAAGAGCAGCCCGCCGAGCGGTTCGCCCAGCGGCTGGCCGCCGAGGAAGGTGTACTTCGCGTTCCCGTCGACCTTGCGCCAGACGGGGTCGAGCAGCCAGGCCGAGTCGACTCCGCCGTTCTGCAGTGCTGTCAGGACGTCCGCCGAGCCGAGCTGCTGGAAGCCGATCGAGTCGAGACCGCCGCCGTGCTTCTGCAGGGCCTTCTCCATCGCATAGGTGACGACCGAGCCCTTGCCGATCATCGTGCCCATCTTCCGGCCCTTCATGGTCACCGACGAAGGGGTCTCACCGTCCTTGAGCCGGGCCCACAGGCCGCTCTTGGACGCCGGGTCGGGGGAGAAGTTCCCGGCGACCCACTTGATGTCGAAGCCGCCCCTGATGCCGTTCATCACGGCTGCCTCCGGCGCCGCCCACTGGGCGTCGATATCGCCCTTGGCGAGCAGCGGGAGCGCGTCGGGGGTCGGCAGCACCTTCAGCTGGACGTCCAGCCCCTCCTTCTTGAACTCGCCCTTCTCGACCGCCACTTCGAGCGGAGCCACGTACTCCGCCGCCAGTGTGCCGGTCGCGAGGACCAGCTTGCGCTTCTTCGTCAGCGGCCGGGGAGCGGGCGCGCCCTTGACGCAGCGGGCCGGTGCACGGCCGGGGGCGAGGTCGGCCGGGTCGGTCCAGCCCTTGGCGCAGCCCGCGACGGCTCGCACCGGGCGGGGCTTGGGGGCGGCCGCCGGGCCGTCGGCGCTGTGTTTCGCGCACCCGGCGGAGGCGAGCAGGGAACCGGCGACGAGCAGGGTGGCGCAGAGCGTGCTGATACGCATGGAGCCTCCGTACGTACGGACATCGGGGCTGTGGGCGGGCCGCGTCGGGAACGGGGCCGGTTCAGGACTGGCTGCGGCCGCGGTCGCGCGGGGCCCAGGGGGTGAGCAGCCGTCCGGCGATCCGTACCAGTTCGGAGAAGAGCACCCCGAGCACGGCCACACAGACGATCCCGACGAACATCACGTCGTTCTGGAAGAGCGCGCGGGAGTCGAAGATCAGGTGGCCGAGGCCGTTGGAGGCCGCGATCTGTTCCGACGCGACGATGACGAGCACCGCCACACCCGCCGCGATCCGGGCGCCGACCAGCACCGCGGGCAGTGAGGCGGGCAGCAGGACGTGCCGGAACATCTGCCAGGGCGATGCGCCGAAGACCTGCCCGGCGTCGCGGTGCCCGGCGGGTACGGCGAGCACCGCCGCCATCGTGGAGATCCAGACGAAGAAGAAGACCGTGGCGGCGACCAGCGCGATCTGCGGGCCCTCGCCGAGGCCGAACATGTTGAGGAAGACCGGCAGCAGGGCGAGCTTCGGGACCACGTACAGTGCGTCGAGGAGCGGTTCGAGCGCGGCCCGTACGAGCGCCAGCGAGCCCATCAGCAGGCCGAGGACGTACCCCGACACCGTGCCGATCGCATAGCCGCCGAGCACCCGCTTGAGCGTGGCCCACACATCGGGCCAGAGCACGCCGCGGGCCGCGCGGTCCCAGCCGTCCGAAAGGATGGTGGAGGGCGCGGGGTAGACGCGGTCGTCGATCCAGGATCCGTCCGCAGCCAGCTGCCAGAGCAGGATCAGGACGACGGGTACGGCGACGGCCAGTGCCAGTTCCAGGGTGCGGCGCCTGCGGTGGGTGCGGACGGGGTGCAGCTCCTGCGGACCCGGCCGTCTGACCAGCAGGCCGTCCTTCGGCGCTTTGACCGCGGTACTCATACGGGGACCGCCTCTCCGCGTACCTCGCCGCGCAGCAGCTCCCACAGCTCGGACTTCAGCCCGGTGAACTCGGGCGCCGAGCGGATGTCACCGGACCTGGGCCGGGGGAAGGGCGGCCGGCGCTCGGCGATGATCCTTCCGGGGCGTGCGGACATCACCAGGACGCGGTCGCCCAGGACGATCGCCTCTTCGAGGCTGTGGGTGATGAAGAGGGCTGTGGTGCGGGTGGTCTGGGTGAGTTCGAGCAGCTCGTCCTGGAGGATGGTCCGCAGCTGAGCGTCGAGGGCGGCGAACGGCTCGTCCATCAGCAGGATTTCGGGCTCGACGGCGAGCGCGCGGGCGATGGCGACGCGCTGGCGCATACCGCCGGAGAGGGCCGCGGGGTAGGCGTCCGCGAAGTCGGCCAGGCCGATGCGCGCCAGCCAGTCGCGGGCGCGGCGGTCGGCCTCCTTGCGCGGGACGCGCTGGATGTCGAGGCCGAACCTGACGTTGGCCAGGACGTTCTTCCAGTCGTAGATGCCGTAGTCCTGGAAGATCATCGCGGCCGGGCGGGCGGATGCGGTACGGATGGCCAGCTCGCCGGTGCTGGGGCGCAGCAGCCCGGCCGCGATGCGCAGCAGGGTGGACTTGCCGCAGCCCGACGGGCCGACGATGCAGGTGAACTCGCCGGGGGCGATGTCCAGATCCACCGGTCCGAGTGCGTCCAGGGCGGTGCGGCCGCGGCCGAAGGTGCGGGCGAGGGACCGGGCGCGGAGCTTGGGCGATCTGTCGGGCGCCGGTCCCGGGGTGGGTGGGGGCGGGTGCGGGTCTCCCACGGTTTCTCCTTGCGGAGGTGGTGAACGGGTGATCGCCGCAGAGGATATGACGGGTCGTCAGATACTGGAAGAGGCGTGCACACGGTGGAGGGACCGGCGGAAGGGTGGCGGAAGGGTGTGTGCACGCGACGGAGCCCCGGGGGTGTCCGCCCCGGGGCTCCGTCGGATGTGCTGGTGTGGACCGGTCGGGCGACCGGTCAGGCTGAGGCGCAGGCGGGGCAGATCCCCCGGTACGTCACCTCGACGTTGGAGATCGTGAAGCCGAAGCGCTCCGTGTCCGGCAGGTCCCGCAGCGGGTTGCCCGCCGGGTGTACGTCGCGGATGGAGCCGCACTGGGCGCAGACCAGGTGCTGGTGCGGCCGGTGGGCGTTCGGGTCGTACCGCTTGGCGCGGCGGTCCGTGGAGACCTCGATCACCTCACCGAGGACGACCATCTCGCCCAGGGTGTTGTAGACCGTCGCCCGGGAGATCTCCGGCAGCCTCGATACGGCGCGGGCGTGCACCTCGTCGGCGGTCAGATGAACGTGGTCCCCGTCGAGGACCTCGGCCACGACGCGACGCTGGGCGGTCATCCGCCAGCCGCGGTCGCGCAGGCGTTCCAACAGGTCACTCATAAGGTCCAGCCTAACAGGAGAAGGGGTCGAGTCCCGAATGGATGTGACTTTGGACTATCACTTGACTTAGACAAAGTCCATCGTAGGATCGGGAACGGCACACGCCAAGGGACAGGACAGACCAGGAATGACGCAGGAGGCGCTCGTGACGCAGGGACCACTCACCACGGAGACCGGAGCTCCGGTGGCCGACAACCAGAACAGTGAGACCGCGGGCGCCGGCGGTCCGGTCCTGGTGCAGGACCAGCTGCTCCTCGAGAAGCTCGCGCACTTCAACCGTGAGCGCATCCCGGAGCGCATCGTGCACGCCCGCGGCGCCGGCGCGTACGGCACCTTCACGCTGACCCGCGATGTCTCGCAGTGGACGCGTGCGAAGTTCCTCTCCGAGGTCGGCAAGCAGACCGAGACCTTCCTGCGCTTCTCCACCGTCGCGGGCAACCTCGGCTCGGCGGACGCGGTGCGTGACCCCCGCGGTTTCGCGCTGAAGTTCTACACGGAGGAGGGGAACTACGACCTGGTCGGGAACAACACGCCCGTCTTCTTCATCAAGGACGCCATCAAGTTCCCCGACTTCATCCACACCCAGAAGCGCGACCCGTACACCGGTTCGCAGGAGGCGGACAACGTCTGGGACTTCTGGGGCCTCAGCCCCGAGTCGACCCACCAGGTGACCTGGCTCTTCGGTGACCGCGGCATCCCGGCGTCGTTCCGCCACATGAACGGGTACGGCTCGCACACGTACCAGTGGAACAACGCCGACGGCGAGGTCTTCTGGGTCAAGTACCACTTCAAGACCGACCAGGGCATCAAGAACCTCACCACCGACGAGGCCAACCGTCTCTCGGGTGTGGACCCCGACAGCCACCAGCGCGACCTGCGTGAGTCCATCGAGCGCGGTGACTTCCCGTCCTGGACCGTGCAGATCCAGGTCATGCCGGCGGCCGACGCGGCCACGTACCGCTTCAACCCGTTCGACCTGACCAAGGTCTGGCCGCACGAGGACTACCCGCCGATCGAGATCGGGAAGCTGGAGCTCAACCGCAACCCGGAGAACATCTTCGCCGAGGTCGAGCAGTCCGCCTTCTCGCCGGCCAACTTCGTTCCCGGCATCGGTCCTTCGCCGGACAAGATGCTCCAGGGCCGTCTCTTCGCGTACGGCGACGCGCACCGCTACCGCGTCGGCATCAACGCCGACCACCTGCCGGTGAACCGCCCGCACGCCGTCGAGGCGAACACCAACTACCGGGACGGCGTGCTGTACGACGGCCGCCACAAGGGCACCAAGAACTACGAGCCGAACAGCTTCGGCGGCCCCTTCCAGACGGACCAGCAGCTCTGGAAGTCCACCCAGGTCAGCGGCGTCACGGGCAACCACCCGGCGCCGAGCCACGCGGAGGACAACGACTTCGTCCAGCCCGGCAACCTCTACCGCCAGATGACCGAGGACGAGAAGGGCAGGCTCATCGAGAACCTGGCCGGCTTCATCTCGCAGGTCTCGCGGGACGACATCGCCGAGCGCGCGGTCAACAACTTCCGCCAGGCCGACGGTGACCTCGGCAAGCGGCTGGAAGCGGCGGTCCAGGCCCTGCGCGCCTGAACCGCGGTCGTAAGCCGGCGCGCCGGTGAGCGGCGAGCCTGAGGAGGGCCGGATCCCCGCCGGGGTCCGGCCCTTCTGCGTGTCCGGCCGCCCGTGCTGATCCGGCCCTTCTGCGTGTCCGGCCGCCCGTGTCAGGAGCCGTCCGGCCGCCCGTGCTGATCCGGGCCGTCCGCGTCAGGAGGTGACCAGCGCCGCGCTCTCGTTCCGGTCCGGGGCCCAGCACCGGATGATGTCGCGCACCGACACGATGCCGACCGGGCCTGCGCCGTCGAGCACGATCAGATGGCGGAAGCCGCCGTTCGACATCGCCTCGGCCGCGTCCTCCAGGGTCCAGGAGGGCGCGGCGAAGACCACGTCCATGGTGGTGTGGGTGCCCGCGGTCTCCCGGTCGGGGTCGAGGCCGCCGCCGACGGCGTCGAGGATGTCGCGCTCGGTGAGGATGCCGACTCCGCAGGTGTCGGGGTCGAGGACGACGGCGGCGCCGATACGGCGGGCCGACATCAGGGCGGCGGACTGGCGGAGTGTGTGGGCGGGTCCGATGGTGAGGACCACCGTGCTCATGGCGTCGCGGACGAACATGGCGAGTGCCACCTCCTGGGGAATCCAGCATGCGCGTGAATTCACAAGTTCACAAGTGGGGACTCTCAGAGTCGCATCAGCTCGTGAACCCGGCAAGGGTCCGGGAGGGTGAAGTCCTGGGCGGCTGTGCGGTGTTCAGCCGCGTTCAGCCGCGCAGATAGCTCAGCAGCTCGCCGTGGAGCAGTCCGTTGGAGGCGGCCGCGTTGCCGCCCTCGACACCGCGCACCCCGTCCAGGCTGGTGAACTCGCCACCGGCCTCCTGGACGACGATGGCCGTGGCCGCCATGTCCCAGAGCGACAGCTCGGGCTCCGCGCACATGTCGACCGAACCCTCGGCGACCATCATGTACGGCCAGAAGTCCCCGTACCCCCGGGTGCGCCAGCAGTCCCGGGTCAGATCCAGGAAGCCGTCGAGCCGTCCCTGCTCGTCCCAGCCGCCCAGGGACGAGTAGGCGAACGAGGCGTCGGGGACCTTGGAGACCTTGGAGACCTGCAGCCGGGTGGCCGACGTCAGGCTGCGCCCGGTGTACGCGCCGCCGCCCTTCGCCGCCCACCAGCGGCGGCCGAGCGCGGGCGCGGAGACCACACCGACGACCGGTTCGTGGCCGTCATCGCCGGCCACGGCCAGCGCGATCAGGGTGGCCCAGACCGGGACGCCGCGTACGTAGTTCTTGGTGCCGTCGATCGGGTCGATGATCCAGCGGCGCGGGCCGGTGCCCGACAGGCCGTACTCCTCGCCGAGGATCGCGTCGCGGGGCCTGGCCCGCTGGAGCTGTCCGCGGATCAGCTCTTCGGCGCCCTTGTCGGCCTCCGTCACGGGGGTCATGTCCGGCTTCGTCTCGACCTTCAGGTCGAGGGCCTTGAACCGGTCCATGGTCGCCGCGTCGGCGGCGTCCGCGAGGACATGGGCGAGGCGCAGATCATCGTGGTAGTCGGGCATGGTCGTCACAGTATCCACCGGGCCCCCGATCGAGCCACAGGGCCCTGCCGGACGCGCGGCCGGCCGTGCTGCCGCGCCGGGCAGCGGCACGGGTATTGACACCCCCGCGGCCTCCGTCAACTCTGAGCGCAGTGCCGTACCGCTCCGAGCGCGGAGCCGTACCGCCCGGGAGGCGACGATGCCCGCAGCGCGCGAATCCCTGCTCGACTCCGCCCTCGCGGCCCTCACCGACCGCGACTGGTCCGGGGTGCGCATGGTGGATGTGGCGGCCGCGGCCGGGGTCTCCCGGCAGACCCTCTACAACGAGTTCGGTTCCAAGGACGGCCTGGCCCGCGCGCTGGTGCGGCGCGAGGCCGACCGGTACCTCCGGGGCGTCGAGCGTGCGCTGGCCCGTCCCGCCGCGGAGCGCGAGCGGATGGTGGCCGTCGCCGAGTGG
>NZ_JAAGLN010000295.1 GCF_010548145.1 Streptomyces sp. SID10853
CGGGTGAGCAGCGCCCGGGTCCCCACCGCCCCGTACACCTGCACCCCGGCGAACGCGGCGGTGCCCAGCACATGGTCGAAGTGCGGGTGGCTGAGCGCGATGTGCGTCACCCGGCGGCCCAGCGCCGCCTCCGCGCGCATCCGGACCTCCCGGCCCTCGCGGAGCGTGGCACCCGTGTCGAAGAGCAGTGCGCCGAACCGGCCCGCCACGAGCCCGGCCGTCGCGTCCCAGCGCGGGAGCCGGCACCGGCCCACGCCCGGCGCCAGGTGTTCCCAGCCGGAGTCTTCCCAAGCGGCGTCCATACCGCGACGCTATCCCGGTCGGCGGACACCGGCGCGACCGTGCGAAGGGCCGCCCTTGCCAGCGGTGAACCTCTCCGCCGTACACTGGGACGCTGCTGGCACTCGAACATTCCGAGTGCCAGGCGGCCCGGATCGACAGCTGGAGGTGTGCGCGGGTGCTCAGCGAACGCAGACTCGAAGTGTTGCGCGCCATCGTCCAGGACTATGTGGGCACCGAGGAGCCGGTCGGCTCCAAGGCGCTCACCGAGCGGCACCGGCTCGGTGTCTCACCGGCCACCGTCCGCAACGACATGGCGGCCCTTGAGGACGAGGGGTTCATCGCCCAGCCGCACACGAGCGCGGGCCGCATCCCTACGGACAAGGGGTACCGGCTGTTCGTCGACCGGCTCGCGGGCGTCAAGCCCCTCTCGTCGCCCGAGCGGCGCGCCATCCAGAACTTCATGGACGGCGCGGTCGACCTCGACGACGTGGTGGGCCGGACCGTGCGGCTGCTGGCGCAGCTCACCCGGCAGGTCGCCGTCGTGCAGTATCCGTCGCTGACCCGTTCCACGGTGCGGCATGTGGAGCTGCTCGCGCTGGCGCCCGCCCGGCTGATGCTCGTCCTGATCACGGACACCGGACGGGTCGAGCAGCGCATGATCGACTGCCCGGCGCCGTTCGGTGAGACATCTCTCGCGGATCTCAGGGCCCGGCTCAACAGCCGGGTGGTGGGGCGCCGCTTCGCGGACGTACCACAATTGGTGCAGGACCTGCCCGAGTCATTCGAACAGGAAGACCGGGGTACGGTTTCCACGGTGCTCGCGACCTTGCTCGAAACGCTGGTCGAGGAGACCGAGGAACGGCTGATGATCGGCGGAACCGCCAATCTGACGCGATTCGGACATGACTTCCCACTGACCATCAGGCCGGTGCTGGAAGCGCTTGAGGAGCAGGTCGTGCTGCTCAAGCTGCTCGGTGAGGACTCGGGCATGACCGTACGCATCGGGCATGAGAATGCCCACGAGGGCCTGACGTCCACATCGGTCGTCGCCGTCGGCTACGGTTCGGGCGACGAGGCAGTCGCCAAACTCGGCGTGGTCGGACCGACCCGCATGGACTACCCCGGAACGATGGGAGCGGTACGCGCAGTGGCACGTTACGTCGGACAGATCCTGGCGGAGTCGTAAGTGGCCACGGACTATTACGCCGTTCTCGGCGTGCGCCGCGACGCTTCCCAGGACGAGATCAAGAAGGCATTCCGGCGATTGGCGCGCGAGCTCCACCCGGACGTCAACCCCGATCCCAAGACGCAGGAACGCTTCAAGGAGATCAACGCCGCCTACGAGGTGCTGTCGGACCCGCAGAAGAAGCAGGTCTACGACCTCGGCGGCGACCCGCTCTCGCAGGCGGGCGGCGGCGGGGCCGGCGGCTTCGGCCAGGGCGGCTTCGGCAACTTCTCGGACATCATGGACGCGTTCTTCGGTACGTCGTCCCAGCGCGGGCCGAGGTCGCGTACGCGGCGCGGCCAGGACGCGATGATCCGGCTGGAGATCGACCTCAACGAGTCGGCCTTCGGCACCACGAAGGACATCCAGGTCGACACCGCCGTGGTCTGTACGACCTGCAGCGGCGAGGGCGCGGCCCCCGGCACCTCGGCCCAGACCTGCGACATGTGCCGCGGCCGCGGTGAGGTCTCGCAGGTCACCCGGTCCTTCCTGGGCCAGGTCATGACCTCGCGGCCGTGCCCGCAGTGCCAGGGCTTCGGTACGGTCGTGCCGACCCCGTGCCCCGAGTGCGCGGGCGACGGGCGCATCCGCTCCCGCCGCACGCTGACGGTGAAGATCCCGGCCGGTGTCGACAACGGCACCCGGATCCAGCTCGCGGGCGAGGGCGAGGTCGGCCCCGGCGGCGGCCCCGCCGGTGATCTGTACGTCGAGATCCACGAGCTGCCGCACGCGGTCTTCCAGCGGCGCGGGGACGATCTGCACTGCACGGTGACCGTCCCCATGACGGCGGCGGCCCTCGGCACGAAGGTGCCGCTGGAGACGCTGGACGCGCTGGAGGAGGTCGACATCCGGCCGGGCACACAGTCCGGTCAGTCGATCCCGATGCACCAGCGCGGCATCACGCATCTGCGCGGCGGCGGCCGTGGCGACCTGATCGTGCATGTCGAGGTGCTCACCCCGACGAAGATGGACGCCGAACAGGAGCGCCTGCTGCGGGAGTTCTCCAAGCTGCGCGGCGAGGAACGGCCCACCGGCCAGTTCCAGCCCGGGCAGCAGGGGCTGTTCTCCCGGCTGAAGGACGCGTTCAACGGGCGGTAGCGGGGGTTGTTCTTTCTGCCGGGGGTCCGGGGGTCGTCCCCCGGGGGATGCAGTCAGCCGGGGCAGCAGGGGCTGTTCTCCCGGCTGAAGAAGGACGCGTTCAACGGGCGGTAGCCCCCCGGCCGGCCGGGCGCCGGCCCGGTCGAACGGGCGGCAGCCCCTCCCGGTCAGCCGGGGCGGCGGCCCCCGGCGTACTCGCGCCACCGATTCGGTGCGGTGCGGAGGACGTGGCACGATGCGGTCATGTCCTCCGTACTCGCCGATCTCTGCCGATATCCGATCGTGCAGGCCCCCATGGCGGGCGGTGCTTCAGGCCCGCAGCTCGCCGCAGCCGTCTCCGAGGCCGGTGGTCTCGGGTTCCTCGCCGCCGGGTACAAGACCGCGGACGGCATGTACGAGGAGATCAAACAGCTGCGCGGGCTGACCTCCCTGCCCTTCGGCGTGAATCTGTTCATGCCGCAGTCCGACAACGCCGATCCGGCCGCAGTCGAGCTCTACGGCCAGCAGCTCGCAGGTGAGTCCACCTGGTACGAGACGCCGCTCGGCGACGTCCACGGCAGCTCGGACGACGGCTACGAGGCCAAGCTGGCCGTCCTGCTCGACGACCCGGTCCCGGTCGTCTCCTTCACCTTCGGCTGCCCCTCCCGCGATGTGCTCGACGCCTTCGACCGGGTCGACACCTTCACCATCGTCACCGTCACCACCGCCGAAGAGGCGCAGACCGCCCAGTGGTGCGGCGCCGACGCGGTCTGTGTGCAGGGCATCGAGGCGGGCGGTCACCAGGGCACGCACCGCGACGACCCGCAGAACGACGGCACGGGCATCGGTGTGCTGTCGCTCATCACCCAGGTCAGGGAGACCGTGCAGCTGCCGGTCATCGCGGCCGGCGGCCTCATGCGCGGCGCGCAGATCGCGGCGGTGCTCGCGGCGGGCGCGGAAGCCGCGCAGCTCGGCTCGGCCTTCCTGGTGTGCCCCGAGTCCGGCGCAAACAGGCTGCACAAGCAGGCCCTGACCAACCCGCTCTTCGTCCGTACGGACCTCACCCGCGCGTTCAGCGGGCGCCCGGCGCGCGGTCTCGTCAACCGGTTCATGCGCGAGCACGGACCGTACGCCCCCGCCGCCTATCCGCAGGTGCACCACCTCACCGCCGGGCTGCGCAAGGCGGCGGCCGGAGTGGGCGACGCCCAGGGCATGGCGCTCTGGGCGGGCCAGGGCCACCGCCTCGCCCGCGAGCTGCCCGCGGGGCAGCTCATCGAGGTGCTGGTCGCCGAACTGGACGCGGCCCGCACGGCGTTGGCCGACGGCGGTCCGTCATGACCGCCCCGGTCTTCGTGGTCGACGCGGCGGGCGGCCTCGACACGGCGGCACCTGGCGGCCGGTTCGTCCTGGACGGCCCCGAGGGCCGGCACGCGGTGTCCGTGAAGCGGCTGCGGGCGGGCGAGGACGTCGTACTGACCGACGGCGCCGGCCGCTCCGCGCGGTGTGTGGTCCTGGCGGCCGAGGGCAAGGACCGGCTGGAGCTCCGGATCGAGGCGTGCGCCGACGACCCGCCGCCGGTACCCCGGATCACCGTCGTGCAGGCGCTGCCCAAGGGCGACCGCGGCGAGGTCGCCGTCGAGACCATGACCGAGACCGGTGTCGATGTGATCGTGCCGTGGCAGGCGTCGCGCTGCATCACCCAGTGGCGGGGCGACCGGGGCGCCAAGTCCCTCGCCAAGTGGCGCAGTACGGCACGGGAGTCGGGCAAGCAGTCACGGCGTACCCGCTTTCCCGAGGTCACCGAGGCGCTGAGCACCAAGCAGGTCGCCGCGCTGCTCGCGGACGCCGACCTGGCCGGGGTGCTGCACGAGGACCAGGAGTACGGCAGCGAGCCACTGGCAGCGGCCGGACTCCCCACGTCCGGCGAGATCGTGCTGGTCGTCGGCCCCGAAGGGGGAGTGTCCCCGGAGGAGCTCGCGGCGTTCACGGCGGCCGGGGCCGGGGTGTACCGGCTGGGCCGCAGTGTGCTGCGCACCTCCACGGCGGGCACGGCCGCGGGAGCGCTGCTGCTGGCCAGGACGGGACGCTGGGGCTGAGCGGGCCCGCCCTCCGGGCACGGTCAGCCACCCGCGAGAGTGAAGTGGCAGCCAAGGGGCTGTGCACCGGGCCGCTCCGGTGGGAACCTGCCCCGTATGGGGGCATTGAGGCACGTATCGAGACGGGTGCGGTACCAGTCGGTTCTCGCGGCGATCGGCTTTGCCGGCACGGCAGTTGCCGGTGTCGCCGCCTGTGACCCGGTCGACGGGGTGAACACCGCGTCCGTCGCCTACACCACCGACCGCACCGCCACCAGCGCCCTGGAGCACCACGGCGTCGGCGTCGACTGGCTGTCCTGCACGGCCGACTCCGCAGCCGGCACCGGGGCCCCGTCCGCGCCGCCGTCCGCCTCCGCGCGCGACGTGGCACAGGTCGACTGCCAGGGCAGGACCAAGGGCAAGCAGGACATCACCGTCAAGGGCAGGGTGACGAGGACCGTCGACGGGCGCTGCGTACAGGGCGATCTGACCAGCACGGTCGGCGGGGAACTGGCCTTCACGGCCACGCTCCTGGGCAACTGTGCGGCCCCGCCCCCGGACACCACCACCCCGCCACCGGCCCGAAGTGGCGGCAGCGGCGGCAGCGTTGGCGGCGCCGCACACCCTGCGCCGACCGTGACGGTGACCGCCACCGTGACGCAGTACCCGGGCAAGTAGCGCGGACACGACCAGCGCTTAGGTATCCCGCCTAGGTATCCCACCCGCGGATTTAGGTGTACGGATCTTCGCTCCGGGGCCGCGCGTGGCGGGCTTTCGCCGGTCAGAGTAGGTCCATGGCTGCCCTTCCCGAACCGGACGTCCTTCCCGAGCCGGAGCTCGGTGCGCTCTCCGAACGCCTTGCCGCCACCCGCCTGGTGACCCTCACCGGCCCCGGCGGCATCGGCAAATCAAGGCTGGCCGCCAGACTCGCCGAGTCCACCCGGTGTACGGGCGCACCCGTGCACCGGGTGGACTTCTCCGGCTGCCCCGACGTGGCGCTCGTCCCGTACACGGTGGCCGCCGCGCTGCACACCGCCCCCGCGCCCGGCACCGACCCGGTGCGCGCGGTGCTCGACCTGCTCGCCGGGAGCCGGGGGCTGCTCGTCCTGGACACCTGCGAACACGTCCTGACGGGCTGCGCCTACCTCGTCGGCCGGCTGCACGACAGCTGTCCCGGGCTGCGGATCCTGACCACCAGCCGCAGGCCGCTCGGCGTACCGGACGAAGACCTGGTGGAGGTACCGCCGTTGCCCAGGGACCGGACCGCAGGCCTGCTCCAGGAGCACGCCGCCTCGTACGGGGTCGAGCTGCCCGGCTGCTGGGCCGGGCGGCTGGCCGGGCAGCTCGACGGCGATCCGCTCTCCACCCTGCTCGCCGCCCGCAGCCTGCGGCAGCTCACCGCGCGGCAGCTGCACGCGGCGCTCGGCGCGCCCGGCGGGCGCTTCGCCGTCCTCACCGACGGCCCCGGCGATCCGGCCAGGCACCGCACGCTGCTGCAGGCCGTCGAGTGGAGCCACGAGCTGTGCAGCAGGGCCGAACGGCTGCTCTGGGCCCAGCTGTCGGCGTTCACCGGTGAGTTCACCGCCGAGCAGGTCCGTACGGTATTCCCTGACGGGTCATCGCTCGCCTCGCTGGTGAGCTCATCGGTGGTGCACGCCCGCGGCGACGGGACCTACCGGCTGCCGCTGGCGCACAGGGAGTACGGAAAACTCCGGCTCGCCGGTCTTGGTGACGGCCTAGGGTGATCCATGTGACGCAGCCTTCCTATCTCCGGTTTCCGCATGTCCAGGGCGATCTGATCGCCTTCACCGCAGAGGACGACGTCTGGATGGCCCCGCTCGACGGCGGCCGTGCCTGGCGTGTCAGCGCCGACAACAGCCCCGTCAGCCATCCCCGGATATCGCCCGACGGCCGCTGGGTCGCCTGGACCTCCACCAGGGACGGGGCACCCGAAGTCCATCTCGCCCCGGCCGAGGGCGGCCCGTCCCGGCGGCTGACCTACTGGGGCGACGCACGGACCGCCGTCCGGGGCTGGACCCCCGAGGGCGAGGTGCTCGTCATCAGCGCCCAGGGCCAGGTCTCGCTGCGGCGCAGCTGGGCGCGGGCCGTGCCGGTCGACGGAGGCCCCGCGCGGACCCTGCCGTACGGGCCGGTCGGCTCCCTCGCGTACGGGCCCGACCAGCGGGTGCTGCTCCTCTCGGCGACGATGGGCCGCGAGGCCGCCAGCTGGAAGCGGTACCGGGGCGGCACCGCCGGCAAGCTGTGGACCGGTGAGACCGGAGGGGACTTCGTACGGCTGCACGCCGCTCTCGACGGGAACATCGAGTGCCCCCTGTGGGTCGGCGACCGGGTGGCCTTCCTCTCCGACCACGAAGGTGTCGGAGCCCTCTACTCCTCGCTCCCGGACGGCTCGGAGCTGCGCAGGCACACCCCGGCCGAGGGTTTCTACGCGCGGCACGCCGCCACCGACGGCACCCGCGTCGTCCACATGGCGGCCGGTGAACTGTGGATCACCGACGACCTCGAAGGCGCCGAGCCCCGCCGGATCGACGTCAGGCTCGGCGGCCAGCGCGCCGACCTCCAGCCGCACTCCGTGCGCGCCGGACACCACATCGGCACCGCCTCACCGGACCGCACCGGCCGCGGCAGCGCCGTCGAGTCGCGCGGCGCCGTGCACTGGGTCACCCACCGGGAGGGCCCCGTCCGGGCGCTGGCCGCCGAGCCGGG
>NZ_JAAGLN010000296.1 GCF_010548145.1 Streptomyces sp. SID10853
TCACATTGAGGATCTCGTTGCAGCCCTCCAACTGCTGGAAATCCTCAAGAGTGGGATCCTGCGCCTGCAACATCGTGCCCATCGCACCATCGGCCACCACCACACGGGTGGCGAGTGCCTCACGGAGCAGGGTGACGCGCCCGGCCGTCACGATGCCGCTTCCAGGACCGGGGCCAGCTCGGCGGCCGCGGTGGCCCCGTACTGGCGCTCCAGCACCGCGGTGAGCCGCCGCGGGGCGGGCACGTAGGACTGGGATCCCACCTGGGACAGGGCCAACGATGCGAGGCAGCAGCCGAGCTGGGCCGCCCGGCCGGCTGGGATGCCCTGGCTGACGGCCGCGAGGAAGCCTGCGCGGAACGCGTCGCCCACGCCCGTGGGGTCGGCGACCGCGACGCCGGCGACGGCGGGCACGGTGTGTGCGGGGGCGTCCGCGCTCTCGATGCGGGCTCCCCTGCCGCCGAGCGTGGTGACCCATGTACCGACGCGCCGCAGCACGTCGTCGTGCGTCCAGGAGGCGCGCTCCAGGAGCAGGGCGGCCTCGTACTCGTTGGTGAACAGCCAGTGTGCTCCGTCGACCAGTTCACGTACCTGGGCGCCGGTGAGCCGGGCGAGCTGTTGTGAGGGGTCGGCGGCGAAGGGGACGCCGAGCGTGCGGCACGCCTGGGTGTGCCGGAGCATGGCCGCGGGGTCGTCGGGTGAGACGAGGACGAAGTCGACTCCGCCGGCGGCTGCCGCCACCGCCGTGAGGTCGATGTCCCGGGCCTGTGCCATGGCGCCCGTGTAGAACGCGGCGATCTGGTTGCTGTCCTGGTCCGTGATGCAGGAGAACCGGGCGGTCTGCCGGTCGGCGCTCACCCGCACCGCGCCGGTGTCGACGCCGTGTTCCTTGAGCCATACCTCGTACGCGCCGAAGTCGCTGCCCACGGCGCCGACCAGGAGCGGTGCGAGGCCGAGCGAGCCGAGCCCGAAGGCGATGTTCGCCGCCACTCCCCCGCGCCGCACCTCCAGGTCGTCGACGAGGAACGAGAGGGACACGTGGTCGAGCCGGCCGGCCAGCAGCTGGTCGCAGAACCGGCCGGGGAAGACCATGAGGTGGTCCGTGGCGATCGATCCTGTCACCGCGATACGCATGGGGAGTCCTTGTCCCTTCCGGCGGGGTCGCCGCTGCCCGGTCACAGGCCCGCGGCGGCCTTGAGCCGCTCGGCGCGGTCGGTGCGCTCCCAGGTGAAGTCGGGCAGTTCCCGCCCGAAGTGCCCGTAGGCCGCGGTCTGCCGGTAGATCGGGCGCAGCAGGTCGAGGTCGCGGATGATCGCCGCCGGGCGGAGGTCGAACACGTCCCGGATGGCTCTCTCGATGCACTCCTGCGCCACCGTGCCGGTGCCGAACGTCTCCACGAAGAGGCCCACCGGCTCCGCTTTGCCGATCGCGTACGCGACCTGCACTTCGCAGCGCTCCGCGAGCCCCGCCGCCACTACGTTCTTCGCGACCCAGCGCATCGCGTATGCGGCGGACCGGTCGACTTTGGAGGGGTCCTTGCCGGAGAACGCGCCGCCGCCGTGCCGGGCCATGCCCCCGTAGGTGTCGATGATGATTTTGCGGCCGGTCAGTCCGGCGTCGCCCATCGGGCCGCCGATCTCGAAGCGTCCCGTCGGGTTCACCAGCAGCCGGTAGCCGTCCGTGTCCAGCTTGATCCCGGCGTCCGCGAGTTCGTCGAGGACGTGCTCCACCACGTGTTCGCGGATGTCCGGTGTCAGCAGGCCCAGCAGGTCGATGTCCGGGGCGTGCTGGGACGAGACGACCACGGTGTGCAGGCGCACCGGCCTGCTGCCCAGGTACTCGATCGTCACCTGTGTCTTGCCGTCGGGCCGCAGGTAGGGGACGGTGCCGCCGGTGCGCACCTCGGTCAGGCGGCGTGACAGGCGGTGGGCCAGGTCGATCGGCAGCGGCATGAGACTCGGCGTCTCGTTGCATGCGTAGCCGAACATCAGGCCCTGGTCGCCCGCGCCCTGTTGGCCGAGTTCGTCGGATCCGGAGGCGTCGACCCGCTTCTCGTACGCCGTGTCGACGCCGCGGGCGATGTCCGGGGACTGTGCGCCGATGGACACCGACACTCCGCACGACTGCCCGTCGAAGCCCTTGGCCGACGAGTCGTACCCGATGCCCAGGATCGTCTCCCGCACGATCCCGGGGACATCGGCGTACGCGGATGTGGTCACTTCTCCGGCGATGTGTACCTGGCCGGTCGTGATGAGGGTCTCGACCGCCACCCTTGAGGCGGGGTCCTGGGCGAGCAGTGCGTCCAGGATCGCGTCGCTGATCCGGTCGGCGATCTTGTCGGGGTGTCCCTCGGTCACGGACTCCGAGGTGAACAGACGTGTCGTCATGACTCTCCTGAGGTGTGAGGTGGGTTGGCCGGCGGTCTGTGCGGTTATCGGGTGCGGCGGGCCACCGCTTCGAGGATCCGGGCGAATTCCGCGGCTGGGGACGCGGTTGCGGTGAGGACCATTCCGGGCGGCCTGCCTCCGGCCGCCACGAGGTCTCGTGCGATGTCGTACGCCGTCTCTCCTCCGCCGCAGAACGCGCCGAGTACGAGGGGGCCTTGGAGGCCGGTGAGCGGGCCCGCTGCTGGTTGTCCGTCCGGCGGCGGGTGCAGCAGGACGACGGCTTCGGGGCCTTCGTAGGCGTAGGCGACCCGGGTGAGGGAGGAGAGCGGTGTGCCCGGTGCCCGGACGAGACAGACGGTGCCCGCGCCGGGCCGTGCGGCGGGGCGCAGCTGGGCCGGCCGGCGGCGCGGTCCGAACCGGGTGCGGGGCGCGGTGGGCGGGGTGCGGCCCGGGGCGGGAGGCAGGGCGAGCAGGTCACCGATGGTCGTGGACGGGGTTGGCGTGTGCGGGAGTTCACGCAGCGCTGCGACGGTGTAGGTGAGCAGGTCCTTTGCGTCGGCGAGGGGTGTGTCGACGCAGGAGGCGGTGAGTACGGTGCCTCCCTTCTCGTCGCGGTGGGCGACGAGCGTGAGGGGGAAGGCCGTGCGGGCGCCGAGCGTCTCGGGGGTGCTGACCTGGATGTCCATCGCCGCCAGGCCCGTGGTGAGGTCCTCGGGCGGGTGCGGCCGGTACTCGAAGACGACGAGGCTGCCGGTGCGGGCGGGGTTCGGGGATTCCGCGGTCGCCGGCTGGGTCCAGGACCGGATGCGGCCCTGCGACACCCATTCGTAGCCGGCCAGGTCCAGTGCCTGGTCGCGCAGTGCGGACAGAAGAGCGGTGACGGGTGCGGCGGGGTCGACGGCCGCGGTCATCGGGAGCGGGTTGCGCAGTGCCGACGGCAGCCGTTCGATGCCGTCGAGGAGAACGCCGCGGCCGGAGACGGTGGCACTGAAGCGGATCTCTGAGGGGCCCGCCAGGGCGCCGGCCCGGTACAGGGCCAGGGCCCACACGGCGTGCAGTGCGCTGCTCTCCGGGCAGCCGTGGCCGGCTGCCCAGGCACGGAGCCGTTCGCTCTGGCCGGGAGTGAGCCGGGCTCGGATCTGGCCGGTGCCGTCGTGCCGGCCGGTGCCGGTCGTGAGTTCCGTCGCGGGTCCCGGGGGTGCCGCCTGCCAGAACTCCTTGGCCGCAGCGGGGTCCTGGGCGGCGAGCCAGCGCGCGTAGTCGCCGAGGTCGGGCCGGCGTTCGCCGCCGGGCAGCGTGCCGTCGGCCAGGTAGGCACGGTAGAACTGGTGCAGCAGGAGGCGCACGCTCCAGTCGTCGAGCAGGGCGGGGTGGAAGCTGAGGAGCACGCCGGCCGGTGGCGCGGTGTCCTGGGGGCCGGCGGGGTCGGTGCCGCCGCCCAGGACGGTGACGCGCAGCGGTCCCTCTCCGCGTGGGTCGAGGCCGCGGCGCCGGTCGGCTTCGACCAGTGCGGGCCACCGCACGCTGCCGTGCGGGAAGCGGAGCACCTCGGGCCCGGTGCGGCCGTGGCACACGATCCACGGCTCGGGGCCATCCTCGAAGGCGGACCGCAGCACTTTCTCGTGCTCGGCGACCGACTGCCAGGCGGTGGCGAGGCGGCCCGGGTCGAGCGGGCCGCGCCAGGTGAGCGCGAGCTGCTCGCACCAGCCCTCGATGCCGGGATGTGCGTCGGCATCGGCGAGCAACTCCCGTTGCAGCGGGGTTGGTTCGATGCGTGCTGTTGGTCCGGGGCCGGCGGATCCGGCGGTCAGCAGGTCCGCGAGCAGCCCGGTGGGGAACGGGGCGGGGCCCGTGGTGCCGGTGCGCTCGTGCGGGCCGGTGGCCGTCAGGCGCAGGGTGTGGTGTCCGGGCCCGGTACGGCGCAGCCTCGGGTGCCAGCTCCGGCCGGGCCTGGCGGTCAGGCGGTCCAGGCGGTCGAGGGCGGCGTCGATCCGGTGTGGGTCGACGGGGCCGCGCAGTTCCAGGACGGGCGGTGTGTCCGCGCCCTGACGGGCGAGGTCCACGACGACGGTCATCGGCCCGCCGGGGGTGGCCCGTGCGGGTGTGGCGTGCGAGGAGTGGCCGGTGGTCATGGTCGTAGGGGGCGCCGCGGGCGCACGGTACGCGGCCTTGGTGGCCGTGGTGTGCATGCGGGTGGAGAACCCCCTCCCTCCCCTCTCTCGACGAGTGCGGGACGAGTGTGCGGGGCCTGCCCACGCGGCCCTGATACGGCGCTGACACGGTGGTGGTCCGGCGGTCGTACGGCACGGGTGGGGCGGCGGGCCCAGAGGGAGGTGACCGCTCTCGTACGTTAACCGGGCGTGCCTCGCCATGCCTGGTGTCTTGAGCGGGGCTCAAGACGGCCTTGAGGGGCGCAGGGGCGTCGTGGTCAGGGGAGGAGTTCGGTGACGGCGCCCAGGAAGCCCTCGTCGAGCATGGTGTGGGCTGCCGTGTCGTGCGAGGTGGCCAGGCCTGTGTCGTGGCAGGCGACGCTCAGCAGGTAGCGCCCCAGGATGTGGTGTGTGGCGAACGCCCACTCGCCGTGGGCGGCGGGCCGGCCGCACGGGGCGAGCAGGTGGCCGCCGTCGGCCGTGAAGCCGAACTCGGTGAAGTCCAGCCTGAGCCCCTGCCCGAGCGCTTTCGTGTAGGCCTCCTTCAGGGTCCACAGGCGCAGCAGCCGTGCGGGGCGCTCCCGCTCGGGGAGCCGTTCGAGTTCGGCTTTCTCGGCGAGTGTCAGGACGTGGTTGTGCAGCAGCTCGTATGACATGTGCCGGCCGGCGGGCTCGACGTCGACGCCGATCCGCCCGTTGCGGCTGATGCCGACGGCGATCACGTCGTCGGTGTGGGTCAGGCTCACGTCGATCTGGTCGAGGCCGCGCAGATAGGGCCGTCCACCGATCTTGTAGGCGAGGTCGAGCTCGGCCGGTGCGGTGCGCAGGGCGGCGGCCGCCGTGTACTTGGTGGCGAGCCGGGAGGCGACGAACCGGTAGCGGATCGTGGGGTCCTGGGTACGCCGGTAGCGCTGCCAGTCGTGGCCGAGCAGCGGGCGCAGCGCGGGGTCGGTGACGGCGGCCGTCAGCCATTCGCCCCAGGTGGTGTGGACGACGGCGTTGCCGTGGCGGTCCATGGCGTCGCGTACCCGGTGCCAGGGTGCGTCCGGGCCGGCGGCGTGGACCGGCGCGCTGATCCGCTCGGCGCCGGGCAGTGCGGTGGTCGTCATGGCCTCGCCTTCCTGGAGCATGTTGCGGCATCTCGTCGTTGGATCACGGTGTGTATGCGAGCGCGTCGAGGTCGCAGCTGCGGCCTTCCCGGTGCCGGCGCAGCAGCTCGCCCAGGACGGTGTCCTGTACGCCGTCGGGCAGTTGGGGCACTGGGATGTTGAGGCGTTGACCGGTTCTGGTGAGGGCGAGTACGGCCCACGCGGGGTCGGTGAGGAACGGGTCGGTGCCGTCCTGGCCCTCCCAGGTTCCGAGGACGGCGGCGGCGCCGGCGACACGGGCGTAGCGGTCGCTGAGCCGGACGACGGCCGGGTCGTTGAGGGCCGCGGCGCCGGGCGGGATACGGCGGCACTGTTCTCGCAGGGTGCGCAGTTCGGTGGCGAACGCCCCGGCGAGCGCGCCGAGGTGTGCGCCGGGGCCGCGCAGCGCGGCGGTCCGGTCCGCGCTCGCGACGAGGGAGGCGGCCATGAAGTCGCCGCCGCCCGCGATGCCGAGCAGGCTGTAGTCCAGGTCGGGGAGTTCGGCCCGGGGGGCGAACAGCTGCGGCGGCGGCTCCTGCTCGACGAACCAGGACCGCTCGGCCAAGCCGCGTAGCTGGGGCACCAGGACGGCTTGGCAGGAGGCGCTGCCGGCGTGGCCGAGGCCGGCGACGGGCAGGTCGCGCACGAGCTTGTCGAGCGCCCCGTACTCGGGGCTCGCGTGGTCGTGGCCGCGCGCGCCCAGGACGGTGGCGAGCTCCTCCAGGTTCTCCCGCAGCAGGTCCGGCACGACGTACTTGACGGCGGCGGCGAGGACGTGGGCGCTCGCGGGCAGCAGGCTCAGGGCGCGCAGCACCACCGTGGCCATGGCGTCGCAGGCGAGCAGGTCGGCGAAGACCCCGGCGAGCGGCTTGTGCCACCGTCTGGCGACGGGTCCGGCGCGGTCCTCGGTCGCGGCGCGCACCGCGGAGTGCAGCACGGTGCCGGCGGCCGCGGTGACGACTCCGCAGATCAGGCTCCGGTTCACCTGGAAGGCGCGCAGGGCCAGCCCGACGCCGTCCCCGGGGCTGCCGACCAGGGCGTCAGCGGGCACGGGGCAGTCGGTGAACTCCAGGCCGGAGAAGAGCGCCCCGCGCATCCCGGATGTCTCCACGCGGGGCAGGTGCCGCAGGTGCGCCGTGTCCTGCCGGGCGGGGTCCAGGAGCAGCACGGAGTGGCTGCGTGGTCCGCGGGCCGGCTCGGTGCGGGCGTAGACGACCTGGAGGCCGGCGCGGCGCGCGTTGATGATGACGTCCTTGCGGCCGCCGACCCGGTACCCGTCCGGGCTCTGACGGGCGGTGAACTCGTGGCGCAGGATGGCGTTGGCGTGGGCGAGTTCGTGGTGCAGGATCGTGGCCCGGCCGCCGCCGAGCAGCAGGCCGGCCATTTCCTGGCGCTGACGTGCGTCGCCCTGCGCCCATACGGCGCCCGCGGCGAACAGCGAGATGATCCCGTGTCCGAAGCCGAGCGCCACATCCCGCCGGAAGACGGGGCGCAGGGCGCGCGCGAGGAGGTCGGCGCGGGTGAGCCGGCCGCCGAGCCGGGCGGGCACGAACTCGGCGCCGAGCCCTTCCTCGGTGAGCAGGGCCTCGGTCTCGGCGGGCGGGGTGCGCCGGGCGTCGG
>NZ_JAAGLN010000297.1 GCF_010548145.1 Streptomyces sp. SID10853
CGCAGCGCCCCGGCGCCCGCGTGCGGCAGCCCCAGCTCCGTGCGGAGCGCGCGTACGGCGTCCCGGTACAGCCGGTCGACCACACGCTGCGAGAACCGCCCCGCCGCACGGTTGCCCCACCGGCCGAGCGAGCGGGCCCCGCCCACCACGGGTGCGAACTCACGGGTGGGCTCGGCCGGCTGGAGATACACCCCGAGCGAGGGGATGCCCAGGGCCTCCGACAGCTGCAGCCCGAGCGGCGCCGTGGTGGTCGAGAGCAGCAGCAGTCCGGTGTCCTGTGACACCGCGCCGGCGAGCCCGGTACCCAGCTCCCGGACGAAGCCCGCGGCCGTCCGCAGCAGTGAGCCGCCGCCCTGCTCCCGGTGCGGGTCGGCCGGGAGCGGCCGCAGTGTCAGCCCGGCGGACTCCACCAGGGGCGCGAAGGAGGCGTCGGCGGCCAGCGCGACCTCGTGCCCGGCCTGCTGGAGACGGGCGCCGAGACCCGTGTACGGGGCGATGTCCCCGTACGATCCGGCTGCTGCGACAAGGATCTTCACGACCGCTCCCGACCGGACTCGGGCGTGGCCCCGCGTACGGCGTTGGCGTGCACCGCCGTACGCAGGAACGCGGCCAGCCCTGGACGCTGTTCGGAGGGCGGTACGACGAGTGCGAAGGCCCGCGGGTCGGCGGCGAAGTCGTCGGCGATCCTGGTGTGGACGTCGGCGGGGCAGGGGGTGAACCAGCGGCCGATGTGCCGCCTGTGCTCCTCGGCCAGCTCCACGGCGGTCTCCCCGTCCGGCGCCGCACCGGCGTCGAAGGCCCGGGTGAGCCGGGTCCGCCAGGTCTGCGCCTCGGCCATGATCCGCTTCCAGTCCTCCTTGGTGTGCGCGGCGGCACTGGACATGGAGTGCCGGTGGGCCTCGCTGTCCTGCCACTTGAGCTGCGCCTCGGTGGCGTAGCTCAGATCGAAGGCGACCTCTCCGAACACGTCGGAGCGTTCCTCGGGGGTCAGCTCCACACCGGTGCACTGCACCTCCATGGCGCGCTCGGCGAGGTCCGCCAGCCGCCGCAGCTCGGCGATCTGCTCGGTGAGCAGCCGGTGCCTGGCCCGCAGCCGGTCCATGGCATCGGTCTGCGGGTCCCGGAGGATGGCGCTGATCTCGTCCAGCGCGAAGCCCAGTTCGCGGTAGAAGAGGATTTGCTGGAGCCGGGCCAGATCGGTGTCGCTGTAGAGCCGGTAACCGGCCGGGCTGCGGGCGCCCGGTGAGAGCAGACCCGTCCTGTCGTAGTGGTGCAGAGTGCGCACGGTGACACCGGCGAGGCCCGAGACCTGCCCTACCGAGTACCCCATGTGACGACCGCCTTCCGTATGGCGACCGGTTCCCGGAGTGGGAACGGTGCGTTGCCCAGCGTGGCCCCTGACGCCGGGTCAGGGTCAACCGGCCCATCCGGCCCATCCGGACCGGAACGCTCCGGCAATGTGTTGGCGGATGCAACCATCGCGGGCTCTCGTGTGTCAGGGGAAGGGAAGCACTTTCCAAGAGCATTTTCGAAAGATCGGAGTTCGTGTGCATTCCCGAGCCCTGGGCGCAGGTGTGGCCATCGCCGTAGCAGTGGTGTCCGCCGCTGTCGCCGTGCCGGCAGCCCAAGCCGCGCCATCGTCGTCCATAGCGTCCGCACAGTCCGCGCCGGCGGCCGGAACCGCCAAGAAGGCCGACTTCAACGGCGACGGCTACGCCGATACCGCCTTCACCGCACCGTCGGCCACCGTCGGAGGCAAGAAGGGCGCCGGATACGTCGGTGTGACGTACGGCTCCAAGTCCGGTGTGAACACGGCCTCCAAGCAGGTCATCAGCCAGAACTCCGCAGGCATCCCGGACTCCGCCGAGTCGGGCGACGCCTTCGGCAGCGCCATCGCCTCCGCCGACCTGGACGGCGACGGCTACACGGACCTCATCGTCGGCGCCGCGAACGAGGACGCGGGCCTCGGGAAGCTCGGCACGCTCACCGTGGTCTGGGGGAGCGCAACCGGCCTGACCGGCGGTGCGGTGCTGGCCGATGGGGACACCGACTCCGGGGCCATCGGCGGGAAGCTGGCCGTCGGCGACTTCAACGGCGACGGCGGCCAGGACGTGGTGACCGTCGCGGGCAATCAGCATCTGCGGGTGTTCTCCGGCCCGTTCGAGCGGGACGGGTCGGCGAAGAGCACCTCGATCGTCCGGGACACCGAGGACACCCGGTACCTCGACATCGCGGCCGGCGACGTCACCGGTGACGGCATCACCGACCTGGTCGGCACGGTCAACGACGGTGACGAGTACGACGCCCGCCGCGTGCGCTTCCTGCCCGGGACGGCGGACGGCTTCGGCGCGCCGAAGATCGTCGAGGACGCGAAGGGCAACCGGGTCCAGGGCGGCGAGCACGTCACCACGGGCGACGTGAACCACGACGGTTACGCCGACATCGTTGTCGGCCGTCCGGTGGAGGGTTACGACAGCGATGTCGACCTGCCGCTCGCCAAGGGCGGCATGATCATGTACATCCCCGGCGGGGCTTCCGGGCCGCAGGGCACCAAGGCCAAGGCGTTCAGCCAGGACAGCGCGGGGGTCCCCGGGGCGTCCGAGGTGGGCGACAAGTTCGGCACGGCGGTCTCGGTCGGCGACACCGACGGTGACGGTTACGGCGACATCGCCGTCGGCGTGCCCGGTGAGGCCCTCGGCACCAAGGCGAAGGCCGGACAGGTGATCGTCCTGCGCGGCAGCGCGAGCGGACCCACCGGAACCGGGTCGAAGGGGTTCACCCAGGACACCGCCGGTATCGGCGGCGCCGCGGAGCCCAATGACGCCTTCGGCGGGGCGACCTCGCTGGTGGACGCCAACGCCGACGGCCGGGCCGAGCTGGCCATCGGCTCACCCGGCGAGAACGACAACGCGGGATCGATCTGGGTTCTGCCGGGCAGCACCGGCGGCACGACCGCCACCGGTTCGATGACCTTCGGCGCCGGCACGCTCGGCACCGACCCGGCGAACGCCACGCTGGGATCGTCCTTCAACCACTGAACCGCAGGCGGTACCTGCCGCTGACGCAGGATGCCCAGGGCCCGCCCTGGGCATCCCTGCTGTCCGTCCCGCCGGGCCCCGTGCGTCCGGGCCCAGGCGGCGGCCGTACGGCGAATCGCCCGGCCGATGCACCATGCCGCCCAACCGGGTTTCCGTGGCAGGGTGTTGCGGGCAAACCACTGGGGCCTAGGCGAAGAGGGGGAACCGTGATCGTCTGGATCAACGGTGCGTTCAGTGCGGGCAAGACGAGCACCGCGCGGGAACTGATCGACCTGATCCCGAACAGCACCTTCTACGACCCCGAGGTGCTCGGCGGGGCGCTGCGTCTCCTGCTGCCGCAGAAGAGACTGGCCGAGGTCGGCGACTTCCAGGATCTGCCGGTCTGGCGGCGCATGGTGGTCGACACCGCTGCCGCGCTCCTCGCCGATGTCGGCGGGGTGCTCGTGGTGCCGATGACGCTGCTGAGACAGGAGTACCGCGACGAGATCTTCGGCGGGCTCGCCTCCCGCCGGATTCCGGTCTGTCATGTGCTGCTGGCAACAGAGGAAACGATCCTGCGCGAACGTATCGCCGGGCGCGTGGAGACTCCGGACGACCCCGAGGCCAGCGAGCGCGTACGGCAGTGGTCCTACGAGCACATCGAGCCGTACCGCACGGCACTCGGCTGGCTCACCGCCGACGCCCACACCGTCGACAACACCGCGCTGACCCCGGCCGCGACCGCCGAGCGCATCGCCGAGGCACTGCGCTCCGGGGCCGCCGGGGAGTGCGAGATCGTCCAGACCCCGGAGCCGACATCGGAGACGCTCGCCGCCGGTGTCCTCCTCTTCGACGAGCAGGACAGGGTGCTGCTCGTCGACCCGACGTACAAGCCGGGCTGGGAGTTCCCCGGCGGCGTGGTCGAGAACGGCGAGGCGCCTGCGCGGGCGGGCATCCGGGAGGTGGCCGAGGAGATAGGGATACAACTCGGGCATGTCCCGAGGCTCCTCGTGGTCGACTGGGAGCCGCCGGCGCCACCCGGCTACGGCGGTCTGCGGCTCCTCTTCGACGGCGGCCGCCTCGACAGCGCGGAGGCCGGGCGGCTGCTGCTGCCAGGCTCCGAACTGCGCGGCTGGCGATTCGTCAGTGAACAGGACGCGGCCCAGCTGCTGCCCCCCAACCGGTACCAGCGGCTGCGCTGGGCCCTGCGCGCCCGGGAACGCTCGGCCGTGCTCAATCTGGAGGCCGGGGTGCCGGTGGGCTGACGCGTGCCCGGACGGTCCTACGCCTTTTTCGACCGCGCGTAGTTGACGAGGAAGTGCGCCTCGGTGACGGAGAGCCGCTCCAGCTCCTCGGGCGAGACACTCTCGTTCACGGCGTGGATCTGCGCCTCGGGCTCGCTCAGCCCGATCAGCAGGATCTCCGCATCCGGGTAGAGCGTGGCCAGCGTGTTGCAGAGCGGGATCGAGCCGCCCAGGCCCGCCGACTGCATCTCCTCGCCCGGGTACGCGACACGCATCGCGTCGGCCATCGCGGTGTACGCGGGGCTGCTGGTGTCGGCACGGAACGGCTGGCCCTGGCCGACCTGCTCCACCGAGAGCCGCGCGCCCCACGGTGTGTGCGCCTCGAGGTGCGCGGTCAGCAGCTCGGTCGCGTCGGCCGCGTCGGTGCCCGGCGGCACCCGCAGGCTGACCTGGGCCCGTGCGCTCGCCTGCACCGAAGGCGTCGAACCCACGACAGCGGGACAGTCGATACCGATGACGGTGACGGCGGGGCGCGCCCAGATACGGTCGGCCACCGTGCCGCCGCCGATCAGCTCCACACCGTCGATGACCTTCGCGTCCCGGCGGAACTCCTCCTGCGGGTACTGGAGTCCGTCCCACACGGCGTCCGAGGCCAGACCGTCGATCACCGTCGAACCGTCATCGGCGCGCAGCGAGTCCAGCAGCCGGATCAGCGCGGCGAGCGCGTCGGGCGCCGCGCCGCCGAACTGGCCGGAGTGCAGATTGCCCTCCAGGGTGTCCAGCTGGACGCGGAGCATCGTCATCCCGCGCAGCGTGGCCGTGACGGTCGGCAGGCCGACCCGGAAGTTCCCGCTGTCGCCGATGACGACGGCGTCGGCCGTGAGCAGCTCGGGGTGGGCCTCGGCGTACCGTTCGAGACCGCCGGTGCCCTGTTCCTCCGAGCCTTCGACGATCACCTTCACGGAGACCGGGACGCCGCCGTTCGCCTGCAGGGCGCGCAGCGCGAGCAGATGCATGATGAACCCGCCCTTGCAGTCGGCCGACCCGCGCCCGTACCAGCGGCCGTTCCGCTCGGTCAGTTCGAACGGCGGGGAGAGCCAGGCGTCCTCGCCGAGCGGCGGCTGGACGTCGTAGTGCGCGTACAGCAGTACCGTCGGCGCACCCTCGGGGCCGGGCAGCAGACCGTAGACAGAACGGGAGCCGTCGGGGGTGTCGAGGAGCGCGACATCCTGGAAGCCCTCGGCGCGCAGCGCCCCCGCGACCCACTCGGCCGCGCCCTCGCACTCGCTCCTGGGGAAGACCGCCGGATCCGCGACCGACCTGAAGGCCACCAGCTCGGTCAGCTCCGCCTGTGCGCGGGGCATCAGCGAGGCGACGGTCTCGGCAATCGGATTCGCGGTCATGGGCACGCTCCTCGTGGGTGCGACGTTGAAGTACGTGTACGTGTGTGCACACATGCGTTCGTTTGCGGGCTGACCGATCCTCCCACAGCGGGGTCGGCCGGCAGCGCGCCGTAGTATGCCGTCGACAAGCACGGGCCACTGGTCGGATCAGGAGCAGCAGCACATCGTGAGCAGCGAGAACGCAGACGCGGGCACGGAGCACGACCAGCCGGTATGGGATGTGGTGGTGGTCGGAGCAGGTCCGGCCGGTGCCTCCGCGGCGTATGCCGCTGCCGTGGCGGGACGGAGGGTTCTCCTGCTGGAGAAGGCCGAGTTGCCGCGCTACAAGACCTGCGGCGGAGGCATCATCGGGCCGTCGCGCGACTCCCTGCCGCCGGGATTCGAACTGCCGCTGCGCGACCGGGTGTACGCGGTGACGTTCTCGATGAACGGCAGGATGACCCGTACCCGCCGGTCCAAGCAGATGCTCTTCGGGCTCATCAACAGGCCCGAGTTCGACCAGGGGCTGGTCGAGGAGGCGCAGAAGGCGGGCGCCGAGGTCCGCACCGGCGTCGCCGTCTCCCGTGTCGAGCAGCACGGGTCCGCCGTGCCCGACCGGCGCACGGTCGCGGTCGTCCTCGCCGACGGCGAGACGGTGCTGGCCCGCGCGGTCGTCGGCGCCGACGGCAGCGCCAGCCGGATAGGGGCCCATGTCGGGGTGAAGATGGACCAGGTGGATCTCGGTCTTGAGGCCGAGATCCCGGTTCCGCCGACGGTCGCGGAGGACTGGTCGGGACGCGTCCTCATCGACTGGGGCCCCATCCCGGGGAGTTACGGCTGGGTGTTCCCCAAGGGCGACACGCTCACCGTCGGCGTGATCTCGGCGCGCGGTGAGGGTGCGGCCACCAAGCGGTACCTGGAGGACTTCATCGCCCGGCAGGGGCTGGCCGGCTTCGAGCCGTCCGTCTCGTCCGGCCATCTGACCCGGTGCCGCAGCGAGGACTCGCCGCTGTCCCGCGGCCGGGTGCTGGTGTGCGGGGACGCGGCCGGGCTGCTGGAGCCGTGGACGCGTGAGGGGATCTCGTTCGCGCTGCGTTCCGGCCGGCTGGCCGGCGAGTGGGCGGTCCGGGTCGCCGAGGCGCATGACGCCGTGGACGCCCGCCGCCAGGCGCTGAACTACGCCTTCGCCATCAAGGCGGGTCTGGGCGTCGAGATGGCGGTCGGGCGCCGGATGCTGAAGGTGTTCGAGCGCCGTCCGGGGATGCTGCACGGGGTGATCACCGGGTTCCGGCCGGCCTGGAAGGCGTTCGCCGGGATCACCCGTGGGTCGACGTCACTGGGCGAGCTGGTGCGTACGCATCCGCTGGCGCAGCGGGCACTCGGAGTGCTGGACCGCAGGGACGGCGGCCGGGCGGCCGGCAGGACGCCGGTGGCCGACGCGCAGGACGAGGCGGTCGGCGGCAGCGGTGAGGACGCGGGCCGGGAGGTCAGCCCGGTCGACTAGTGCGTGGGCGCGCTGCGTCCGGGGTATGGCCGCGTGTCGTCGCCGCAGGGCGGGCACGTGGCGTGAAGTACGGCGGGCGCACGGCGCCGGGTGTGGCGGGGAGAG
>NZ_JAAGLN010000298.1 GCF_010548145.1 Streptomyces sp. SID10853
CGTACGCCCCGGCGGGCCCCGCGGATCCCGGCGCGGACCCGGCGGCGGACGCCGCGCCCCCCGCCGACGGAGGCTTCGCCCCGCAGTACGGCACGGAGATCCCCCAGCAGCCCGCCTACGGCGAGTGGGAGCAGCCCGCGTACACGACGGGCGACTACAGCCCGTACCCGGCCGGACAGTACGGCGGTGGCGAAGGGCAGTACGGCGGCGAAGGCCAGTACGGGGACGGCCAGTACGGCACCGAAGGCCAGTACGCCCCCGGTCAGTACGGCCAGGGCGCCCCGTACGGCGCCGAGGGCCAGTACCCGGAGGGGCAGTACGCCGAGGGCCAGTACTCCGAGGGCCAGCAGCAGTACGACCCGTACCAGCAGCACCCCGACGGCCAGTACGACCCGTACGGCTATGTGCAGCCACCGCGGCAGCCGCCCTACCCCGACGAGAACGAGCACCGCCCCGACGGGAGCAACCAGTGAACCGCACCGCCATCGCCCTCGCGGCGGCCGTCGCAGCCCTCGCGGCCATCACCGGGTTCGCCGTGGTCGCCGCACCGTCCGACGCCGCCCCCGCGCAGCAGGCCGCGGCCCGGCTGCCGGTCGAGCGCTCCAGCCTGGTCTGCCCGGTGCCCAGCACCTCCGACCTGGCCGAGACCTCGTACACCGCCTTCACCCCGGCGGGCAAGGGCGGTGGGACGGCCGGTGACGCGCAGTTGCTGCCGTCCGTCACCGGTGCGGACAGGAAGAAGGACGGCAAGAAGGACGGCAAGAAGGGCAAGGACGCCGAGGGCAAGGGCGGCGCGTCCGGCCAGGGGAAGCCGGTGGTGACCCTCAAGCAGCCGGGCAAGCCCGTCGTCGACAAGGAGTCCGGCGGCGACACCCCGGCCCTGATCGGCTCGGCCGACGGCCCGCTGGCCCCCGGCTGGACCGTCCAGCAGACCACGACGGTCGATGTCGGCGGCTCCCGCGGGGTGCTCGGCACCAACTGCACGGCGCCGAACACCGACTTCTGGTTCCCCGGCGCCAGCACGGCTGCATCCCGCCAGGACTATGTGCACCTCACCAACCCCGACGACAGCGCGGCCGTCGCCGACATCGAGCTGTACGGCAAGAACGGCGCCGTCAAGTCCGAGGTGGGGGAGGGGATCACGGTCCCCGCGAAGTCGACGGTCCCGGTCCTGCTCTCGACGCTGGCGCCCGACCCGGCCGAGAACCTCACCGTCCATGTCAGCACCCGCAGCGGCAGGGTCGGCGCCGTGGTGCAGTCCATGGACGACAAGCTCGGCAGCGACTGGCTGCCCGCCTCCACGGCCCCGGCCGACAAGCTGGTGCTCCCCGGGATCCCGGCGGACGCCACCTCGGTACGCCTGGTGGCACTCGCCCCGGGGTCGGACGACGTGGACCTCAAGATCCAGCTGGCCGGCGCCGACGGCACGATCACCCCGGCCGGCCACGAGACGCTGCACCTCAAGGCGGGCATGACCACATCGGCCGACCTGGGCGATGTGACAAGGGGTGCGGCGGGCTCGCTGGTGCTCTCTCCGTCGGGCGGCGGCAAGACGCCCGTGGTGGCCGCCCTGCGCGTGGTGCGCGGCAAGGGCAGCAAGCAGGAGACCGCCTTCATCCCGGCGACCGCACCGGTGGGCGACCGGGCTTCGGCGGCCGACAACAGGTCCAAGGGCTCGGTCCTTTCGCTGGCGGCGCCCGGCGCGACGGCGAAGGTGCGGGTCACGTCGTCGGCGGGCAGCGGCGGCGGCTCGCAGGCCGTCAAGGAGTACACCGTCAAGGGCGGTACGACGCTGGCCGTCAAGCCGACCCCGCCGCCCGGTCTCAAGGGCTCGTACGCGCTGACGGTCGAGCCGGAGGCGGGCGGCGGCCCGGTCTACGCCTCGCGCATGCTCGAACTCCCGCAGGACGGGGTCCCGATGTTCACGGTGCAGACGCTGCCCGACGACCGGGGGACGGTCTCGGTGCCGCACGCCCAGCAGGACCTGTCACTGCTGGACGACTGACGGGGGCCGGCCGGCGGGACCGGCCAGTGGTCAGGCCGGGGGCCGGCCGACGGGGGCGCCGACGGGGGCCGGCCGATGTGCGGCTCAGTCCTGTCCGTACCGCGGGTCGACCGACTCCGGTGCCAGGCCGAGCAGTTCGGCGACCTGCTCCACGACCACCTCGTGCACCAGCAGCGCCCGCTCGTCGCGGTTCTTGGTGCGGATCTCGACGGGGCGCCGGTAGACGACGATCCGCGCGGGGCTGTCCTTCTCCGCCGAGACCGCGTTGCCGAGCGGCACGGTTGTCTCGCCCGGCCACTCGTCGGCGCTGTCGGCACCATCGACGCGTGGGACGTCGAGCACCAGGAAGTCGACCTCGGAGAGTTGCGGCCAGCGCCGTTCCAGGCGCTCCACGGAGTCCGCCACAAGATCGCGGAAGGAGTCCCCGCGGCTGGCCGAGAGCGGGACCTGCGGAGGGGCCACGGGCCCGCGCATCCCCCGGCCGTGCCGGTCGCGGCGGCGCGGCCTGGGCTCGGCGGGCTGGGGCGGTAGTGAGCTGTCCATCACTGACGCAGGGTAGCTCTCCGTGGAGCGCGGCGATGCCGACGGCCGTGGTGCAGCCGTCATGTCGCGGAATGAGCATTCCGGACAAGTTCACGACCGGCAGCCCAGCCGCTTTCGATCGGTGATCTCACAGCACTTGACTGGATATCGATGGGCGGATGACTGGATTCGATTCGTCACTCGCTGTATGCGCCTGTACCCGTGCAGGTCAAGCGAGTTGCCGCCGGGGCGGGCGGGGCGGGCTTCGCACCACGACACGGTGGAGTGACGCCGGGGTGAGTCGTCGCGGCCCGCTCAAGAGTGCGGTACCGTCCCATACCGTGAGCCCTGTACGTCGCTGTTCTCGCACCGCGTGCGGCCGCCCCGCCGTCGCGACGCTGACGTACGTCTACGCCGACTCGACCGCGGTCCTCGGTCCGCTCGCGACTTACGCTGAGCCCCACTGCTACGACCTGTGCGCCGAGCACGGCGAGCGGCTGACCGCCCCGCGCGGCTGGGAGGTCGTCCGTCTCACCGACGGCTCGGCCCCGGCCAGGCCCAGCGGTGACGATCTCGAAGCGCTCGCCAACGCCGTACGGGAAGCCGCCAGGCCGCACGAGCGCGCTCCCGAGCCCGGGGGCGGCGCACGCCAGGCCGGTCAGACCGAGAGCGGGCGCCGGGGACACCTCCGCGTACTGCGCTCCCCGGAGCCCTGAGCGGGCCGCTCTGCCGCCCCTGTCCGGTCCACCGCTCCCGCTGCCGCCCCTGTCTGTCACACCGTTTTGCCACCCCTGCCCGCCGCCCCGCTCCGGCCGGCTGTTCCTGGCCCCGCTTCTGCCCGTCGGCTCCGCATCCTGTCCGGATCATTGACTTCCGGTTGCCATGAACATGAGCATTCCTCCACCCGGAGGATCGAGGCCCTGTGTTTGTGCAGCCGCTGGAACCCGTAGCCGATTCACTCGCCCTGTCCGCACTCACCGCCGCCCTGCCGCTGCTCACCGTCATGGTGCTGCTCGGCGCCGTCCGGATGAAAGCCCACTGGGCCGGCCTGGCCGGGCTGGCCGTCGCGGTCCTGGTCGCCCTGTTCGCGTACGGCATGCCGCTCGACCAGACGCTCTCCTCGGGCGTCCAGGGGGCGCTCTTCGGCCTCTTCCCCATCCTGTGGATCGTCGTCAACGCCCTCTGGGTGTACCGGATGACGGTCCGCACCCGGCACTTCGACATCCTGCGGCGCTCCTTCGGCCGGTTCTCCGACGACCCCCGCATCCAGGCCCTCGTCATCGGCTTCTGCTTCGGCGCGCTGCTGGAAGCGCTCGCCGGGTTCGGTGCCCCGGTGGCGATCTGCGCGGTGATGCTGGTGGCGCTCGGCTTCGATCCGGCGCGCGCCGCCGTCGTCGCCCTCGTGGCCAACACCGCACCGGTCGCCTTCGGCGCCATGGGCACCCCCGTGGTGACGCTCGCACAGGTCGGCGGAGTGCCGCTGCACACGGTCGCCTCGGTCGTCGGCCGGCAGACCCCGCTGCTCGCCCTCGTCGTACCGCTGCTGCTGGTGTTCATCGTGGACGGCAGGCGCGGACTCCGTGAGACCTGGGCGCCCGCGCTGGTCTGCGGAGTCGCCTTCGCCGCGGCCCAGTTCGCCGCGTCGAACTTCGTCTCCGTGCAGCTCGCCGACATCCTGGCCGCGCTGGTCGGGGCCGCCGCCCTGATGGCCGTGCCGGGCGCCCGCAGGCCGGTCGCGGAACCGGTGCGGGCCGCCGTACTCACCGGCGAACGCAGCGCCGACCTGGAGGGGGCCGATCCCCGGCGCGAAGTGGTGCGCTCCTACGCCCCGTACGGGCTGATCGTCGTGATCTTCTCGCTCGCCCAGATCCCGCCCGTGAAGCGGCTGTTCGACCGCGCGACCCAGCTCTTCGACTGGCCGTTCCTCCATGTCGCGGGCCCCGGCGGGAAGCCGGTCTCCGGCAATGTCTTCTCGCTCCCGCTCATCTCGACCGGCGGGACGCTGGTCCTCTTCGCGGGGGTGCTGACAGCTGCGGTCATCGGCGTACGGGCGGGGGCCGCGCTCCGGGAGTGGGCGGCGACCGTGTGCGAACTGCGGTACGCGATCCTCACGGTCACCTCCGTCCTGGCGCTCGCGTATGTCATGAACCTCTCCGGACAGGCCGCCACCATCGGCCACTTCGTCGCCGCCGCGGGCGCCGGACTCGCCTTCCTCTCACCCGTGCTCGGCTGGTTCGGGGTCGCCGTCTCCGGATCCGACACCTCGTCCAATGCCCTCTTCGGCGCACTCCAGGTGTCCGCCGCACACGAGTCGGGGCTCTCCCCGCAACTGCTGGCGGCCGCCAACAGCTCGGGCGGGGTGCTGGGCAAGATGATCTCCCCGCAGAACCTGACGATCGCGTGCGCGGCAGTGGGGCTCAAGGGGCAGGAGGGCGATCTGCTGCGCAAGGTGCTGCCGTGGAGTCTGGGGCTGCTGCTGGTGATGTGTCTGATCGTCACCGCGCAGAGCACGGCGCTGCTGGACTGGATGCTGCCGTAGGAGCGCGACTGCGGGAGGGCGCCTGCCTACGGCGCGCGCCCGGCGGCCCGCTCCGGCTCGCGGAGAGTCCCGATTCCTCCAGGTAGTTTGATGGGCCCGTGGCGGACGATGGACCCGTGACGGACCGAGCGGATATCAGGAGGACCGACGTGGCTGGTGCTGTCGATTTGTCACAGGTCGTGAAGGCGTACGACGTGCGAGGGGTCGTGCCCGACCAGTGGGACGAGTCGCTCGCCGAACTGTTCGGGGCCGCCTTCGTCCAGGTGACGGACGCGTCGGCGATCGTCGTCGGCCACGACATGCGCCCCTCGTCGCCCGGCCTGTCCGGCGCCTTCGCGCGCGGTGCGGCGGCGCGCGGCGCCGACGTCACCCTCATCGGCCTCTGCTCGACCGACCAGTTGTACTTCGCGTCCGGACAATTCGGTCTGCCCGGGGCGATGTTCACCGCTTCGCACAACCCGGCCAGGTACAACGGCATCAAGATGTGCCGGGCCGGAGCCTCCCCGGTCGGCCAGGACACCGGCCTCGCCGAGATCCGTACGCTCGTCGAGACCTGGTCCGCGACAGGCGCCCCCGAGACCACGGCGACGCCGGGAACCGTCACCGAGCGTGACACGTTGAAGGAGTACGCGGCCCACCTCCTCTCCCTGGTCGACCTCTCGGCGATCCGCCCGCTGAAGGTCGTGGTGGACGCGGGGAACGGCATGGGCGGCCACACCGTCCCCACCGTCCTCGCCCCGCTCCCGCTCGATGTGATCCCCCTCTACTTCGAGCTGGACGGGACGTTCCCCAACCACGAGGCCAACCCGCTGGACCCGGCCAACCTGGTCGACCTCCAGGCGAAGGTCCGCGAGACCGGCGCCGACCTCGGCCTGGCCTTCGACGGCGACGCGGACCGCTGCTTCGTCATCGACGAGCGGGGCGACGGCGTCTCACCGTCCGCCATCACCGCGCTGGTGGCCGCCCGCGAACTGGCGGCGCACCCCGGCGGCACGGTCATCCACAACCTGATCACGTCCTGGTCGGTCCCCGAAGTCGTACGGGAGAACGGCGGCACCCCCGTCCGCACCCGGGTCGGGCACTCCTTCATCAAGCAGGAGATGGCCACGACCGGGGCGATCTTCGGCGGCGAGCACTCGGCGCACTACTACTTCCGCGAGTTCTGGAACGCCGACACCGGCATGCTCGCCGCGCTCCACGTCCTGGCCGCACTCGGCAACCAGCCGGGCACCCTCTCCGAACTGGTCGCCCCCTACGACCGCTACACCGGCTCGGGCGAGATCAACTCCGAGGTCACCGACCAGGCGGCCAGCACCGCACTGGTCAGGGAGGCGTACGAACACCGCGACGGCATCACGACGGACGCCCTGGACGGCCTGACGGTGACCTCCGCCGACTGGTGGTTCAACCTCCGCCCGTCCAACACCGAGCCGCTGCTGAGGCTGAACGTGGAGGCACGGGACGAGACGACCATGGCCGAGGTCCGCGACGAGGTCCTCGGGCTGGTGCGCGGGACCGGGTGACGGCACCGGCGGATGCCCCGCACCCGCCCCGCCCCGGCGGTACGCTGACCTGGCCCAAACCGTATGTTCGAAGGGACCACCCCCATGCCGCTCGAAGCCGGTCTCCTGGAGATCCTCGCCTGCCCGGTCTGCCACTCCCCGCTCGACGACCAGTCGGCAGCCGAGGAGAACCCGGAGCTGATCTGCACCGGTAAGGAGTGCGGCCTCGCGTACCCCGTCCGCGACGGCATCCCGGTCCTGCTCGTCGACGAGGCCCGCCGCCCCGCGTAGGCAAGTCCCGCGTAGGCAAGTTCCGCGCGGGCGAGGCCCGCGGCCCCACGCACGCACCCCGTACACGCAAGGCGAATCGGAGGCAGACCCCGATGCTCGACGAGTCGTTGCTCGACGCCCCGGAAGCCCTGGCCCGAGCCGACCGCCGGGGACTCCTCCGCGGCGCGGCCGAGGCCGGAGCCCGTGTCCGTACCGCCGCCAGGCACGCGGCCGAGGCCGGACTGGCCGACCTGAAACCGGAGGGGCGGCCCCGCGCCGTGCTCGTGGCCGGTTCAGGCGCCGCAGCGACCGGGGTGGCCGACCTGCTCACCGCCCTG
>NZ_JAAGLN010000299.1 GCF_010548145.1 Streptomyces sp. SID10853
CCCGCGCCGGACCGCTCGCCGGCGACTGCCCCGTGGACCTGGTGACGGGCGCCGCACGCCCGGCCGGGCTGCGGCACGCGCTGGTCCTGGCCCGCGGACGCGGAGGGTTCAACGCGGCGGCCCTCGTGCGCGGGACACCGCGGTAGCCGTGCCACTTGTGAGAACCAGCCGAGAACCGACCCGAAACCAATCCCAGCACGGATCCGAGGACGGATCCAAGGACGAGGAGGGGGCACATCGTGGAACGCCTTCAACTGACGGACCTGGCCACCTTGCTCCGCGACGCGGCCGGTGACGGCGGGTCAGTGCCCCTGGACGAGGCGGCCCTGGACACCCTCTTCCTGAACCTGGGCTACGACTCACTGGCCCTGCTCCAGGTCACCGGGGTCATCGAGCGCGACCTGGAGGTGACACTCGACGAGGAGGCCCTCGACGAGGCACAGACCCCGCGCCAGTACCTCGACCTGGTCAACGCCGCCCTCGCGGCCCGGGCCACGGCCTGAGATGCCGGACGGCCGGCTCACCGAGGTCGGCGACGGCGTTCTGGCCTACCTACAGCCCGACGGCGGCTGGTGCCTGAACAACGCCGGGCTGCTTCTCGGCGGCGGCCAGAGCGCCCTCGTGGACACCGTCGCCACCCAGACGCGGGCCCTGAACCTGCGACGCCAGGTACTGGGTGTCACGCGGCGGCCGCCCCGGCTCCTCGTGAACACGCACTTCCACGGCGACCACACCTTCGGCAACTTCGTCTTCCCCGAAGCCGTCGTGGTCGGCCACGAACGGGCCCGCACCGAGGCCGAAGCGGCCGGACTGCATCTGGCCGGACTGTGGCCCGATGTGCGCTGGGGCAACCTCGAAGTCGTCGTCCCGCAGGTCACCTACCAGGAGCGGATGACCCTGCGCGTGGGGCCGGTGCGCGCCGAGCTGCTCCATGTGGGGCCCGCCCACACCACCGGCGACACCGTGGTGTGGCTGCCCCGGCAGCGGGTCCTGTTCGCGGGCGACGTGGTGATGTCCGGCGTCACTCCCTTCTGCCCGATGGGCTCAGTGAGCGGCTCGCTGCACGCGCTCGACACTCTGCGCACACTGGACCCGCTCACGGTCGTCCCCGGCCACGGCCCGGTCGGTGGCCCCGAGCTCCTCGACGCCGACGAGGGCTACCTCCGCCGCCTGCAACGGCTGGCCCGCGAGGGCCTGGCCGCCGGGCTGACCCCCCTCCAGCTCGCCCGGGAGGCGGGCCCAGGCCCGTACGCCGAACTCCTCGACTCCGAACGCCTGGTGCCCAATCTGCACCGCGCCTACGCAGAGCAGCAAGGCGCGCCGCCCGGCGCCCCACTGGACATTCCGGCCCTGTTCCGCGAGATGGCGCAATACCACGGCGGCCTGCCGCTCTGCCGCGCCTGAAGCCCGCAGCCGCCGGCCCCGACCGGTCACGCACCGTCCGCACCCGCCCCGGCCCGTGCCCCTCTCCCGGCAGTGCCCTCGAGTGGTTCACGCCCCTGCCTGCGGCACAGGTCGAGTGTTCTTCGACGGCTCCTCAAGCGCCCCGCCGGACGCTGAAAACCGTTCGGCGGCGCTCGTCGCCGCGAGTGGAGACAGAGATGAGGAGACACGGTGCGCGACTTCCCGCACGGAGACCTTCCGGTGGACGGCCTGCTGCGCCGCGCGGCACGGCGCCACCCCGAGGGTGTCGCCGTGCGCACCACGACCCGCACCCTGCGGTTCGCCGAACTCGACGCGTACACCGACCGGATCGCCGGGTGGCTGGGCGGGACCGCGGGCGCCGGGCCCGGCACCCGGGTCGGCGTCGCCCACGTCCTCGCCCCTGAGTTCGCCGCCGCGTACCACGGGGTCATACGGGCCGGCGCCACCGTCGTCCTGATCAACCCGCTCACCGCCCAGGAAGGTCTTCGGCACGTGCTGGCCGCCGGCCGGGTCGAGATCGCCCTCGTCCCGTCGGCCACCGCCCCACTGATCACCGCGATCCGGCACGAACTGCCCTCGCTGCGCGCCGTCGTGGTCACCGACACACCCGACGGCGCCGTACCCGACGGCACCGTGCCGCTGCACGCGGCACTCGACCAGGCGCGCCCCTGGCAGGCGGGCCCGCCACCGGACCCCGGCGCCGTCGCGTGCGTGCAGTTCACCACGGGCACGACCGGCGCCCCCAAAGGAGTCCTGCTCACCCACCGCAATCTGGTCGCCAACGCCCGGCAGACCGCCCTCGCGCACGGCCTGAGCGCCGACTCCGTCACCCTCAACCACCTGCCGCTCTACCACGTCATGCACCTCAACTCGGCCCTGTACGCGGGCGCCTGCCAGGTGCTGTGCCAGGACCCCGACCCGATGGTGTCCCTGACGGCCGCCGCCGATGCGGGGGCCACGCACTACTACGGGCTGCCCGCGCGTCTGCACGCCCTCGCCGCGGACGAGCGCCTGGCCCGGGGCATCCCGCGGGGGCTGCGCCTGAGCGCCGTACTGTCCGGCGGAGCCGCGCTCAGGCCACAGGCCGCCCGCACCCTGCGACAAAGGCTCCGCGTCCCTGTCATCCAGGGCTACGGCATGGCCGAACTCTCCCCGCTGACACACTGCCAGCGGCCCGACCGCTACCGCCCCGGCACCGTCGGCACCGTCGTCGCGGACACCGAGTGCCGCCTCGTCGACCTGACGACAGGGCGCCCCGTCCAGCCCTGGTCCACCGGCGAAGTCCAGATACGCGGACCGCAGCTGATGGCCGGCTACCTCGACGAGGGGCAGCCCGACCGCATCGACGCGGACGGCTGGTTCGCCACCGGCGATGTGGGCTACGCCGACGACGAGGGAAACCTGCGCCTGGTGGACCGGCTCACCGACGTCTTCACGTACGACAACGAGATCGTCTCGCCCAGCCGCGTCGAGCAGATCCTCGCCGACGACCCGCGCGTCGCCGACTGCGTCGTGGCCGACTGGCCCGACCCGGAGCACGGAGCCCTGGTCTGGGCCGGCATCGTGCTGCACCCGGGCGCCGGGGCCCACCCGCACACCCCGGCCGCCGCTCCCCGCCACGTCGGGATCCTCGATGTCCTCGACGCGGTCACCGAGCGCGCCAACGAACGCCTCAGCCCCTTCGAGCGGATCCGCGTCACCGAGGCCATCGACGCGGTGCCCCGCACCCGCACCGGCAAGACCGAACGACGGGCGGTGCGCCAAAGGCTGAAGACGCGGGCCGCCCCCTGATCCGGCGCACCGGCCCCAAGGACCTGCGACCCGACCCCACCACCCCGGGAGACCGACCATGGTGACCTCCGCCCAGCAGCCCGACACCCGGCCCCAGGTGCTGATCGTGGGCGCCGGGCCCGTCGGCCTGACCGCCGCCCACGAGCTGGCCCGCCGCGGCCTGCGGGTGCGCCTGGTCGACGCGGCCCCCGAGCCCGCACGCACCAGCCGCGCCGTGGCCACGCACCCGCGCACTCTGGAGACCTACGACCAGATGGGCGTCGTCGACGCCATGCTCGCGCGGGGCCGCGAGAACCGTGCCTTCACCATGTACGCCCGGGGCCGCCACCTGGTGCGCCTGGAGGCCGACTACGCGTCAATGCCCACCGCCTACCCGTTCACCCTCGTCATCGGGCAGACCGAGACCGAGGCCGTGCTGCGCGGCGCCGTGGCCAGGCTCGGCGTCATGGTCGAGTGGGGCGTGCGCCTGACCGCACTCAGCCAGCACCACGACAGGGTGCACGTCACCCTCGAAGACGCCGCCGGTGCCGAACAGAGCGTCGACACCCCATGGCTGGTCGGCTGCGACGGCGGCCACAGCACGGTGCGCACACTGCTCGGACTCGAACTCATCGGCACCAGCAGCGAGACCTGGATGCTCGCCGACGTGCCCGTCGCCATGGACCTGCCGCCCGACACCATCTACTGGGCTCACACCGGACAGCAGGCCCTGATGATGGTGCCCTACGCCCGCGAGGGCCACTGGCGGCTCCTCGACACGGCACCGCCGGACGACGCCGCTGAGCCCGGCCGCGCCGAGGAGCGCCTCGGGGCGAAACTCTCCAAGGGCCTGGGCCGTGAGGTCACCGTCGGCCGAAGCGAGTGGACCTCCGTGTTCACCTTCCAGCAGCGCATGGTCGAACGCATGGGCGACGGCCGGGTCTTCGTCGCCGGTGACGCCGCGCACGTACACAGCCCCGCCTCCGGGCAGGGCATGAACACCGGCATCCAGGAGGCGTACAACCTCGCCTGGAAGCTCGCCCTGGTCGAACAGGGACATGCGGGGGCGCCGCTGCTCGACAGCTACAGCAAGGAACGGGTCCCGGTCGGCGCCGCGCTGCTCGACTCCACCCGCACCGCTACCGTCCTGGTCCAGTTGCGCAACCTGCTCGCAGGGGCCGTGCTGCCCCTCGTCTTCGGAGTCGTCCGCAGGGTGGGCCCACTGCGCCGCGCCATCCAGCGCAAGGTCCTCGGCGGCATGTCGGGGCTGCGCATCAGCTACCCCAGCTCACCGCTGAGCACGGCCGACGGCCTCGCCGGCCCCCTGCCCCGTACCGGGCCCGGCCCCGGTGAACGGGCCAGAGCGGTGTCCCTGCACACCACCGACCCCGCCGCCCGCCGGGCCTTCAGCGCCGAACTGCGCGACGTACGCTGGTCATTGCTGCTCAGCGCGCACCCCGGCGGCCCCGGCCGCATACCCGCAGACGTGGCCGTCACCGCCGCCGCCCAGTACGGCGAATGGCTCTCGGTCCGCACCCTGGGAGGCCGGCCCGACGGCACCGACGGGCCCGCACCGCACACCGACCCGGGCGCCGCCTTGCGCACCGCGCTCGGACTACGGCCCGGCGCCTGGCTCCTCGTACGCCCCGACGGATATGTCGCCGCCCGCGGCCCCCTCCTCACCCGCGACGCCCTGCGCCGTGCCCTCGCCCCGGCCGGACCACCCGCCCCCCTCGCCGACGCGGCGCACCCCGAGCCGGCCCCGCCACCGGCCCCCGCCGGCACTTTGACGAAGGAGCACTGACCATGTCCGACACCCACCCCGTCGCCCTAGTGACCGGAGGCACGAGCGGCATCGGCCTGGAAGTGGCCCGCACCCTCGGCAGGGCGGGACACCGCGTCTTCCTGTGCGCCCGCCACGAACTGCGGGTCGAGCAGACCGTCGAGATACTGCGGCAGGAGGGCCTGGACGCCGCGGGGCAGGTCGCCGACGTGCGCTCACACGCAGACGTCACCGCCCTGGTGCGCGCCGCCGTCGACACATACGGGCCGCTCACCGTCCTGGTCAACAACGCCGGGCGCAGCGGCGGCGGCGTCACCGCGGACCTCGCCGACGAACTCTGGTACGACGTCATCGACACCAACCTCAACAGCGTGTTCCTCATGACGCGTGAAGCGCTCAAGAACGGCGGTCTGGACGGCGCCGCGCACGGGCGGATCATCAACATCGCCTCCACCGCGGGCAAACAGGGCGTCCTGCTCGGCGCCCCCTACAGCGCCTCCAAACATGGCGTCGTCGGCTTCACCAAGGCACTGGGCCGCGAACTCGCGCCGAGCGGTGTCACCGTCAACGCCGTCTGCCCCGGCTACGTCGAGACGCCGATGGCCCAGCGGGTGCGCGCAGGCTACGCGGCCGCCTGGGGGACCACCGAGGACTCCGTGCGCACGCAGTTCGAGGAGAAGATCCCGCTCGGCCGCTACTCGACCCCCCAGGAAGTCGCCGCCCTCGTCGGGTACCTGGCATCCCGACCGGCCGCCTCCATCACCGCGCAGGCCCTCAACGTCTGCGGCGGCCTGGGCAACTTCTGACTTCCCGACCCGCGCCAGCGACCGAGAAAGAGGTAAGTGTGGTGTCCGACGAACATATCCACCGTACGAGGCACTGTGTCGATGTCGACGCCCGGCCGGGCGTCGTCTACGGGCTGATCGCGGACGCCGTGCGCTGGCCGCTGTTCTTCCCGCCGAACGTCCACGTGGAACGCCTGGAGTTCGACGGCCGCGCCGAGCGGCTGCGGATGTGGGCGAGGGCCAACGGCGAGGTGCGGTCCTGGATCTCCCAGCGAACCCAGGATCCGCAGGAGCGCCGCATCACGTTCCGCCAGACCCGCCCACAGGCACCGGTCGAGACGATGGACGGCACCTGGACCGTCGAGGAACGCCCCGGCGGCACCAGCCGGCTGACCCTGCTGCACACCTTCACCGTCGCCGGTGACCGCCCTGACGACGCGGCGTGGGTGGAACGCGCCTGCGACACCAACTCCCGTGCCGAGCTGGGCAACATCAAGCGTCTCGCCGAACGCTGGACGCGCCTGGACGAACTCGTGCTGTCCTTCGAGGACTCGGTGCGGGTGAACGGCCCGGCCGAACTCGTCTACGACTTCCTGTACCGCGTGAGCGACTGGCCCGAACTCCTCCCGCACGTCTCACGCCTCGACCTGGCCGAGGACACCCCGGGCGTCCAGGTCATGACCATGGACACCGTGACCGGCGACGGCAGCGCACACACCACCGAGTCCGTCCGGGTCTGCTTCCCCCACGCGGGACGCATCGTCTACAAGCAGACAGCCACACCGGCCCTGATGGAGGCGCACACCGGCGAATGGTCGGTGGTGCCCGACGCGACGGGGGTCACGGTCCTCGCGCAGCACAGCGTCGTTCTGCGCGAGGAGGCCATCGAGGCGGCCCTGGGCCCCGGCGCCGGCCTGGGGTCGGCGCGCCGCTACATCCGCGAGGCACTCGGCCGCAACTCCACCGCCACGCTCCACCTGGCCAAAGCCCACGCCGAGTCGGCGATCCGGGTCCTGTGACGCACAGGACCCGGCGCGTCAAGGATCCTGCACGGGTCCTGGGCTGTCTCCCGAGCAGCGCTCCACCGGGACGCGACCGGGGGCCCGCAGCCTCGACGCACGGGCCCCGCACGCCCGTGCCCACACCGACACTCCGTACGACGGGGAGGCGAACGCCGCCGCCATGACCACCACCGCCGGGACCCCCGGGCACCCCACCGTGACCCGCGGCCGCGCCGAGGCGGACGCCCGCTCCCGCGCGCAACGGCTGGAGGCGCGGCTCGGCGACCCCTATGACCCCGCCA
>NZ_JAAGLN010000029.1 GCF_010548145.1 Streptomyces sp. SID10853
GTGGGACGGGCGGGTGCAGGCGCCGGACGGACGGCAGGCGCGGGACGGGGAGACGCGGGGCAGGCACGGGACGGACGGCACACGCTGCACAGTCGGCACGCGCGGGACAGGCCGACCCAGGCGGCACGCGCTTCACCGGCGGCACACGCTGCACAGGCGGCACACGCTGCACAGGCGGCACTCGCTGCACAGGCGGCACGCGCGGGACAGGCCGAGACGCTACGGGCAGGACAGCACGGCCACAGGCACACCGGCGGACCGGCGCACCGGCATAGCACTCACGCGCCGCGAGCCGAGCGCCCTGCCTCCGCGCGCTCTCTCCCCCTCCGCGCGCTCTCTCCCCCTCCTCCCCCAGCGCCTACCTCCGACTCTCCCCCTCCCCCAGCCGCCACTCCAGTCGCTCGATCGCTGCCCGTACACCGTCTCCGTAGCCGTCGTCGGCCAGCGCGCCCGCCGCGGTGCGGGCCCGCACCAGATGCAGGCGCGCGGCCTCCCTGCGCTCCAGCTTCAGATAGTCGGCCGCGAGGCTGAGGTGCAGCGAGGGACAGAAGCCGCGGACGGCGACCGTGCTGGCATCGTGCGCGGCCCTCCCGTCGTCCAGGCTCTCCGCGGCGGCCAGTGCCCGCAGGTCCCAGAGCAGCTCATCCTCGGGGTCGTCCTGGGTGTCCGCCATGTAGTGCGCGAGCGTGCAGCGGTGCAGCGCGTCGCCGGCCTCGCCGATCTCGTCCCACAGGCCGGCGAACCGGTTGCGGGCCTCCTCCCGGTCGCCCCCGTGCAGCAGCATGATCACTTGGCCGATCCTGCCCATGACGACGTCCCCCGACGTCTCCCGCTGCGACTCCGTCACCGCTGCCTCCTGTACCCGCACACACATATGTCCGGTTCGTCCCGGCCCACCACCGACGCTAAGGGCTGTCGCCGGTGATCCCGGTCAGCCCAGGTCGGGGATCCGCCAGTCGATCGGCTCGTGGCCCTGGCCGGCGACCGCCTTGTCGATCTGGGTGAACGGCCGTGAGCCGAAGAACTTCTTCGCGGAGAGGGGCGAGGGGTGTGCGCCCTTCACCACCACATGGCGCTCCTGGTCGATCAGCGGCAGCTTCTTCTGCGCGTAATTCCCCCAGAGGACGAAGACCGCGGGGTCGGGCCGCGAGGCCACCGCGCTGATCACCGCGTCCGTGAACCTCTCCCAGCCCTTGCCCTTGTGGGAGTTGGCCTCCGAGGCCCGCACGGTGAGCACCGCGTTGAGCAGGAGGACGCCCTGCTCGGCCCAGGGCATCAGATAGCCGTTGTCCGGAACCGGGTGGCCCAGCTCCTCCTTCATCTCCTTGTAGATGTTCCGCAGAGAGGGCGGCGTCCGGACGCCGGGGCGGACGGAGAAGCAGAGACCGTGCCCCTGCCCCTCGCCGTGGTACGGGTCCTGGCCGAGGATCAGCACCTTCACCCTGTCGTACGGCGTGGCGTCCAGCGCGGCGAAGACCTCCTCGCGCGGCGGGTAGACCGGCCCCTTGGCCCGCTCCTCCTCGACGAAAGCGGTCAGCTCCTTGAAGTAGGGCTTCTCCAGCTCATCGCCGAGGACGCCGCGCCAGGACTCGGGCAGCATGTCGGTTCCGGTCACGTCAACAACCTCCGGTGTGCGATCCGTTCTCACCACAGAACCTACCGGCGACCACTGACAACGGCCCCGGACGGATGTCCGGGGCCGTGCAATGAGCGGGGCCGTGCGATGAGCGGGGCCGCGCTGGGTACGGGCCTGCGGGGTGTCCGGGACCGGGGCTCAGCCGACGCCGGCGTTGAGGAAGATCCCGCCGTCGACCACCAGGGTCTGACCGGTCACCCAGCCCGACTGGTCGGACGTGAGGAACGCGGCGGCGCCCCCGATGTCCGCGGGCACCCCGAGCCTGCCGAGCGGGTAAGCGGCGGCCGCCTCCGCCTCCCGGCCCTCGTACAGTGCCTCGGCGAACCTGGTCTTCACCACGGCGGGCGCGATCGCGTTGACCCGTACCGCCGGGGCGAACTCGTGCGCAAGCTGGAGCGTGAGGTTGACCATCGCGGCCTTGCTCATGCCGTACGCGCCGATGAACGGCGACGCGGAGACCCCGGCGACGGACGCGATGTTCACGATCGCGCCGCCGTTCTCCTTCTGCCACGCCTTCCAGGTCTGCTGTGCGAAGCCGAGCGCCGAGATGACGTTGGTCTCGTAGACCTTGCGCGCCACGTTCAGGTCCATCTCGGCCATCGGCCCGAACACCGGGTTGGTCCCGGCGTTGTTGACCAGGTGATCGACCCTGCCGAACGCCTCCATGACCCGCTCGACGGCCGCCGCCTGGTGCGCCTCGTCATGAGCCTTGCCCGCGACGCCGATGACCCGGTCGGCGCCGAGCGCCTCCACCGCCGCCTTGAGCGCGTCCTCATTGCGTCCGGTGATGCAGACCCGGTCGCCGCGGGCGACGAACGCCTCGGCGATGCCGTATCCGATGCCGCGGCTCGCGCCGGTGATCAGCGCGACCTTCCCGCTGTCCTGTGCAGTCATGTCCGTTGTCCCTTGCTTCCCTGATCAGTTGAGCGGGCCGCCGGCGACGTACATGACCTGGCCGGACACGAATCCCGCGTCCTCTCCGGTGAAGAAGGCGATGGCGTTCGCGATGTCCTCGGGCCTGCCGACGCGCTGCACCGGGATCTGGGTGGCGGCGGCGGCCTGGAACTCCTCGAAGCCCATGCCGACCCGCTCGGCGGTCTGCGCGGTCATCTCGGTGACGATGAAGCCGGGGGCGACGGCGTTGGCGGTGACGCCGAACTTGCCGAGCTCCTTGGCGAGCGTCTTGGTGAAGCCCTGCAGACCGGCCTTGACCGCGGAGTAGTTCGCCTGGCCGCGGTTGCCGAGCGCGGAGCTGGAGGACAGGCTGACGATCCGGCCGAACTTGGCGTCCACCATGTGCTTCTGGACCGCCTTGGACATCAGGAACGCGCCCTTGAGGTGGACGTTCATGACCGTGTCCCAGTCGGACTCGCTCATCTTGAAGAGCAGGTTGTCGCGGAGGACACCGGCGTTGTTGACGAGGATCGTCGGGGCGCCGAGCTCGGCCGCGACCCGGGCGACCGCCGCTTCGACCTGAGCGCTGTCCGAGACGTCACAGCTCACCGCGATGGCCCGGCCGCCCGCGGAGGTGATCTTCTCGACGGTGTCCTTGCAGGCCGCCTCGTCGAGGTCGAGTACGGCGACGGCGCGGCCCTCCGCCGCCAGACGTACGGCGGTGGCTGCGCCAATGCCGCGCGCAGCCCCGGTCACAATGGCAACGCGCTGCTCGGTGGTGGACATACTGGCTCTCCTCGCCCTCGGATCGCGGCCCTCGATCACTGAGCAACCGCTTAGTACCTTCAGCAGACGAGACGCTAGAAGGCGCGGCACCCGGTGTCAACGGCACACGGGATCAGCAGTGAACGTCACACCGGGTGCCACCCTCTCAGCGCACCAGCAGTCCGAGCAGCCGGTCGGCCTCGGCGGCCGGGTCGGTGGTGAGTCCGGTGTGCACAGGACCGGGCTGTACCACCGTCGAACGGGGTGCGATCAGCCAGCGGAACCGGCGCCCCGCGTCGTCGGGGCCGGCCTGGCCCGCCGCCTCACCGCCGTCGCAGACCCCTTCGACGGCGCGCAGGGCGGCGCGCACCCCGACGACATCGGCGTGCGGGTCGAGCATCTTCAGCTTCGCCTCGTCGAGATGTGTACGGGCGGCGACGAAGGACCTGGCCCGGCAGTAGACCAGCACCCCCGCGTTGAACATCTCTCCGCGCTCGACCCTCGGCACCACGCGTACCAGCGCGTACTCGTAGACGTCCCGGCGGCCGGCATCGCTCGCACGCTCGGTCATCGGGTGTCCCCCTGCTGCTCGCCCTGCTGTCGCGCCGGCGGAGCGAGACGCTCCGAGAGCCAGCCGGGGGCCCGGGACGGAGTGGCCGGGGTCGGCGGCCCGAGCGTGATCCGGGTGTGCATGGAGGCGGCCCGCTCCAGCAGGACCTCCACATACGCGCGCCGCAGCTCGTCGGCGCTGCCGAATCCGGCCTCGTCCCGCAGCCAGACGTCGGGGACGTCGGCGGTGACCTCGGTGAGCAGTTCCTCGGTGACCAGCGGCGCCAGCTCGGCGGCCGCCGAGGCCACATCGGGGGCGAAGGACGCGAGGACATGGTCGGAGGCGTCGTACGGCTTGCTTCCGTAGTTCTTCGCCGAGGGCCAGTTGTGGTGCCAGATCATGGTGGCGCCGTGATCGATGAGCCAGAGATCGCCGTGCCAGACAAGCAGGTTGGGGTTGCGCCAGGAACGGTCGACGTTGTTGATCACCGCGTCGAACCAGACGATCCGGCCGGCCTCGTCGGGGCCCACCTGGTAGGCGAGCGGATCGAAGCCGAGCGAGCCGGGCAGGTAGTCCATGCCGAGGTTCAGCCCGCCGCTCGCCTTCAGCAGCTCCTGCACCTCCTGGTCGGGCTCGGAGAGCCCGATGACGGGGTCCAGCTGCATCCGCACCAGCTCGGGCACCCGCAGCCCGAGCCTGCGGGCGAGCTGCCCGCAGATGACCTCGGCGACGAGCGTCTTGCGGCCCTGCCCGGCGCCGGTGAACTTCATGACGTACGTACCGAGATCGTCGGCCTCGACGATCCCGGGGAGCGAACCGCCCTCACGCAAAGGCGTGACATAGCGGGTCGCTACGACTTCTTCCAACACTTTCCCGGGCCACCCATCTCTTCAGCCTTGCAATCCACGAACGACCTCTCCGGGGCGTAGAGGCAGGAATCACCGGTCAACGGCGCTGGTGAGAATCTGGGGAGCTTCGGCCGGCGAGCCGGTCTCCCCGTTCCCCCAGCCGACCGTCGATGGTGCCACGCCCCTTGCTGCCGTTTTCCGGCATGAAGTGAGCATAGTAACCGAGGGTGATCGCCGGGGAGGAGTGCCCGAGCCACCGAGCCAGGGTGCCGCTGCCCGCGGCACCGCAGCGCTGGGCGGAACAGCGGATCGGTCCCATCGTGTCCGTCCGCGACGCCTCGCACGAGCGGGACCACGCCCGGGTGTGGAACCTGGAGGTCTCGCCCTCGGTGAAGTTCTTCACCCGTGGGAACAGCCTTCGCCGCAGCCGGCGCGGCCAGCGCTCGGGCCTACGGACCCCGCCACCACTTCTGTGGACTCCTGCACCCTCACGCCCCCGGGAGAACCAGCAGGATCACCGCCGCGTTCATGGCGCAGTCCTGGCCCGGTGAGCCGCACAACGCCGAGCCCCACAGGTATGCAGGACTCCTCTGGGTATCGATGGAGAAACCCCCGTCGGACTGTCGTCCCGCCACCTTGGACATCTTCCAGACGCTCACCGATGGCCCCTCGTACAGGGCACTGAACCGGAACAACACGGGAGGCACCCTGTGAGGCGCTCCTTCGGACCCGTGCGGATGGCCGAACCGGCGGTGTCGGAAGCGGAGCGGAATCTGTTCGGCGGGCCGCTGCACTACGGCATGCGCTGGGCCGAACATGAGCACGCAAGGCGCGACTTGGTGTTCGACCGCGTCTCGCTGCTGACGCAGGATTTCCAGCGCTGGCCGGTGCCGCGCGAACTCCGCCTCACCGAAGGGGTGATGCTCGCCTGGTTCACCCCCGACGGCCTCCACCGCCTGCGCATCGCGGACACCACCAGCGACCTCGTACGGCGCCACGCCGCCAGCCTCCCGACGACGCAGAGCGGGCCCGAACCCGAGGAGGAAAGTCCGGCTTCACCGCACGGTACGGTCCCCAACATCATCGGCGTCCACCTCTACTTGGAGCGCCCCGACGGGAGCGTGCTGCTCGGGCTGCACCACCCCAACTCCGCGTTCGCGCCATCCACCTGGCACGTACTGGCCGTTCATTGGGCAAGTCAGTTGTCGGGTTCGATGTTGTCGGGGCTTTAGCGCAGAGATCTCGGCTGTCGAAGATGTGGGTGGCTTCGCCGGGAGGCGCGGTAAAGAATGGTTCTGCCTCCTGGCGCCTACCGCATGACATCGGCGTAGCGCGAAGCACCCGCAGTGTCACCGCCGACACCCCTTCGGGAAGTTCAGTAACCGCCGAGGTCCGCCGGGTCACCGACTTGGGAGTGGCCGTGCTCACGGGCGTCGGGTCCGCGAGAACGGCAGGCATGGCACATCCTGGCGGATCCGGACGGCAACGAGTTCTGCGTTATGGCCCCGCCCGACGCCCGCCGGACGGGGCCCGGAACACGGCCGGACTTTACCGAGGCCCGCGCCAATTTACGGTTACGGCATTGCGGTGGCCAGTGCCGCGCGGATGGCGTCCTCGCCGACGGGCCGGCCCTTCTCGCTCGAGGTCGGCCCGTACGGGGTCCCCCACACCGGCGTGTCCGTCGCCTGCCGCCAGCTGTCGGCCAGCGGTCCCGCGTCCACCACGCTGTACCCGATGGATTCGATGAATTCGGCCACCGCTGCCTTCGCCTGTGCGGAGTCCCCGGCGATCGGCAGGAAGGAACGGTCGGCCGCCCCCGCCGGGCGGGCGAGGGACAGCAGGTGCTTGAAGAAGATGTTGTTGAACGCTTTCACGAGCATGGCGTCCGGGATGTAACGCAGCAGCAGCTCGCTCGAGGTGAGCGACTTACTGTCGATCTCGGGGATGTGCCCGTCCCGCTCGGGTCCGTAGTTGCACGTGTCGATGACCGTCTTCCCGGCCAGTGGCGTGGCGGACAAGTTGGGGAACGCCTTGACCGGCACCGAGACCACGACGATGTCACCGGCTGCCGCGGCCTCCCCGCTCGTTGCCGCGGACGCCCGCGGCCCCAGTTCCGCGGCCGTGTCCGCGAGCGTTTCGGGACCGCGTGAGTTGCTGAGCACGACCTGGTGCCCGGCCTCGATGGCGAGCCGCGCGATGGTACTGCCGATGTTGCCGCTTCCGATGAATCCCACAGTTGTCATATTCCGTCCCTCCAGAAGAGCCGTATCCTTGTCATCTGCCGGACTCGTTGCGGTTCGGGTCCCTTGCTGTGCGCGATGTTGGCAATCCGCACGACCGAAGACCGCACTCCCCGCTCGGGGAGGCCCGGGCCCGGGCCGACTGACGAAACCAAGTGGTCCGCGTCGTCCGCGTCCGTTTCCAGTACCACCATGAGCTCTCGGGCGGGCACCGCGTCGTCGCCGAGTACTCCCGCAACGGTGCTGTGTTTGCGGGGGTCAGCCGTGCTTGACCAGGTCGTTGACGGCCTGGGTGTCTTTGTAGAAGGCGTTCGCGCCGTGGATCTTGCCCTCACGCACCGTGTAGTGCTCCACAACCTCCATCGGGAGTCGGCGCCCGCTCTTCCGGGAGACGAATTCGAGGTTGAGCCGCATCTCCACCACCTCGCCGGCTTCGACGATGGCGTAGTCCCGCACGGTCATTTCTGCCGAAACGTTGATCGCGCCTTCCAGCCGTGCGAACCCGTCGGGTCCTCGCCACTGCCCTGACCAGGGCAGGGTCTCGGCCTCCTGCCAGACCGCCTCCTCGTCGACCATCTCCAGGGCCCCACTCAGGTCACCGGCTTGCATGCGGGTCACGAACTTCTCCAGCGTCGCCACATCGTTGTGCGCTTCGCCGCATGCCCCGAACCGGAGTGCGGGTAGCCGGGCTGCCCGTCAGTCGCACGGCCCCGTTCGTGCGTGTGGATCGTGGTCCGCGCGGCTCTCTTCCGGGAGCGCGTCTTTCAGGACGAGTTCGCCAGGCCTGGAATCTGCCTGGGTGCTTCGCTCGTCGGTGTGCGGCCGTGGTTTGCGGCGGATACAGGATGGCGGGAAAACGATCGCTCCATCGTGTGACCTGGGGATATTCACCGATCGGCTGCGCAAGAGTGCTCTCAGGGGCGGCCGGCTTCACCGCACTGTCGCCCCCCTTGCCGAACGCAGTGCCCGCCCGCAGCTGGGGGGCTTGGGCGGCTGGGAAATTCGCACCACGATGAGGGAGATGGTCATGGCGACCGACGTACAGGACAGCTTCTACCGCCGTATCGACGCCGTTCTCAGGTCCCGGGACGACGGCCACATCGCCTGGATCTTCAAAGACAACCACTATCTGCGGTACGACCTGAGGGCCGACAAGGGCGTCGCCGGCGCGAAGCCGATCGCGGGCAACTGGTCCGGGCTGGCGGACTCCTTCACCCGCGGTATCGACGCCGCGCTCAACCGCAGGGACCAGCCCGGCGTCGGTTACCTGTTCAAGGACGACCAGTACGTGCGCTGGAACCTGGAGACGGATGCGGCCGACGCCGGCTACCCCAAGACCATCGCGGAGGGCTGGTCGGCGCTGCCGGCACACTTCCAGCTCGGCATCGACGCCGCCGTCAACCACCAGGACAACCCGAAGATCGCCTGGTTCTTCAAGGACGACCAGTACGTCCGCTACGACGTCGCCGAGAACAAGCTCCTGGCCGGCCCGAAGTCGATCACCGGGAACTGGTCCGGCCTGCCCGACTCCTTCAACCGCCGTATCGACGCGGCAGCCCCCCACGCCACCAACCGCAACAAGGTCTACCTGTTCAAGGACGACCAGTACGTCCGCTACGACCTGGCGGCCGACCGTACCGACTCCGGCTACCCCCTCGCCATCCGGGGCAACTGGTCCTTCTTCCAGTAAGAACCGCCCGGACGCGGCCCGCTCAGCACAGTCGCCAGCGCCGCGCCGGGCCGGGCCGGGCCGGGCCGGGCCGGGCCGGGCCGGGCCGGACAACATCAACGGCACACGTCCGTCCCCGAGGGGGCAGGGCGCCCTGCCGCGCAGCATTTCGCGCCGCCGGAGGAATTCCGGCGGCGCGAAATGATCAGGGCTACGCATCCGAAGGCAGCATCCCCCGCCGGCGTGGCGATGCTCTCCAGCCCGGTTCGGTCACCAGTCGACCCGGCTGCCGTCGAACGCCGCCGATGCAGACCGTGTTGTTGTGCGAGCCGAAGTCGAGGTGACCGCCGCCGTACTCACACAGCTCGACGGTGATGGCGTCCACCGGTGCGGCTGCCGCAGCGCTCGCGCGCCGAGCGGCACAGTGACCACGGCGGCCACGACGGCCACGACGGCCACGACGGCAAGGGTTGCGAGCGTGCGGTGCAGGAATCTCGCCCTGAGGAACACGGTTGGTTCGCCCTCTTCCTGCACCACGCCCGTGCCCCGCATGCGGAGGATCCCGCGCGCGGTTGGCCAGGGAACCACTCCCCGCTGCGGAACACCGGGTCACGGCACGCGCGTCGCCGGTGCTGCATCGCCCTGGCGCACCGGGCGGCCTCGAATTGAAGCCGCAGAACAACCGCCCGGCCTCGAAGCCCGGCCGGCCATCACGGCGGCCGAGCACCGAGATGCGCCAACTGCGCAACACTACGAGGAAGTTGCCCCGGGGCAGGTGTGCGGTATCGCTTTGCCCAACAGTGCCCCTCTGTTCAATCAACTGAGCTTCAGCGGGCCCCGGCGCTGTGCCCTACTGGGTGTGCTACGCGCGTTGCGCGCTTCCTCGATACGTCAGGAGCCCCGGTGAACCCCACACACCGTCTGATGCAAGCCCTGGCCGCAGGCGCCTTGGCCGCCGCATGCGGTCTCGTGCCGGCTACCGCCCACGCCGCGAGCGCCTACTCCCTCGTGGTCCTTCCGGATCAGAAGGAAGGCGCGATCTACGACTTCGTCAACTCGGCCAAGAAGTCGGTCGACGTGACGATCTACGAGTTGCGCGACACCACCCTCGTCGACGACCTGGTGAAGGAGCAGAAGGCAGGCGTGAAGGTCCGCGTGGTCTTCGACTCCCAGCACGCGTCCATCGACGGCGCCGCCTACAAGGCACTCTCCGCGGCCGGGGCCGGGGTCACATACTCGTCATCCTCGTACGTCTACACCCACCAGAAGACGATCACCGTCGACGGCTCCACGTCGTACATCAGCACCGGCAACTTCGACACGACGTACTACGCGACCTCGCGTGACTACGGCGTCTTCGACTCCGACACGGCCGATGTCGCGGCCATCGAGAAGGTCTTCGACGCCGATTACGCGAAGACCGCCGTCACCCCGTCCGACGGCACCGACCTGGTCTGGTCGCCCACCGACTCGCAGAGCCGCCTGCTGGCCCTGGTCACCGGGGCGAAGCACAGCCTCGATGTCCAGGAGGAGGAGTTCGGGGACCCCGCGCTGGTGAACGCGGTCGTCGCGGACGCGAAGCGCGGTGTCGCCGTTCGCGTCGTCGCGGAGAACGAGTCGTCGAAGTACAGCAAGGAGCTGGACCAGGTCACCGCCGCGGGCGGCAAGGTGGCCACGTACACGAGCTCCACCGGCTTCTACATCCACGCCAAGGCGATCGTCGCCGACTACGGAACCTCCGACGCCAAGGTGTTCGCCGGCTCGGAGAACTTCTCCGACAACTCGCTCAACCACAACCGCGAACTCGGCCTCGTCGTGGGCGACTCAGCGGTCGTCAGCGGCATCGAGAAGGCATTCGACGCCGACTTCCAGGGGGCCTCGGTCAGCCGCAGCTGAGCGCGGAACGCGCGCTGCCCGCGGCCAGCACCGCCGCGAGGCCCTCTCGCAGATCTCGGACGAAATACCCGGGAACCTCCAGCGACGGGAAGTGTCCTCCGCTTTCGGGCAGACTCCACCGGACGATCTGCCGGTACCGCTCCCGCGCCCAGGGGCGGGGACACTTCTCGACGTCGCGGGGGTACATCGTGAGTGCTGACGGGACGTCGACCCGCAGTCCGGGGTCCAGCGAGTTGTGGCTCTCGTAGTAGATACGGGCCGCCGACGCGCCGGTCCGCGTCAGCCAGTACAGAGTGACGTCGTCGAGAACGCGGTCTCTGGAAATCGTCTCGAACGGGCTGTCCTCGGTATCCGACCACTCGGCGAACTTGTCCAGGATCCAGGCAAGAAGCCCGACCGGTGAGTCGACGAGCGAGTAGCCGATGGTCTGCGGCCGGGTCGCCTGCTGTTTCGCGTACGCCGCCCGGTCGCGCCAGAAATCACGGGTCTGCTCGGTCCACTCGCGCTCGGCCACCGTCAGCCCGTGCGTCGTCAATCCGGGCGGCGCCTCCGCGAACGTGGTGTGGATGCCGAGAACGTGCGCCGGGAACCTGCCGCCGAGTACCGTGGTGATATTGCCTCCCCAATCACCGCCGTGGGCTGCGAACTTGTCGTAGCCGAGCCTTCCCATCAGCTCCACCCATGCGGCCGCGATCTTCTCGGTACCCCACCCGGTGGTGGCCGGCCTGTCGCTGTACCCAAAGCCAGGAAGCGACGGGACCACGACGTGGAACGCCGGTGCGTCCGCGTCTTCCGGATCCGCCAGCTCGTCCACCGCGTCGACGAACCGGGCGATGCTGTCCGGCCAGCCGTGCGTCAGGATCAGCGGAGTGGCATCCGCGCGCACGGAGCGGCGGTGCAGGAAGTGGATGCCCAGACCGTCGATGGTCGTGCGGAACTGGCCGATCCGGTTGAGGCGTGCTTCGAACGACCGCCAGTCGTACCCGGTGCGCCAGTAGTCCACCACATCGACGAGGTCGGCGAGAGGAACGCCCTGGTCCCATCGGCGACGGCCGGACGCGGCGCGGGAGACCGTCTCGGCCTCCGGCAGTCGCGCGGCGGCGAGTCGCGCGCGCAGATCGTCGAGGTCGGCGTCCGTCGCGTGGGCTTCAAATGCTTGCACGTCGCTGGTGGGACGGGGCATGAAAACCTCCTGGCCGTCGCGGGACCGGCCATGAGCATCGAGAACCGGCTATGACGGTTCTACTATGCCGTGAGGCCCAGGTGCAACCGGCTAAGGTGGTTCCATGCATGCTGGGTTTCCTGATTTCCGCCTCGGCAACGTGCTGGCGACCAGCTTCACGGGGACTCTGTCGGAGCGTCATGGCAACGCCGTGGAGCGCATTCCCACGCCGCACCGGCTCATCGACTGGCTGACGGTGAACGGCCTCACCGTGGATTCCTGCACCACCGCCCAGCTGGACCTGGCCCGGGAACTGAGGGAGTCGGTTCACGCCGCCGCGACAGCGGCCGCGACCGGGGACGCTCTCCCCGCGGCTGCTGTCCACGTCATCAACGACCGCAGCGCTCGGGGTCGGGCCGCGGCCGTCCTCACGCCCGAGGGCAAACGGCGATGGCGGCTCAGCTCGGCTTCCTCCATGGAAGACGCCCTCGGCGTGATCGCCGCCGACGCCATCAGCATCATCGCAGGCGAACGAGACGGAAGGCTGGCCCTGTGCGCGTCGCCGACCTGCCGGGCGGCCTTCTTCGACACCAGCCGGAGTCGCACCCGCAAATGGTGCGACATGAACACCTGCGGGAACCGCCAGAAGAAGGCGCGCTTCCATGCCGGCCGGCGCGAAAACCCGGGACCGGCTGAGTGATCGAACCTCGGTCCCGGTGACTGCGGTGTCCGCCGGCCGGCGGACACCGCAGCTACTCGGCCGGGGCTGTCGGGCCCCGTCGCCCGCCCGCCGTCAGTAGGCGACGCGGTCGGTCTTGGCCAGCCATGCCTCGAACGGCGCGTTGCGGTTGGGCAGGTCGAGTCGGTCGATCGTCATGGGCCACATCGAGGAGGGCTTCTTCTCGAACAGTTCGTAGAACCTGCGGTCGTCGAAGTCGGCGATCGCCGCGTCGTGCCGGTCGGCTGCGAAGACGAGCCGGTCGACGCGTGCCCACAGCGAAGAGGTCAGACACATCGGGCAGGGCTCGCACGAGGTGATCAGGGTGCAGCCTTCCAGGGAGAAGGTGTTCAGCTCCTGACAGGCGTTGCGCAGTGCGGTGACCTCGGCGTGTGCCACCGGGTCCAGGGTCGATGTGACCCGGTTGTTTCCGGTGGCGACGACCTGGCCGTCCTTGGCGACCAGCGCACCGAACGGGCCACCGCCGTTGGCCACGCTGGTCGTCGCCAGCAGGATCGCCTCCTGCATCCAGGCGTTCTCAAGGTCCTGGGCACTGGCTTCCTCGATGTGGGCGGTCATGGGTGTTTCCCTTCGCGATGAGACATGAGAGATGAGGAGGGGCGGGGACGGTGGAGGTGACGTCTTCCCGAGTGCGGGGCGGGGAGCGAGCGCCACCGGCGGCGGACGGCGGTCAGCCGGCGGAGGTGAGTTCCTTGGACCGTTGTTCGTTGATGTGCACGCTCCCCGACTTCCACCAGCCGGGCAGCGCTTCCGGGGCGTTGAGCATGCGCCAGACCCGGTCACGCGAGAACGGAGTCTCATAGGGGCGGGCGCCCACCGCTCGACGGATGGCGTTGCCCACGGCTGCCGGGACGGAGTTGTACGGGCTCTCGCTCATCGACTTCGCGCCGAAGGGGCCGAGCCGGTCGAAGGTCTCGGCGAAATAGACCTCGGTCTCCGGGACGTCATGCATCTGCGGGATCCGGTAGGCGCGCAGCACCGGCGTCTGCAAGTAGCCCTCCTCGTCGACCATGACCTCCTCGGACAACGCGGTGCCGAACGCCTGGGCCACGCCGCCCTCGACCTGTCCGCGGCACTGCTGGGGATTCATCACGGTGCCCGCGTCGGCGCCGTGCACCGACTGCAGGATCCGTACCGCGCCGGTGCGGATGTCGACGGCGACACGTACTCCGTGCACGTTCCAGGCCAGCGAGCGGTACTCGCCCAGTTCGTCGCCGCGCGCGAAGGCGGTGTCACCGTTCCTGTTGGCCTCCGGGCAGGCTTTGATGACCTCGCCGAAGTCCACGACCCGGTTCGGGGTCCGGATGCCGCCGGGGAAGAGCGAGCACTCGGTGGGTTTGCTGCCGGTGATCTCGGCGGCGACCTGAAGCAGCAGCGTACGCAAGGACATCGCCGCGGCGTGCAGGGCCTTGCCCGCCACCGTGGTGCCGGCGGAGGCGAACGCCCCCGTGTCGTAGATGGCCCCGTCGGTGTCGGAGTTGGTCAGCCGCACCCGGTCCAGCTCGGTCGACATGTCCGTGGCGACGATCTGGGTGTGTACGGTCGTGGTGCCGTTGCCGAACTCGCTGGTGCCCACTCCCGCGACGTATGTGCCGTCCGGCTGCACGGCCAGCGTGGTCTTGGAGACATGCCCGAAGGGCGCCATCGTGGCGATCATCGAGACCGCCATTCCCTCGCCGATCCGCCAGTGTTCGCCTTCCGGCGGAGCCACACCGTTTCCGCGGTCGAGACCCTGCTGCACGAAGTCCAGGCACTGGTCGAGTCCGTAACTCCCGTAGACGAGCCCGTCGTCGGCCGGATGCGCCTCGATCAGCGGGTCGCCGTCGCCGACCATGTTGATGCGGCGCAGTTCGAACGGGTCGATGTCGAGGGCCACCGCCAGTTCGTCCAGAGCGGACTCGACCCCGAGGATGACCTGCCCGAGACCGTAGCCACGGAAAGCACCGGACGGGACGTTGTTGGTGTACACCGACTCGGCGTCGACTCGCTTCACCGGCGCGTTGTACAGGCTGAGCGACTCGGCGCAGCCGTGGAAGAGCACACCGGGCGCGTGGTTGCCGTAGGCACCGGTGTCCGCGAGGACGTTCAGCTTGACCGCGGTGAGCTTGCCGCCCCTCTCGGCCCCGACGGTGACCTGGACACGGAACGGGTGCCGCACCGAGGTGCGCGAGAACTCCTCGGGGCGGCTCATCTCGTACATGGCGGGCTTGCCGGTGCGCAGGACCACGAGTGAGACGAGGTCCTCGGAGAACATCTCCTGCTTGCCGCCGAAGCCGCCTCCGACGCGTTTGGTGAAGACGCGGACCTTCTCCTCGGGCAGGTCGAAGAGCCGGCACAGCGTACGCCGGGTCAGGAAGGGGACCTGGGAGCTGGTACGAACGGTCAGCCTGCCGTCGTCGAGCCAGCCGAGGCTGCCGTGGGTCTCCAGTTGCATGTGCGAGACCCGCTGGGTGCGCCACTCACCGTGCACGGTGACGTCGGAGTCCGCCAGTGCCTGGTCGATGTCCCCGCCCACTCCGCCGTGGATGGACGCGAGCAGGTTGCGCGAGGGGTCTTCCGGCAGCTCCGCCTCCGGCTGGTCGCTGTCGATCAGGTCGGGGTGCAGTACGGGTGCACCGGGTGACCTGGCGAGTTCCGGATCGTGCACCGAGGGCAGGACGTCGTACGTGACCTTGATGAGACGGCAGGCGTGTTCGGCGACGGCTGCCGAGACCGCGGCCACCGCCGCGACCCGCTGGCCTCGGAAGCGGACGACGTCGTCGAACATCCTGGTGTCGTGCGGGTCGTCGGTGCGGTGTTCGTGCTGCGCGGTGGAGAAGCGGATCCGGGGTACGTTGCGGTGGTCCATCACCAGCTCCACCCCGGGCAGTTGCTCGGCTTCGGTGGTGTCGATGCCGACGATGCGGGCATGGGCGTGCGGCGATCCGAGTACGCGGATCTGCAGGGCGCCCGGCAGTTCCATGTCGAAGGTGTACGGCTCGGTCCCGGTGACGACTCGCTTGGCGGCGGGCGGGTTCACCGACGTCCCGACGGTCGTCTTCACACCGTCGGACTCCGGCCCGGCGCAGGTGCCGGATTCCGGCCGGGCACAGGCGGTCCGTCCGTCAGCTCCGCACGCCCGCTCCGCGCCGTCCGCCGAGTCCTCGGTGGAGGCCGCGGCCGCGACACCCTGCTCGATCGCCCGGCGGATGGGGCGGTATCCGGTGCACCGGCACAGGCTGCCCTTCATCAGCCGGTGCATGTCGTCGAGCTGGTCCTCCTTGAGGGTGGACGCGGTGACGATCATCCCCGCGGTGCAGAAGCCGCACTGGAAGGCGAAGTTGTCGACGAACGCCTGCTGCATCGGATGCAGGTTGTCGACCGTTCCCAGACCGGCGACGGTGGTGACCGACCGGCCTTCGGCGCGCCGCGCCGGGAATATGCACGAGTGCACCGGCTTGCCGTCGACCAGCACCGAGCAGGCCCCGCAGTCGCCCGCGTCGCACCCCTTCTTGACCTCGAAGTGCGCCTGGTCGCGTACGAAGGTACGCAGGCACTGGCCGGGGCGCGGAGTGGCGGTGTATGCCTCGCCGTTGATGTTCAGCTCCATGTCAGCAACTCCTCCAGAATCTCCTCGAGCAGCACGCTGCTGACAGCGCGACGCCAGTCGGCGGTGCCCATCGGGTCGGTGTAGTAGCCCTCCGCGTCCAGGGCGTCCTGGCGCAGCCGAACGGAGCTGGGCAGGGTGTCGTACCGCAGTACCACCGGGCGCAGCGTGGCGGCCGTGATGCTGAACACCGCCGCGCCTGACTCGTCCTGCCGGCCGGTGAGCACCGCGGCGCTACGGCCGATCTCGACCAGCGCGATCTTGCGGAAGGCGGTGCGCGCACGGAGCGCGTGGGCGGGAATGTCGATGCAGCGCAGCACATCGCCCTCGCCCAGCGAGTTGGTCCCGTTGCCCGTGGGGATGTCGGCGACGGGCACGGTGTACTCGTCGCCGTCCGCGGTCCAGATCAGCGCGGTGGCGTCCAGAGCCGTGGCCAGCGACACCATGGCCGCAGCGGCGTACGAGCGGCAGATGTTCCCGCCGACCGTCATCATGTTCCAGATCTTGAACGAAGCGAGCAGCGCACTGGCAGCCTGGAAGAAGATCGGGTGCGCCGTCCACCCCTCACGCCGGCGTATCCGGGACAGCTCGGCCACGGTGCAGGTCGCCCCGATCCGCAGGCCGTCGGGCGTCTCCTCGATCGACGGCCACCCCATCGCCCCCAGGTCGACCAGACCGGTCGTACTCACCTGTGGCTCCGAGAACAGCCAGGTGCCGCCACCGAGGACCGCCTCGCCCGGCGCCAGGATGAGGTCTTCGCGTGTACGTGCTGTACGCCACGTCTCGATGGTGTTCAAATCCACGGCTCACCTCGTTCCCACGTGCGCCGCCGGGGACAGCGGCTCGGAATGCGCCAAGTAGACCGCCCGGGGTCTGCCGCCCGTCACCACCGCCGCATACGTATTTTCCGGCCCGCAATCGGTGGATCAACCGAACTGGCGGATCGCCGGGTGAGGTGTCACGCCGGGTCTGATAGTGATGGCTCCGTGCAGGTGAAACAGGTATTGGAACTCGCCGACCTCGGGGTGGCACCGCTGTGGGCGCCCCCTCGTGCGCTGCGGCGGACCGTCACCGGTGTCACGACGTCCGACATGGAGAATCCGTCGACGTATCTGTCGCCGGGGGAGATCGTTCTGACCGGACTGGTCTGGTGGCAGCCGGACCACCGCGGGGCGGCGCGGGCCTTCGTCTCGGCGCTCCGGGCCGCGGGGGCGGTCGCGCTGATCGCCGGAGAAGGTGTGCACGGCGCGATCCCCGATGAGCTCTTCGACGCGTGCCGGGACCATGAGCTGCCGCTCTTCTCGGTGCCGCAGAGCACCACGTTCCGCGCCGTCCTCGACCGGATCTATGTGTGGCTGTGGGCCGACATACGGGAGTCCGGCGCCCCGGCACTGCCGTCGATCGTCAGGGACGAACTCCTCACCGGCATCACCTCCGCGGCCCCGGTCGGCGCGGTGCTCAGAACGGCGGTCGAGCGCCTCGAACTCCCGGAGCTCGCGCTGGTCTCCCCCGCAGGCCGGGTGATCGCGAGCAGTGCCCCGTACACCGCGGACGGCCAGCAGGGCACCCAGGCGCCGGTCACACCGGGTCAGGAATCACCGTTCGACGGCTGGTGGCTGCGCACGGCCCGAGCGGTCGGCTCACGCCGTTGGCCCGTACTCAACGAGCTGGCCGCCCTGTTCGCCACCAGGCTGACGCAGCACCGGGAGCGGCTCACTGCCCGTGGCGCGGCGGCCGGGGAGCTGCTCGCCGGCCTCGGCACGAAGGGCGCTCCGGCGGGATCGGGGGCCGTGCACGCGTGCGGCCTGCCCGGCGACGTCGCACTCACACCGGTCGTGGTGAGAACACCCGGTGCGCCGGCCTCCTGGGCCGTGGACGCGGCCAACGAGCTGCTCGAAGCATGCGCGGTGGATTTCGCCGTGTGCCCGGGTGGAGCCGCCGAGGCGGTCGGTTTCGTCGCCGCGCCGCCTGACCGGCTCGCCCCCCTGCTGTCCGGGCAACTGCCCGCTCTGCAGAGGCTCGTCGACGACGTCACCATCGCGGTGGGCGTCGGCCCGGGTGCCCGTCCCAGCGATCTCGCCCCGGCTGTGCACGGGGCTCGTTTCCTCGCGGATGCCGCCGGCCGACGACCGGGCGCCGGGCCCCGGGTCCGCACAGGCGCCGCCCTCACGCGTCTCAGTACGCTCCTGGAGGGGGTGCCCGCTCCCGTGTCGCACGCCTACCGGATGCGCACGATAGGCCCGGTGATCAGTTATGACACCGCGAAGGGCACCGAACTGCTGCTGACGCTGGCGACGTTCCTGGAGAACGGGGCGTCGTGGACCCGCACGGCGGCGGCCCTGCATCTCCACGTGAACACCGTTCACTACCGGATCGAACGGGCAGAGGCACTCACCGGCCGCCGGGTGTCCGACCCGGACGACCAGAGCGACCTCTGCACCGCTCTCATCCTGCATCAGCAGTCCCACGGGTAACCACGGCGAGCCGGCCCGGGCGGAGCCGGCCCGACCGCTGCGGGTCTCCCGCCGGTCAGCCGTTCGCGAGGGCTTTCACACGGTCGAGACTGCCGTTGAACCGGTCATGGTCGCCGACCCCGGCCCCCTTGGACGTGTACTGCCAAATGGTCTGGTACTTCCAGCCCGCGGGCAGGGCTCCGACGGACGACCCGTAGTTCGGAACCCACAGCGGATTGGTCTTGCCGAAACCGGAGTTGTTGCCCGTGCAGGACTTCCACCAGTTGGTGGAGGTGTACAGCACGACGTCCCGGCCGGTCTTCGCCTTGTAGGTCTTGGAGAAGTCCCTGACCCAGTTGACCATCCCCTGGTGGCTCAGTCCGTAGCAGGTGGCGCCGTAGGGGTTGTACTCCATGTCCAGAGCGCCCGGCAGGGTCTTGCCGTCCTTGGACCAGCCTCCGCCGTGTGCCAGGAAGTACTTGGCCTGCGTAGCGCCGCTCGACGTGTTGGGGGTGGCGAAGTGGTAGGCACCCCGGATGATGCCGGCTTTGTACGACCCGTTGTACTGCTGGGCGAAGGACGGGTTCGTGTAACTCGTGGACTCCGTCGCCTTGATGTAGGCCAGCTTCACGCCGGACTTCCACAGCGGGGACCATGCGACGCTGCCCTGATGGCTGCTGACGTCGACACCCTCCGTCCCCCGGGCGCCGGTGAGCGCGACGCCGCTCCTGCTGGTGCCCTCATGCCTGAGGATCTGGGAGCCGGCGAAGTCGTCCCCGGGGTGTGAGGGCTCGGTGACGCCGGCGGCGGCGCCCGCGGCACTGGACAACACGAGAGCAAGGGCAGGAACACCCATGGCCAGAGCGGCCAGAACGGTCGACCTCCGGCGAGGCGTACAGGCGGTCACAGACATGAGACTCCTCCAAGGGTCGAGCCCAGCCTGCGGGGAGTCCGGGGGGACACTCCGGCAGGCGCGCGGAGGACCCAGCTCATATCACCCGATATGTCGTACGGTTGACGCGGCGGCAGTGCGGCCGGACCTCCGGGGCGACGCCCAGCGACCGGTGCTCACCTGCCGGGACTCACCTGCCGGCACTCACCTGCCGGCCACGCTCACCGAGCCGAGACGGGTGAAGTCGGCCACGGCGTGCGTGCCCTCCGTGACGGTCACGGCGTCGGTCAGGCCCCCGGTGAGGACCAGCGCACCGGCTTCGATCGCCTGCCCTCGCGCCGCGAGTGAGTTCGCGGCCAGCGCCAGCGCCTCCGCCGGGTGCCCCTGGACCGCGGCCCCGGTAGCGGTGTCGACCACCTCACCGTCGACGCGGAACACGCAGCCTTCCAGGGCGAGATCGAGGTCCGCAACGGGGTATCCGGTGGGGTTCACGACGAGACGCGACGAGGAGGCGTTGTCGGCCACCACGTCGGGCAGACGGAAGCGGAAGTCCCGGTACCTGGAGTCGATGATCTCGAACCCGGCGTGGACCGAGCGCACCGCCGCGAGGGCGGTCGCACCGGTGACTCCCGGGCCCTCCAGCCGTTCTCCCATGACGAACACGATCTCGGGCTCGATACGCGGGTGAATGAGTTCGCCGAGCGGGACGGGCTCGCCCTGCGGGAGGACCATCGCGTCGGTGAGCCATGCGGTCAGCGGGGAGGAGATTCCCATCCGCTGCTGCTTGGCGCGTGAGGTGAGCCCCAGCTTGACGCCGATGACCCGCTCGCCCTGCTCCCGCTTGAGGTCGAGCAGACGGTCCTGTGCGGCGTAGGCGTCGGCCAGGGAGAAGTCCGGCCATGCGTCGGTGAAGGGGTCACGGTCCCGGCGCTCGTGTTCCGCGCCGAGCAGTTCTCGGGCGACCTTTTCCGTAGTCCACTGGGTCATTGACGGGCTCCGTATCGGTAGGTGGGTTCGGTCAGCGTGCGGTGGTCTGTGCGCTGGCTTCGGTACCGGTTTCGAGGCCCGGTTTCCGGTTCGCGGTCTCAGGAAGGAAGAAGAAGACCACGACGGCCGCCAGCAGGTAGAACACGGCGGTCCCCGTCATCGCCAGCGACGCTCCCGCGGAGTCGGCCAGGAATCCGACGACAGCCGGCGCGAGCGCACTCAGCGCCCGCCCGCCGTTGTAGATGAAGCCCTGCGCGAAAGCGCGGATCTCGGTCGGGAAGAGTTCGGCGAAGGTCGGTCCGAAGCCCGAGTAGAAGCCGGTCCCGAAGAGGGTCATGACGGCCCCGAAGAGCATCATGGCGATCTGGTTCTGCAGCATGAAGAACACCGGGATGCACAGCGCAGCGACGAGGAAGTACACGAGGAACGCCGTGCGGCGCCCGAAGCGGTCTGCGACGTAGCCGAAGGTCACGAAGCCCACGGCGGCGCCGATCTGCATCACCACGATCCAGGTGGTGGAGTCCGCCAGGCTCATTCCCCGCCCGCCGTCGGCGACGGGAGTCGACAGATAACTGGGAATCCAGGTGAAGAGCCCCCAGTAGCCGAACATGGCCGCCGTGGTGAAGGCCAGGCACACCACCACGGTCCCCGGCCGTTCCGCGAACAGGCGCCGGAAGGACTGCTTGGGGCTCAGACGTTCACTCGCCGATGTCCATGCCTCGGACTCCTTGGTTCCGCGGCGTACCCAGAAGGCGAGCACCGCGGGGGCCGCGCCGACGAAGAACGCCCACCGCCAGCCGAGCGCCGGGACCACGAGCAGGGTCACGACGGCGGCCGCGGCGTAACCGGTGGCGAACGCGCTCTGCACCCACGCGATGACCTTGCCGCGGTGGCGCGCCGGCCAGCTCTCGGAGAGCAGGGCGGTACCCGCGCCCCACTCACCTCCGATGCCCAGCCCCACGATCAGGCGCGCGATCATCAGCGTGGGCACGCCCGTGGTGAAGCCGCAGAGCAGTGTCCCCACGGAGTAGCACAGGATGCTGGCCATCATCGACTTGGTCCGCCCGAACCGGTCGGCGAGGAAGCCGAATATGAGGCCGCCGAACGCGGAGGCCACCAGCGTGAGGGACGCGATCAGACCGGCCAGCCCCTGGTCGGTGTGGAAGTCCTTGATGATGTAGGTGATGACCATCGAGAAGATCATCAAGTCCATGATGTCGAGCATCCAGCCCAGGTAGGCGGCCCAGAACGTACGCCACTGGTTCCTGCTCCTGTTTCTGAACCAGCGACCGGTGTCCGTCGCCGCATCGGGTCCGTTGCCTTGTGCCACACCCACTCCTTCGCCTGGCCGTCCTGTCCTGATACCGGTCGGATGACAGCCACTCAAACAGTCCCGTATTGCTCAACGAGACAGCAATATCGATGTGCGCGACGAAGTTAACACGGCAACTCTATCTGTCACAGTGACCAGTACGCATGTATCGTTCACCGCGACATACGGAGCCGCAGAAGCTACTCGGTCGAGTGGCGGCGGCGACAGAGACGGAGTGGAAGACCGACATGACTCAGCGAACCCTCCTGTTGTTCGAGGACACCCTCCCCGCCGGGGCCAAGCCGGTGTATCTGCCCGCAGGCGCCCGCGCCGTCTACGTACGGTCGGGGTCGGTCGACGTGATCGGCGACGACGGCAGCCGCTTCCTGTGGGAGGGCGCCGCCCTGGTCGCCGGCAAGGAGGCCACCCTGGCGGCCGGTGACGAGGACACCGTGCTGTGGAGGTGGGAGCTGGCCGACGGGGACGCCGACGAGCGGGACTTCCGTTTCCGCTCGGCCCCTGAGGCCGACAGCACCCTCAAGCTGCGGGCCGCCTTCGACTTCGACGACCGGTACACCTGGCTGATGCGGTGCGACACGGTGCGCTTCCCCGCAGGCGGCACCGCGCTGACACATCTGCACCAGGGGCCCGGTATCCGTGTGGTCCTGGACGGCGAGATCACCATCGAGACCGAGGGCACCTCCGCCACCCACCTGCCGGGGGACGCCTGGGCCGAGCAGGGCGTACTCCCCGTGCGCGCCCCCACCACGGAACGCCGGCCGACGACGTTCGTGCGGTGCTTCCTGCTGCCCAAGCAGAACAAGGGCGTCAGCTCGATCCGGATCGTCGAGCCGGAGGACCGCGCCAAGCCCAATACCCAGAAGTACCGTGTCCTGGCGGAGCAGGTCCTGGCGTCCGGCACCTGAGGCGCTTGACTACGATCATGTGCGGTGCTCCGCGCACCGCGCCTCATACGGCGGCGGCCGAGAGGGCCGGCGCCGCAGACCATCCGTCGTCCGCGACCGAACCGGGGAGCCAAGGGCTTGAGCGAGGAACAGGCACCGACACCACAGCAGGACGATCCGCCTGCCGGACGGAGCGACTCCCCCTCGCCGACGCTGCTTCCGCTGCTGCTCCTGGAGACCCTGCTCAAGGGCAACGGCTCCTGGGGCGTCACCGAACTCGCCAACGCCCTCGGTCTCCCCAAGGCGCGCGTGCACCGGCATGTCTCGAATCTGCGGCAGGCCGGATTCCTGTCCCAGAACTCCGGCACCAGGCGCTACGAGCCGGGGTGGCGGCTGGTGCTGCTGGGCCAGCACATCGAGGCGCGTGCCCAGCTCGTCTCCCTGGCCAAGCCGGTCATGCGGCGGATGCGCGACCAGGTCTCCCAGACCATCGTGTTCTCACAGCTCACCGACGCGGGCGTCACGGTCACCGAAGTACTGCCCGGCGGATCACCGATCGACGTGGTCCTCAACCCCGGTACGCAGTTCTCCTACAACAGCTCCGCGCAGGGCAAGGTGGGGCTGGCGTTCGCCTCACCCGACCAGCTGAAGCAGTGGGGCGGGCTCCTCGACGAACAGCGCACTCCGAGCACCGTGGTGGACCAGGATGTGCTGTGGCAGCAGATCGGCACGGTCAGGCGCCGGGGCTGGGCCTCGGCGCCCGAGGAGACCTACCGCGGCATCAACACCGTGGCGGCGCCCGTGTTCTCGGCCGACGGCGGCGTCATCTGCACACTGGCCGTGGTGGCCTCCATCCACTACCTGCCCGACCCGCCGCCGCACGAGGTCATCACCGCCGTCACGACCGGCGCCGCTGAGCTGTCCCGGGAGTTCGGCCACGGCCGTCCGGTGTGAGCCCGCCGCCGGGCCGGCCTCGGGTCGACCCGAAACGCACGACACCCATCCCAGCAAGGAGCAGGTTCCATGCCGATCATCCAGGTCACACTGGTCAAGGGCCGCGATGACGAGAAGATCCGCGCGTGCGTACGCGAGCTCGCCAGGACCGCCGCACGCACCCTGGACGCGCCGCTGGAGAGCGTCCGGGTGATGGTCCACGAGACGGAGCCCGACCGGTTCGCCGTCGGCGACCGGCTGAAGAGCGACGGATAACGCGCCCCGGCCCGCCTCGACCGCGGCTTCGCACCGAAGCTGACGTGTCCGCCACCGCCCCGGACAGGATGCGGCCCACCGCCGCTGCCGGCGGAGACCGCACCGGGCTCTACCGACGTCCGGGGCCGGCGGAAGCGGGTCGCAGCAGGGTCAGCTCGGACGCTCCCGCGTACGCGAGGCCGTTCGCGGCAGAGGTCGCGGTGAGCCGGACGTAGCGTGCCCCGGTTCTCGGGAAGGTGATCTCCTTCTCCGTCTGGTCGTTGGCGAAGGCCCCCCGGGCGACCGTGCGCCAGGTGGTGCCGTCGGAGCTGACGGCGAAGGTCCAGTCGCCGATACGGCCGTTGGGCGCCGCGTCCTGCCTGGGCAGGTAACGGAACCCGGCGAGCTGCCGCTCGGCGCCCAGGCCGACGGTGACATGGTGCGGCATCGGTGCCGCCGCCGGGGTGTAGGCGGTGTGCCAGCACGTATAAGGGTCGTCGTCGAGGATGTTGCCGGCCCGCCCGTCCTCCCCGGTGGTCTCCTCGCTGTCGGTGGTGACCGTCATCCCGGCCTTGGGCAGGGCGCTGAGGTAGTCGGTGGTGCTGCCGGGCGGGCCGCCGACGGCGTCCACCCGGCCGAGGAACGCCCACGCGGATGCGGCACGTGGCGATCCCCAGGTACGCGTGGCCAGCACCTGCAACGGTCTGCGCGCGAAGTGGTCGAAGAACGCGGTGCTCTGTGTTTCCGCGCTGTCCGACCACCGCGCGACCTTGTAGCCGAGGACGCGTCCGCCCCCCGTCGCCGGTGTCGGGAACGCGTAGTTCTCGTAGGTGTCACGGATGTCGACGTAGCCGTACTCGCCGGGCTTCTGCCCGAAACCGGGGCTCACGTACAGCACAGGCTCAGGTGTGGCGACCACGGTGTAGCCCTTGGCGACCAGTGGCGCCGGGTCGCTGTCGATGTAGTCGTCCAGGACGATCGTCCTGTCGGGTGCGATGGAGGACTGCTGGCCGTACTGGTCCCACCACTCCCACGCCTCCGTGGTCTTGCCGTGCGAACGTATCTGCTTGTTCAGGGTGTTGAGGAAGTCGACGAAGACGTCCCCGGTGTAGCCGAACCCACGGGCGTTCTTGTAGGAGACGAGCTCCGGGCAGGAGTTCTTCTTGTCGTCCAGGCCGATCTCGTCGCCGCCGACATGGACGTACTTGCTGTCGAAGAGGGGGATGACGGCTTCCAGGAGCCCGTGCACGAAATCGCGGGTGTGCTGTTTCGTGATGTCCAGGGTCCAGCCGCCGCGTTCGCCGCCCGGCCAGGTCGCGTGGTCCATCGAGGAACAGGCGAAGCGCAGGGTCGGATCGTAGGCGGTGAGCGGGGTGGAGTGGCCGGGCAGGTCGATCTCGGGGATGACGTCGACGTGGTACGTACGGGCGTAGTCCTGCAGTTCCCGCAGCTCGGCCGGGGTGTAGGAGTCGGCGGACGCAAGCCCGGGGAATTGGGGCAGCCGGATGCGGAAGCCGGACCAGTCGGTCAGGTGCAGATGGAAGGTGGTGAGTTTCTGCCAGGCCATGTCGCGTATCTGCGTCTTGAGATAGCTGAGGGGGAAGAACTTGCGGCCCACGTCGAGCATCTGGGCGCGCTGCTCGACGTCGGGCCAGTCGCGTGCGGTGCCGTGCGGGACCGAGGTGTGGTGGCCGTCGAGCTTGATGGCCTGTTCGATGGTCTGGGTCGCGTAGAACACACCGGTGTCTCCGGTGGCATCCACCGCGAGCACCTCATCGATGTCCAACGCATAACCCTGGGGACCGAGTTGGGTGTCGGTGCTGTCGGCGCGCAACGCTATGTCGCCACCCCTGGGGCGTCCCGTGACGAGGGGGAGGGTGTGCCCGGTGAGAGCGGACAGGTCGGTCGCGAACGTACGTGCGGTGGAACGGAGTTGACCGGCGCCGGAGCCGTCCAGAACGATCCGCGAACGGGGGCCCAGGTGGAACATGCCGTGCCCGCCCCGCCATTCGCGGATACCGGGCTGAACGGCCGGGGCGGAATTGGCGGATTCGGTGGTGGATTCGGTGGCGGAGGCGGTACCGGTGGCGCCGAGCGGCGCCAGGCCGGCGACGAGTAGTACGACCGACAGAACATGCCGGATGAAACGTCTCATGAGCGCTACCGTCCCGAAGTCGACGACTCTCTGACATCCGACGTCAGACGATAGAGCCGGACTCGATGGCAGTCCAGGGAAAGTGCACGCACATGACTCAAAAGGCGAGCTTGCGAACAACTCCGCTCAGGAGTTCTGGGGGCGTGGGCATGACTCCGGACTGCCACGGTGACAGTGAGCCGCCACCGTGGCAGTCCTACTAGCAGTCCTACTGCCCTGTCCGCCCCGAGCCCGCCACCAGGTCCAGCGCGATATCGGTGATCATGTCCTCCTGGCCGCCGACCATCTTCCGTCGGCCGACCTCGGCGAGGATGCTTCGGGTGTCGAGACCATGACGTTCGGCGGCAGCCTCGGCATGGCGCAGGAAGCTGGAGTACACACCCGCGTAGCCGAGGGTCAGCGTCTCGCGGTCGACCCGGACCTCGCGGTCCTGGAGCGGGCGGACGATGTCGTCGGCCGCGTCCATGAGCGGGAACAGCTCGCAGCCGTGCTCCCAGCCCATCAGGTCGGCGACCGCGATGAACGCCTCCAGCGGACAGTTGCCCGCGCCCGCGCCCTGGCCGGCCAGCGAGGCATCCACCCGGGTGACACCGTTCTCCACGGCAACCACGGTATTGGCCACGCCCAGTGCGAGGTTGTGATGGGCGTGGATGCCGATCCCGGTGGCCGGGCCGAGGACGTCACGGTAGGCGCGGACGCGGTCGCGGACACCGTCCATGGTGAGGCGGCCGCCCGAGTCGGTGACGTAGACGCAGTGTGCGCCGTACGACTCCATCAGCCGTGCCTGGCGGGCGAGTTCGGCGGGCTCCGCCATGTGGGACATCATCAGGAACCCCGCGACGTCCATGCCCAGCTCGCGTGCCGCGGCGATGTGCTGGGCGGAGATGTCGGCCTCGGTGCAGTGGGTGGCGACACGGACCGACCTGATCCCGAGCGCGTGCGCCTGCCTGAGGTCGTGCAGCGTGCCGATGCCGGGCAGCAGCAGTGTGGTGGGCACGGCGGTGCGGGTGGCGTCGACGACTGCTTCGATCCACTCCCAGTCGGTGTGGGCTCCGATGCCGTAGGTGATGCTGGAGCCGGCCAGCCCGTCGCCGTGGGCGATCTCGATGGCGGCGACCCCGGCCGTGTCCAGGGCGGTGGCGATCGTGCGCGCCTGATCGGTGGTGTAGCGGTGCCGGATGGCGTGCATCCCGTCCCGCAGCGTGACGTCCTGAACGTACAGGGTGGGTGAGTCGCCGGTCCGCGCGGGTGAGTTGCCGGCCTGCGTGGGTGTGTTGCCGGTCTGCGTGGTCATCGGGGCGCCACCTCACGGGACGAGCGGTGTGCGGCCATACGCTCCGCGGTGCGCAGCGCGGCCGAGGTCATGATGTCGAGGTTTCCCGCGTAGGCGGGGAGGTAGTGGGCGGCGCCCTCGACCTCCAGGAACACGGACACCTTCAGCGCCGGTCCGGCCGCGGCGCCCGCGGGCAGCAGGCTGCGCAGCGGGTCGTCGTCGGTGACCGGATCGAACTGCACCTGCTGCTTGAGTCGGTAGCCGGGCACGTACGTACGGACTGTCTCCGCCATCTGCTCCACGGAGGTCCGCACCGCGTCCCGGTCGCAGTCGGAGACCAGGCAGTAGACGGTGTCCCGCATGATCAGCGGGGGTTCGGCCGGGTTGAGGACGATGATCGCCTTGCCGCGGGCCGCGCCGCCGACCTGCTCGATGGCGTGGGAGGTGGTCTCGGTGAACTCGTCGATGTTCGCCCGCGTGCCGGGGCCCGCGGAGCGGGAGGCGATGGAGGCGACGATCTCCCCGTAGTGGACCGGGGTGACGGCGCTCACCGCGGCGACCATCGGGATGGTGGCCTGGCCGCCGCAGGTGACCATGTTGACGTTCGGGGCGCCGAGGTGGGCTTCGCCGTTGACCGGAGGCACCAGGTAGGGGCCGATGGCGGCCGGGGTGAGGTCGATGAGGGTACGGCCGAGGGGGCGCAGCACCTCCTCGTGGTGGCGGTGGGCTCCGGCCGATGTGGCGTCGAAGACGATCTCGACGTCGGCGAACTCATCCATCTTCACCAGGCCCTCGACACCCTCGTGGGTGGTGGCGACCTTCAGACGGCGGGCGCGGGCCAGGCCGTCCGAATCGGGGTCGATGCCCGCCATGGCCACGATTTCCAGGCGCTCGGAGAGACGCAGCACCTTGATCATGAGGTCGGTGCCGATGTTGCCCGAGCCGATGACGGCGACCTTCGTGGGGACACCGGACTCTGCGCTGCTCACTTCTGGTCTCCCTGCTGCGGTGTGGCGGGAACGTCCGGGCCGAAGCCGGCCTGCACGGAACCGAGACCGGAGATCCGGGCCTCGAAGGTGTCGCCGGGCGAGGCCACGGCCATCCGCCCCAGCGCACCGGTCAGCACGATGTCGCCGGCGCGCAGCGGATCTCCCACAGCGGCGAGCGCCGACGCCAGCCAGACGGCGGCGTTGAGCGGGCCGCCCAGGCAGTCGCTGCCGCGGCCTTCGGAGACCTGCTCGCCGTCCCTGGTGAGGGTCATCCGCACCGACCGCAGGTCGACGGAGTGCAGGGGTACGGGCACGCCGCCGAGGACGAAGAGACCCGAGGAGGCGTTGTCGGCGATGGTGTCGACGATGCTGATGTCCCAGGCGGCGATCCTGCTGTCGACGATCTCCAGAGCGGGCAGCGCGAACTCGGTGGCGCGCAGCACATCGGCCACGGTGGGCTCCGGGTGCGTGAGGTCCGCCCCCAGGACGAGGGCGACCTCGGCCTCGACCTTCGGCTGGAGCAGCCGGCCTGCCGGAATCACCCCGCCGTCGGACACGGCCATGTCGGACAGCAGGGCTCCGTAGTCCGGCCGGTCGACGCCGAGCTGGCGCTGGACGGAGGGTGAGGTCAGGCCGATCTTGCGGCCGACCACCCGGCGCCCCTGGGCGGTCCTGCGCCGGATGTTCTCCCGCTGTACGGCGTAGGCGGCCACGATGTCCCCGGCGGCCACCAGATCGCGTACGGGAGGACAGGGGATGCCGGTCCGCTCGGCCCGCGCGAGGGCGTCGGCCGCTTCGCGGACCGCCTCCGGGGCGGACGGGGTGGTCATGGGCACCTGCGGAGGGCTCGCTGGGAGCGGATGCGCGGCACGGACATACGGAACCTCCGGTACGGGGAGTGGTGTGCGGGGGCGGCGCCCCCGGGAACGACGAGTCGATGTCCTCGGTGACGAGTCGATGTCCTCGGTATAGAGGGAGCGTCGCGGAGGTGACAAACTTCGTTCCATGACACGGAACAGCGTGGTCGGCAATATGCTCGAAAAGGCGGTTTCTGTCCTGGATTGCTTTCAGGAGGCAGGCGGCTCATACCGTCTGGCGGAACTGACGGTGCGCACAGGACTGTCGAAGACCACCGTGCACCGGCTGGCGACCGACCTCGTACGCCTGGGGCTGCTGGAACGTTCGGGAGACCGGTACCAGCTGGGTGGGAAGCTCTTCGAGCTGGGCACACTCGTGCCGAGGCGCCTCGATCTGCGGGAGTCGGCGCTGCCCTTCCTCCAGGATCTGTTCGAAGCCACCCGGGAGACCGTGCACTTCGGAATCCGCGAGCACCACGAGGTCGTGTACCTGGAGCGGATCCATGGCCACGATGTCCTGCCCCTGCCCTCCCGGATCGGCGGCCGCCTCCCCCTCACCTGCACGGGGGTGGGCAAGGCGCTCCTGGCCTTCGCCCGGCCCGAGCTGCTCGACGAGGTGCTCGGCACGCCGCTCCCCGGACTGACCCCGCACTCACTGACCGATCCGGCACGGCTGCGCACCGAGATCGAGCAGACGCAGGTGTCGGGCATGGCGTACGAGGAGCAGGAGGCCACCCTCGGGGTGAACTGCATCGCGGCCCCCGTCTTCGCCGGAGGCGGCACCGCGGTGGCGGCCCTGTCGGTCGCCGTACCGATGGACCGCTACCATCCCGCGCAACTCGCACCAGCGGTACGGACGGCGGCACTCGGTCTGTCGCGTGTGCTGCGGAACGGGGTGTGAGCACCCTCCCCCCCCCCGCCAGCCGTCAGGGGGCCAGCCCGGCTCTGTCCCTGGCCACCTCCGACAGCACCGCCCAGTCCTGCTCGCCCCACCCCTTGGCCAGCGCCTGGAGCAGGGCGTCATGTACGAGCCCGGCCAGAGGGAGCGGGACGTTGTTCGCCGCCGCGGCGGCCTGGGCCAGGCGGACGTCCTTGAGCCCGAGGCGAGCGGTGAAGCCGGGCGGCTCATAGGTCCGGTTCGCGACCAGTGCTCCGTAGGCGGTGTAGACGGGGCCCGGCAGCACGGTCCCGGTCATCACCTCCGCGAACAGCGTGCGCTCGACACCGAACGACTCGACCAGGGCGCAGGCTTCGCTGATCGACTCGATGGCGTTCGCCACCGTGAAGTTGACGGCGATCTTCACGGCGTTCGCGCGTTCGGGCCCGGATCCCAGGTTCCAGATCCGGCGGCCCATCGTCAGCAGCAGCGGTTCCAGCTCGGCGAGCCGCTGTGGGTCGCCCGCCGCCAGAATGTGCAGGGCGCCGACTGCGGCCACCTCTGCCCGGCCGAGCACGGGAGCGGCGACATACCCGATGCCGTGCTCACGGTGCCGGGCGGCGAGTTCAAGGGCGAACGCGGTGGACACCGTCGCCATGTTGATGTGCACGCCGCATGCCGCGTCGGTGAGCACACCGGTCTCGACCACCTGCCGGCGGACGCTGTCGTCGTCCGCCAGCATGGAGAACACGACCGGCCTGGCAAAGACCTCCCGGAGCGACCCGGCAGGGACCGCGCCCTGCCGGGCCAGCTCCTCCACCGGTGCCGGGGAGCGGTTCCAGACGGTGACACGGTGCCCGGCCTCCAGCAGGCGCCGCGCCATGGGCCGGCCCATGGTCCCCAGTCCGACGAAGCCGATGTCGGCCCTCATGTCCGGTCCTGGCTTTCGCCTGGGGGTGCCGGGTCGGTCGCGTAGTCCATCGCGAACCTCTCGGAGCAGATCTCGTCGAGCCGGGACATGAACAACTGGTGCGCGGGGTGGACCCAGTAGGCGTCGAACGCCCGGGCGGTGTCGAAACGGCCGAGGCATCCGTGGGTGTAGCCGCGGGCAAGCCCGGACGCATTGGTGTTCTCGCCCCATGTGAGATGCCGCAGCCCGGTGACACCGCCGCCGATGCCGGCCGCGAGTTCCCTGAGGGCTTCGGTGAGTTGCTGCTCGCGGCCCGGGTGGGGCTTGAGGACGACATAGTGCTCCAGCATCCGGCTACTCCGTTCCGTTGGTGTCGCTGCTCCGGCCCGCGTACGACGCAGCGCCCCGGCCCGCTCCGTCTCCGTCGTCCCCCCTGTCCGCCCGGTCCGACCGGTCGACCGCGAAGGAGAAGCCGTTCCAGTAGCGCGTCCCCGCCACCAGGAGTTCGTCGGCCGGGAAGCGGGTGATGACCCTCGGGCCGTCCGCGGTGACCACGACCTCCTCCTCGATACGGGCCGCCGACGAGCCGTCCTTGGTCGGCCAGTAGGTCTCCAGCGCGAACACCATGCCTTCCTCGACCGGCACCGGGTGCTCAAGCGAGTGGTAGCGGCTGATCAGCGGCTGCTCCCAGACCGAGAGCCCGATGCCGTGGCAGTACTGGAGGCCGAACGCCTCCTCCTCGCTCCCGTAGCCGAGGTCCGCCGCGCTGGGCAGCGCCCGCGCCACATCGGCGGTGGTGGCACCCGGTCGCACCGCGCTGATGGCCTCGTCGATGGCGTCACGGGCGCGCTGGTAGGCGTCCCGCTGCTGGGCGTTGGAGCTTCCCACGTTGAGTGTGCGGTAGTAGCAGGTCCGGTAGCCGTTGAAGGAGTGGATGATGTCGAAGTAGGCGGTGTCGCCGGGGCGGGTGATCCGGTCGCTGAACACATGCGGGTGGGGGCTGCACCGCTCACCGGAGATCGCGTTGACGGCTTCGACCTCCTCCGAACCCAGCTCGTAGAGGACCTTGTTGACCAGGGCGACACAGTCGTTCTCCCGCATGCCGACATGGAGGGACCGGTAGAGCTCGTCGTAGGCGGCGTCGACCATCGCGGCGGAGTGGTCGAGCAGGGCGATCTCGTCGACGGTCTTGATCCGGCGGGCCTGCTGCATCAGCTCCTGGCCGTTGACGATGTGCAGACCCTCACGCTCCAGTGCGCGCAGCACGGGGATCTCGACGACGTCGATGCCGACCGGCTCGTCGTGCAGGCCGTTCTCACGCAGCAGACCGGCGATCCGCTTGGCGTTGCCCGCCTCGACACCCACGTCCTCGGGGATGGAGCCCCGCCAACTGGAGATTCCCGCACGCCAGTTGTCCGCGGGAAGCCAGCTCGCGTGCGTCCTGTGCTGCCGGGCCGCCGAGCCGATGTCCCACAGGATCGGGCTGTGGCCGCGCATCAGCAGCACACAGCGGAAGAGCTTGTCACGGGCCCAGTTCCCGATGTGGGTGGCGGTCGTGTAGCGGATGTTGTTCATGTCGAACAGCACCAGGGCCCCCAGGCCGGAGGTTTCCAGGGACCGCATGGCGCGGGCCAGGCGCTCGCTGCGGAGCCGGTCGAAGTTGACCCGTTCCTCCCAGTCCACGCCGAGGACGGCTCCGGGTGAGGCAATGCTGTGGGACGGCATGGTTGATGACTCCTCTTCGGATCCGGGCGGAGCCCGGACGGTTGTTCGCTGTGCGGGCGGTGGCTCAGACGGGTGCGTACTCGCCCTGCTCGGCCCGGTTCTCCGGTGCGCGCGGGGCCGCCGGTGGCCGGCCGAGAAGCGACCAGGCGGTGTCGACGATGTGCTGGGTGGACAGGCCGTACTTCTCGAAGAGATAGGGCCCGGACTTCGAGCCCTCGGCGAAGGTGTCCTGGATGCCCACCCGCCGCAGCGGCACGCCGGCCCCCGACTCGGCCAGGGCTTCGGCTACGGCCGAGCCCAGGCCGCCGATGACGGTGTGGTTCTCGACGGTGACCACCGCTCGGGCGGATCCGACGGAGCGCAGGATTCCGGCACGGTCGAGCGGCTTGATGACGGGTACGTTCACCACGCCGGCCGCCACCCCGGCCGCGGCCAGTACGTTCGCTGCCCGCAGGGTCGCGGGCAGCATCATGCCGCTGGTGACCAGGACGACGTCCCCGCCGGGGACGAGGTGCTGTGCCGCGGTGAGGGAGAAGCGATGCTCCTCCTCGAAGACCACCGGTATCTCGCCGCGCTTCAGCCGCAGATAGACCGGTCCCGGGTGGTCCACGATCGCCGGGACCACCTGGGCGATCTCGACCGCGTCGGCGACGTCGACGACCGTCATATGGGGCAGGGCCCGCATGATCGCGACGTCCTCGATCGCCTGGTGGCTGGGGCCGCCCGGGGTGGACAGCCCCGGCATGAAGCCGATGATGCGGACCGGAAGGTTCGGGTAGGCGATCGCGTTGACCACCTGGTCGTAGGGGCGACGCGTCGCGAACACACCGAAGGTGTGCACGAACGGGATCAGCCCTTCCCTGGCGAGCGCCCCGGCCATGGACATCATGTTGGCCTCGGCCATCCCCGCGTGGATGAACCGGTCCGGGAACGCCTCCTGGAACAGATCGACCTCGCACTGGCGGGTGAGGTCACCGGAGAGGCAGACGACATCGGGGCGGTTGCGGGCCAGTTCGACCAGGGCGCGGCCGTAGGGCTTCAGTACGGTCGGGTAGGGGGCCTCACGCATGGTCGTCCGCCAATTCGCCGAGAGCGAGCTCGGCCAGCCCGGCCGGCATCTTGATGAAGTGGCCGTCCGCTTCGGGTGGCAGGCAGGACAGGCCGTGGGTGGTGGAGGTCCGGGCGATCACCACGCCCGGGCGGGGGTCGGCCACCGCTTTCTCCAGGGCGTGCAGCAGCTGCACCGGGTCGTGTCCGTCGACGTCTTCGGCGTACCACCCGAAGGAGCGCCACTTCTCGGCCAGTGGTTCGACGGTGGTGAGGGAGCTGACCGGCCCGTCCACCTGTGAGTCATTGGCGTCGAGCAGGACGACGAGGTCGCCGAGCCGGTGGTGGGCCGCGTACAGGGCCGCTTCCCAGGTCTGGCCCTCCTCCACTTCGCCGTCACTGACCAGGACGAAGGTCCGCCGGGTTCCCTCCGCTCCCCTGAGGCGGTCAGCGAGGGCGAAACCGGCGCCGCCGGACAGCCCCTGGGCGAGGGATCCGCAGGTCAGGTCGGTACCCGGGGACCGCTCGGTCCCGATCGCCTCGATCTCCGAGCCGTCCTGCCCGTAACGTGCCAGCTCCGTGTCCGCCAGTACGCCCGCCTCGGCGGCGGCCGCGTACGCCGTGATGATGTAGTGGCCGGGCGAGCAGACGAAACGGTCGGTCCCCGGCCGGAAGAAACCGGTGTGCAGCGTGGCGATGGTCTCGGCCGCGGAAAGGGCCTGCCCGAGGTAGCCGAAGCCGTGCGGGGCGATCATCCGCACCGCGCGCAGCCGGATCCTGCGGGCCAGGCGCTCGATCTGCCCGACCGTATCCGCCGCCTGCGCGGGTGCGGTCTCCGCGGACGTCTTCTCCGCCGGCGGCTCCGCGGGCTTCGTGGCGCTGCGAGCGGCGCCCTGAGTGGGGCGGTCAGCTGTGCGGTGAGCGGTGCTGGTCATGTGCCGTCCTTACTGCTGAGCATCGCGACGAACCCGTCGTATGCGGCGTCGAGGTCGGCCTCGTAACCGGCCGACAGGCTCATGGACTTGAGGGCCCGGCGCCCGGTCCCGGCGAGCGTTCCTGCGCGGGCCATGAGATCCGCGTACTCGGTGGTGCGGCGGTCGACGTCCGCAGCGGGCACCAGGTCCGCGATGACGCCGAGGTCCAGGAGCCGGCCCGCGTCGAAGGGGACTCCGGTCACCACGTTCAGGAGCGCCGGCTTGGGCGGCAGCGTGTGCAGGACGGGGACCTGAGCGATCATCGGCCAGCCCCCGCCGGCCACTTCGACCGTTCCCAGGCGGGTGCCGTCCGCCGCCACCGTGACATCGGCGAGCAGCGCAATGGAGAACCCCGAGGCGAGGGCGTCGCCCCGTACCGCGGCGATCACCGGCTTCCGCAGGGCGGGCACCAGCTTGAGGAGGCGGATCACCTCGGCCGCGAATCCGGTCGATGTGCCTGTCCTGCGCAGCTTCGCGAGATCGGCGCCGCCACAGAACGCGGTGGGCGATCCCGCGAGTACGACGACCGCGCAGGCGGGATCCGCTTCGGCGTCGAGCAGGGCCTCGTTGATGGCGGCGGTGAGTTCGAGGTCGAGCAGGTTCGTGGTCCCGTTGTCCCACTCGATCCAGGTCGCGGTGGACCGCCGGACCGTGGTGACCCGGGGGTCGGACGACGTCCCGGCGGTACCGGGTGCGGGTGACGCGGTCATGAGGTGCTCCTGTCGTCGGGCCGGTCCGCCGCGGTGGCGGCCGCCGGCCGGAGAGGTGCGAACGCGCCGAAGCCGCCCCGGAGGAACAGCAACGGCCTGTCGGGCGACTCCACTTCGAGTCCGTTGACCCGCCCCATGACCAGGTGGTGGTCCCCCGCGTCGTCGACGCGGTCGACCTCGCAGTCGATCCAGGCGACCGCGCCGTCCAGGATCGGGGCGCCCGACGGTGCGGGCCTCCACCGCAGACCCCTGAAGCGGTCCGGGCCGGGGCGGCTGAACGCCCCGCAGATCTCTTCCTGGTGCGCCCCGATCACGTCGACGCAGAAGCTTCCGTGCTCACGGATCGCGGGGAGGGTGCTGGATGTCCTGGCCGGGAAGAAGGCGACCAGGGCGGGTTGGAGCGACACCGAGGTGAAGCTGCCGATGGTCATGCCGACCGGCTGCCGCTCGGCGTCGAGCGCCGTCACCACGGTGACTCCGGTCGGGTAGTGCCCCAGTACGTGGCGGAATTTGCGGGCCGAATCCACCGGTCCGGTCGCGGAGTTGACGAGTGTGGTGGTCATGCTTGTACCTCCATGATCCGGCGGTCAGACCTGCACCGTGAGACCGCCGTCGGCGCCGAGGAGCAGCCGGCCGTAGACCTCCGCGGCGATGGCGGGTGTCGCGTGGACATGGCTGCCGGCCATCCCCACGTCCTGGAAGATCCGGCTGAGCGGGCTGGTCTCCAGGAAGCTGCCGGAGCCCGCCGCTTTGAGGAGCCGGTCGACGGCTTCGTGCACCAGCGTGACGACGGTCCCGGTGTCATTGCGGACCCGGGCGCGGGCCAGCTCGTCCGGGTAGTCGCCCGTGACGGCCGATCGGTCGATGTCCCGGCAGGACCGGTGGGCCAGCAGCTCGGCCGCGTCGACCTTCGAGAGAGCCTCGGCGACGGCGGTCTGGTGCACCGGCGAGTCCCTGGCCCGGGTGTAGACACTTCCGACCACGCCCTTGGAACGCAGCCGTTCGACCGCGAGGTCGAGTGCCGCCCTGCCGAGGCCCACCTGGATCGCTCCGAAGATGACCGTTCCGGTGGGCAGGAACGGGGCCCGGGACCGTATGTCGGTGTCCCGCAGCTCGGTGGCGTAGTCACCGGCGACCAGGTCGTCGAAGTACTGGATCCGGTGATCGGGGACGAAGACCTCGTCGATCACGACCGTGTCGCTTCCGGTGCCCCGCATACCGACCGGGAACCAGGACCGCTCGATGCTCCACTGCCCGGGGTGGAAGAGCCCGACGGCCGCGCGGGACGAGCCGTCGTCCTGGGGAACCAGGAAGCCCGTGAGGGCGTGTGTCGCCGCGAAGGAGCCCGAGGCGTAGGGCCAGCGGCCCGAGACCAGCCAGCCGCCGTCGGCGCTCCTGGCGGTCGCTGACGGTGCGAGGATCGCGCAGCACCGGGCGTCGGGGTTGTCGCCCCAGATCTCGTCCTGGACCCGGACCGGCCAGGTGGTGGCGAACCAGTTGCCGATGTTGAGCAGCATCGCTGTCCAGGCTGTCGAACCGTCGCCGCGCGCCAGCCCAGCGAGGACGTCGACCAGGGTGCGGGAGTTGGCCCCATGGCCGCCGTAGCGGTGCGGCACGGTCAGTTTCAGCAGGCCCTGTTCCTCCAGCGCCCGGATCACATCGGGGACCACCCGGCCTTCCCGGGATCCCTCTTCGGCACGTTCACGGATCAGCGGCCGCAGGGCAGCGGCCCGTGCGACGAGGCCCGGGTCCGGTTCGGTATCAGGGGATGTGCCCGCGGCCCGGGTGGGCACGGGCTCATTACTCAGGGTGGGGACTTTCATCTGGAACTCCGATACGGGGAAGGAGCTGCGGCCCGAAATCTCTGTTGCCTGGAGTCTGCGACGGGGTGAACAGGGGTGGCCATGGGCTGCGCGGCCAAGGCCGTACGGGGCTTTGTGCACCGTGCCGCGCACCATCCGCCCCGGCCGCACCACTTGGGCGCGCAGCACAGACGTGTCTCCGATGTGCGGCACTTTGCACAGACGCGTGACCGCGCTGGTGACCCCGGCGGGCGAGTGAGTCACAGTGTCCGGAGACCCTCAGCGCACGGGACGGGGTGGCGGAGACAGGTGGCAGCGGAGATGGACCACACGTGGGTGAGGGAGCTCTCGGCCGGGAGTCCCGAGGACGGTGTCACGTCACTCGGGACCCGGCACCGGGCGTCATCCGTGATCGGTGAGAACGCGACGGCGTGGGCCGTCACCGCGGGGCGCCGGATGGCCGACTACATCCTCGAAACCCTGGTGGACTGGCCCGGCGACCACTCCGACGGGGAGGCCGAGGCGCTGCGCCGGGCCACCGAGGCCAGCACGCTCGACACCCTCACCGCACTGGTCGCGGGCGACCGGAACGTGCTGGCGCAGTCGGCCGAACCCCTGCAGAACGTCTCCTACTACGTACGTCACGGCATCCCGCTCGACGAAGTGGTCCGTAATGTGCACGCCGGCCAGGAGTTCCTCACCCAGGAACTGCTCGGCTGCGTCGAGGCCCTCGTCCCCGAGGAGTCGCGGATGCGGGTGGTGAAGGAGATGACCCGGGTGGTCATCGAGTCCTGGTCGCTGTTCGCCAGGAACATCTCCGTCCAGTACGCGGACGAGTACGAGCGCTGGTCCAGGAGCCGCGACGGCGTCACCGCGCGGCTGATCCGCCGCATCATCAACGGTGTCCGGGTCGACCGGGCGGAGGCGGCACGCGAGCTGGGGCACGAGCTGGACCAGAGCCATGCGGGACTCGTGCTGTGGCTGGCCGGGGTGGACGTCGACAGCGCCCGCGCCTTCGACTTCGGTGCGGTCGCACGGGAGATAGCCGCCGTGTCGCTGAGCGGTCACCACCCCCTGGTCGTCATGCGGGGGTTCTCGCAGGCGGACGTGTGGCTCGGCTCACCCGACGCGGCCGTCGCCGACCGGCTGCGGGACCACGGGGCGTGGCCGTCCCCGCTGCGCATCGCGGTCGGCAGGCCGGGCAGCGGACTGCCCGGTTTCCGGTCGACGTACCAGGAGGCCAAGGCGGCCCAGCACGTGGCCCGGCTCTCCCGGACCAGGAACGCTGTCACGGCGTACGAGGATGTCCGGCTCGTTTCACTGCTGGCCGCGGATGCCGAGCGCGCCGGGGCCTTCGTCCGCTCGGTCCTCGGGCCGCTGACCGCGCAGGACGAGCGGACCGTCGAACTGCGCAGGACCCTGGCGGCCCACATCGACGCCAACGGAAGCATCGCGCTCACCTCCCGGGCGCTCCACACGCACCGCAACACCGTGACCTACCGCCTGCGCCGGATCGACCAACTGCTGGGCGAGAAGCGCAACAACACCGAACTGCGCTGCGCTCTCGAACTCGCGGCGTGTCTGCCCTCCGCGGTGCTCGCTCCGCCTCACCCCTGAACCTGGTACGACGGGCCGCGGCCCCGCCCCACCAGCCCGTCTCACTCCGCGGACGGCGTCTCACAAAATGGAACGCGGTGTTCCCATACGCTCGGCGCCGCATAAGGTGGGACGCATGTTCGGACCCGCTCGCCGACTGGCGCTCGCACTCTTCGCGGCAACGCCGTGGAGTGTCGACGACGCGCTCTGTCGCCGCTGACGTACGACCGGGCCTCCCTCTCTGGCCCGTACGCCGGTCCGCCTCCCCCTCCAGTCCCGGAGAACCCCTTGACTACCGCTCCTCCTGCCGGGGCGCCGCCCCGAGCTGCCTTGCTCGCTCCGCTCCCGACGTCCGTACCGGCCCCCGAGGCCGAGCCCGCCCCCCGGGTACGGCGGACACCGCTCGCCGTCGCCGCCGTGGTCGGTGTGGCACTCAGCGCCTATGTGTTCGCGGCGCACGGGGCGAAGCCGGGCGTCCTGCTGCTGCTCGGCATCGGTCTCGGCTTCGCGCTCTTCCACTCACGGTTCGGCTTCACCTCGGCCTGGCGCCAGCTGGTCGCCGTCGGCAACGGCACCGGGCTCCGCGCCCACACCCTGCTGCTCGGTGTGACGGCGACCCTCTTCGCGCTGGTCATCGGTACCAGTACCGGACTGTTCGGTTCGGCGCCCGCGCCGAGCGCGGGACCTCTCGGCGTCGGTCTGCTCGTGGGGGCGTTCCTGTTCGCCATCGGCATGCAACTCGGCGGCGCGTGCGCCTCGGGGACACTCTTCGCCGTCGGCTCCGGCCAGAGCGCGATCGTCCTCACTCTCTTCGGTTTCATCGTCGGATCGACGCTGGCCGCTTGGCAGTTCGGGCTGTGGAGCGATCTCCCGGCTCTCGACCCGTTCGTGCTCTCCGACCATGTGGGCTGGTTCGGCTCCTGGGCCGTGACCATCGCGGTGCTCGCCGTCATCTGGCTGATCAGCCGCACCGTCCAGAAGCGCCGCAACCCGCCCCCGGTCGGGGCCCCGCCGTCCGCGCGCGGCACTCTGGCCCGTACGGTGCGCGGCTCCTGGCCGCTCGCCGCGGGCGCCGTGGTGCTCGCGCTGCTGGGCGCGGGGGTGCTGATGGTGTCGGGTGGCGCCTGGGGTATCACCAGCGCCTTCGCCCTGTGGGGGTCCAAGGCGGTGGAAGCCGTCGGCGGCTCCCCGGCGAACTGGGCCTTCTGGCGGCAGCCGGGGAGCGCGGCCCAGCTGTCCGGCCCCGTACTCACCGACAAGACGAGCCTCACGGACATCGGCATCATGATCGGCGCCGCGGTCGCCGCGGCCGCCGGCGGAGTCTGGAAGCTGCACCGCGCCATCCCGGCCCGCACGGCTCTCGCCGCCGTGCTCGGCGGCATCCTGATGGGCATCGGTGCCCGGATGGCCGGCGGCTGCAACATCGGCGCCTACCTCGCGGGCATCGCGTCCGGTTCGCTGCACGGGTGGGTCTGGGGTGCGGTCGCCATCCTCGGCACATGGGCGGGGCTGCGGCTGCGTCCGCTGTTCGGCCTCGGCAACCCGAAGCCGACGGACAGCGTCTGCTGACACCGCCCCACCCCACCGGCCCACAGGCGGCCGGGCTCCGCTTCCACGGGGTCCGGCCGCCTGTCCGCTTGTCCACTTGTAACGAGTGGCGCCTGTGCGGTTGCACCGCTCGTACGGTCGTCGGGCTTCGGTGCGTGAGCCGCGTCCGGCGACCCCGGCTCAGCGGATACCGGTGACCCGGTGCTCCTTGAGCGCGGCGCAGTTGGAGTTGTCCACCGACACGTACACGTTGTCGATGGTGCCGCCCCAGCTCACGCAGTGGCCCTTGCCGTAGACGTAGGCCGGACCCGCGTAGGAGGTGTAGTTGCCGTCGTCGCCGGCCGAAGTGCCGGTGTCCGGGACGTAGATGAAGGTGGACACGTACGTGGCCTTGCCCGGGTTGGACCGGATGGTCGCGACGCAGTTCTTGCCGTTGGAGGAGTCGTACGTCAGGTAGACGGTCCCCAGCGAGCCGATGGGCGCCGAGTTCACGGTCTTGTAGGCACTGCCGCAGACGCCCTGCGGTGTGACATTGGGTGCGGCGGAGGCGGTTGTACCGAGCGCGGTCGTAGCGCCCACCGCCAGAGCGGTCAGCGCCCCGGCGGCCACGAGAGTGCGCGTGATCCCCATATTTCCCCCTTGCGTGTACGAGAGTGGTTTTGCTCCCACCTGATGTGACCCTCGAACAACGCGGATAGTTGTACCGGGTTCGCGACGAGGCGCTCTCCGGTCCCGCGTCAAGGGTGCTCGGACGTCAGATAGCGCTGGACCGTCGGGGCGAGCCAGGCGACGATCTCGTCACGGGACATCGCGACCGCGGGCCCGATACGCAGCACATACCGGGCGAGGGCCATGCCCAGGATCTGCGACGCGACGAGCGCCGCGCGGCGCGGGGCGTCGGCGGGGTCGGGACACACACCGGCGGCCACCGGTCCGAGCTGTTCGGCGAAGACCGCCCGCATCCGCTCGGCTCCCGCTTCGTTGGTGACGCCGACCCTCAGCAGGCCGGTCAGCACCTCGTCCCGCTCCCAGCGGTCCAGGAAGTGCCCGACGAGAACCGCGCCGATGTGCCGCCCGGACAGCGCGCCGGGGCCGGGCAGCCGCAGATCGATGGTGGACGCCGCGGCGAACAGCCCTTCCTTGGAGCCGAAGTAGCGCATCACCATCGACGGGTCGATGCGCGCGTCGCGGGCGATGGCCCTGATCGTGGCGCGTTCGTATCCGTCGGCGGCGAACCGCTCCCTGGCTGCTTCGAGGATCGCCGCCTTGGTGACGGCGGCCGACCGGCGCGGGGCGGAGGGGACCGGAGCTGACATACCAACAAGCGTAGGCCAACAAGAGTTGACATGCCAGACCGCCCCGCCCTAACCTTGCCAACAAGCGTTGACCAACAGGCGTTGGCATGTGCGATTCGGAGGCCGCCGTGACGGACACGTACAGCACCGCAGCGAACCACCCGGACACCACCTGTGTCCCGGCCGATGTACTGATCGTGGGCGCGGGGCCGACCGGCCTGCTCCTGGCGGGCGACCTCGCCGCGCAGCAGCTGTCGGTCACGGTCGTCGAGCGGCGCCCGCCCGGGACGGGCAATCTGACGCGGGCCTTCGCCGTGCACGCCCGCACCCTGGAGCTGTTCGACACACGCGGCCTCGCCGACGCCCTGATCAGGACCGGCACCCGGCTGGACCGGATGCGGCTCTTCGGCCGGCTCGCGCTCGACCTCTCCCGGCTGCGGTCGCGCTTCCCGTTCCTGCTGATCACACCGCAGTACGAGGTCGAACAGCTGCTGCGGGACCGCGCGCTGAAGGCCGGGGTGCACTTCCGGCACGGAACGGAGCTGTCCGACCTGAGCCAGTCCCCCGCAGGCGACCGGGTCACCGCCGTCGTACGCGGCGCCGACGGGGTGCGCTCCACCATCGAGGCCCGGTATCTCGTGGGGACGGACGGGGTGCACAGCTCGGTCCGCCGGGCTCTCGGTCTGCCGTTCCCCGGCGAATCCGTGATCGAGTCCATCGTCCTGGCCGACGTGCGGCTCACCGGGACACCCCCCGCGCCGCTCACGGTGAACGGCACGGGCGACGCCTTCGCCTTCATCGCCCCGTTCGGCGACGGCTGGTACCGCGTCATGGGCTGGAACCGCACCCGGCACGCCGACGACAGCGAACCCGTGGAGCTGGACGAACTGCGCGGGATCACCCGCCTCGCGCTCGGCACCGACTACGGCATGCACGACGCCCGTTGGCTGTCACGCTTCCACAGCGACGAACGCCAGGTGCCCGCCTACCGCACCGGCCGGGTCTTCCTGGCGGGCGATGCCGCCCACGTCCACTCCCCCGCGGGCGGCCAGGGCATGAACACCGGCCTCCAGGACGCGGCGAACCTCTCCTGGAAGCTCGCGGCCGTCCTGCGCGGGCACTCCGCGGACCCCGAGGCGCTTCTCGACAGCTACCACACGGAGAGGCACCCGGTCGGCGCCCAGGTACTGCGCGCCAGCGGCGCCGTCATCCGGCTCGCCATGGCCAGGACGCCGTGGCAGCGCACGGTGCGCGCAGCCCTCGTACGGGCGCTGTCCGCGGTGCGGCCGGCCTCGGACAAGGTCGTCGGCAGGCTCTCCGGCATCGGCATCGCGTACGGCGCCCCCAGGGGCAGCCATCGCCTCACGGGCACCCGGGCCCCCGCGCTGCGCCTCGCCGAGGGGCACCTGCCCGAGCTGTTGCGGCACGGCTCCTTCGTCCTGATCACACCCCCCGGGGTCCCCCACCGCACCGGGACGGTTCCGCTGGTGCACGCGCACTGGACGAGCGGCCGCACCACCAGCCTGCTCGTCCGCCCCGACGGGTACATCGCCTGGGCGGGTACGCGTCCCGACGCCGAGCCCCTGAACCGGATACTCGGCCAGCCGACGACAGGGTGAGGACCACCGCCCCATCGCCTCGACCGGGCGGCCCCACAAGGCCGGACAGCGGGTGGCTCCCCGGCCGGTCTTCACGACAAGCTCACACGTCGTCATCTTGGCAGGTGCTGGTCCAGGCCATAGCGTACGTGACGCATTGCGCTCGGTCATGGCTCGTTTCGAGCAGAAATCGACAAAGTGAGTGCGCGGATCGGCGTGGACCCCGCAGCCGCTTCCCTGGGGTGGTGCGGTCGCTCACCGCTGCACTCCGGACGGAGGCACCATGCTCACAAGATTCCGGATCGCCACCCTGGCCGCCGCGGCGTCACTCGGCGCGGCGGCCCTGGCCGTGCCCGCTTCGGCGCACACTCCCCCGGCGACGGTCCTCACCCCCTATGGCCGCGTACCCCGGTCCGATGTCGTACAGGTCGACAGCCACCAGACGCTCCAAGTCGTCAACGGCCAGGTGGAGAAGGTGGATCTGCGCAGCCACGCCGTCGTCGCCCGCCTCGGAGCAGCGGCCTCGGGCCCTGCGTCGGCCGACCCGTACCGCCATGCCGCGAGCCTGCGCGCCCAGGCAGGCATCACGCAGGCAGGCACACCACAGGCAGGCACCGCGCCGGGCGCGAGCGCCACCGACCTCGGGGGCAACTGCCCGGCCGACTGGGGCCCCACCAACATCCAGTCGTTCAAGACCACTTGGACGGTGCCGCCGAAACCGTCCGACTCGACGAGCACGACCACGTTCTTCATCTGGAACGGGCTGGCCGGAGGTGCGCTGCAGCCGGTCCTCCAGTGGGGCAACGGCACGGCGGCCTACCAGATGGCCAACTGGTACTACGTCGGCGGCAAGTACGCCCACGGCACCTATCTGAGCGTCTCCCCCGGCACCTCCCTGACCGGCAGGATCGACTTCGTCTCCCAGAGCAACGGCACCTACACCTACAAGGAGTCGTTCGCCGGATACCCCTCCGCCGACGTCACCGTGAACCGGACCAGCGCGGCCGACGGCGTCATCGAGTGCTTCGAGCCGTACACCGACGGGGACGCGACGAAGAACCCGGATGCGCCCGATGTCGCGATGAAGAACATCAGCCTGACCGGCCAGCCGGGACACACCGCACCGCCCACCATCGCCTGGACCGGCAACAGTTCGGCGGCGAGCACCAAGGTCGTCGACTCCAGCAGCTCCAACGGCGAAGTGGACCTCTATTTCAACGGCGTGTAGGCGCACCGCCGAAGCCGGGACGTACGGTCCGCTGCACCGGCGGCGCAGCGGACCTGCCGGAGAGCCCGGCCGGCGCCGCGGACCTGCCGGAGAGCCCGACAGCCCGAGAACGGGGCTGGGTGGCTCAGTTCCCCACGCCGAGCACCGACATGGCCGCCGGCGGGTAACGGTCGCCGCGCGCCGCGCCCGCCGGCACCGCCCTCTCGATCTCCGCGAGGTCCTCCGGGGAGAGACGCAGCTCCATCGCGGGCAGTGCCTCGGCCAGCCGCTCGCGGGTACGGGCAGCGACCAGCGGCACGATGTCCTCCCCCTGGGCGGCCACCCAGGCGATGGCCAGCTGGGCGACGGTGCACCCCTTCGCGTCGGCGACCCGGCGCAGCGCCTCCACGAGGGTGAGGTTGTGTTCCACGTTCCCGTCGGCGAACCGGGGGCTCGCGGCACGTGCGTCACCGGGGCCCGCGGCGTGGCCGGCGGACCAGTGCCCGGAGATGAGGCCGCGGCTGAGGACCCCGTACGCGGTGAGCCCGATGCCGAGTTCCCGCAGCGCGGGGAGCACGTCCGCCTCCACCGCACGGGAGATCAGCGAGTACTCCATCTGCAGGTCGGCGACCGGGTGCACGGCATGCGCCCGGCGGATCGTCGCCGCGTCGACCTCGGAGAGGCCGAGGTGCCGTACGTACCCGGCGTCGATCATCTCCTTGACCGCGCCGACGGTCTCCTCGATCGGTACGTCGGGGTCCAGCCGGGCGGGGCGGTAGATGTCGATGTGGTCGGTACCCAGCCGGGTCAGCGAGTAGGCCAGGAAGTTCTTCACCGCCGCGGGACGGCAGTCCTGTCCGCCGAACTCCGGGCCCGGCCCCCGCAGCATGCCGAATTTGACGCTCAGCCGGTAGCTGTCCCGGTCCCGGCCGTGCAGGGCCTCGGCGAGCAGCAGCTCGTTGTGGCCCATGGCGTAGAAGTCGCCGGTGTCGATCAGCGTGACACCGGCGTCCAGCGCCGCGTGCACGGTGGCGATGCTCTCCGCGCGGTCGGCCTCTCCGTAGGCACCGGACATGCCCATCGCGCCCAGGCCCAGCGCGGATACGGCGGGGCCGGTGGTTCCCAGGGTCCGTCTCTGCATCCCGTTCTCCTTCGTGGTGGATCTGTCACCCACCTTGGGCCCGGGATGTCCGGCGCGAAAGCGGAGCGTTCCTCATGGGAGCGCCGCTCCCTGGATCGGCCCGGCGCCGCGAGGGACCATGAGTGCATGCAACGCGACCAGCTCGCCGACTTCCTGCGCCTCCGCCGCGAGGCGATCCGCCCGGCCGAGGCCGGCATCCCCGAAGGTCCCCGGCGCCGTACGCATGGCCTGCGCAGGGAGGAGGTGGCCATGCTCGCCGGGATGTCGGTGGACTATGTCGTACGTCTTGAGCAGGGCCGCAGCAGTCAGCCGTCGCCCCAGCTGCTGGGCGCGCTGGCACGGGCGCTGCGTCTGTCCGACGACGAGCGCGACCACCTGTTCCACCTGGCCGGCCACCGGCCGCCGCCCGCCGACGGGGTGGCCCGTCTGGCCCGGGCCGGCCTGGTCCGCATGCTCGGCCTGCTCGGGGACACCCCGGCCATGGTGCTGTCCGACCTGGGGGAAGCGCTCGCCCAGAACCGGGCGTCCGTCCTGCTCGCGGGCGACCGGACCGGCTTCTCGGGAGACCGGCGCTACGGCGTGTACCGCTGGTTCACCGACCCGGCTGCCCGTGCCGCGGGGGTCCCCGAGGAGCGGGAGCACCACGCCCGCCGCCTCGTGGCCGACCTGCGCGCGGTCGCCGGCCGCCGGTCCGGCGACCCCACGGTCACCGGGCTCGTCGACCGGCTGCG
>NZ_JAAGLN010000002.1 GCF_010548145.1 Streptomyces sp. SID10853
TCTACGAGCTCGGCGGCGACGCATCCTTCACCCTGACCGAGCTCGCCGCCGCGATCTCCGCCGCGGCCGGAAAGCAGGTTGCCTACGCCGACCTCCCGGTGACCGACTTCGCCCAGGTACTGGCCGCCGCGGGCCTGCCCGCCGAGCTGGCAGAGGTCCTCGCCGACGCCGACCGCGGCATGAGCCGCGGCGAGATGTACACCGACTCAGGCGACCTGCACCGCCTGATCGGCCGCCCGCCCGTGACCCTGGCCGAGGCACTCGCGGCCGCCCTGACGGGTCAACGCTGACACAGCGTCTGCCGGAGGAGCGCGAGGGCCTCATCGGACGGGGACCCGGCGGGAGTGGTGCACACGATGAGCGCCTGCTCCGGTGAACGGGCGACCGACAGCGTCTGCTGTGTCACCGTCACCGTGCCGACGACGGGATGGCGCAGCTCGTAGGACGCCGCATCGCACGGCGTCACCCGGTGGTCCGCCCACAGAGCGGCGAACTCCGGGCTCTTCATGGACAGTTCACCGATCAGCTCCGCGAGCAGCGGGTCGTCCGGGTGCCTGCCGACGGCGATGCGCAGGTTGCCGACCACCGTGCGTGCCTTGCGCTTCCAGTCCGCGTACAGCTCCTGGCAGTGCGGGTCGAGGAACAGCATCCGGCTCATGTTCGGGCGCCGCGCCGGGTCGTCCGGGCCGTGGAAGTCCAGGTGCCCTGCAAGGAGGGCGTGCCCGAGCGTGTTCCAGGCCAGCACGTCCGTACGGCGGCCCAGCACGATCGCCGGGACGCCGTCGACGGCGCGGAGCAGGTCGTGTGTTTCACCGGCGAGCTTCTCGGTGCGCGGGCGGCGCGGCCGGGGCGTGTGCCGGGCGGCGCCGGCGAGCCGGTCGAGGTGCTCGCGCTCCTGGCCGTCCAGCCGGAGAGCGCGGGCGATCGCGTCGAGCACCTCGGCCGAGGCGCCGCGGGACTGGCCCTGTTCCAGCCGTGCGTAGTACGAGACGCTGACCCCCGCCAGCTGGGCCAGCTCTTCACGCCTGAGCCCGGCCACCCGTCTGCGGGGCCCGAGCTCGCGCAAGCCGACGTCCCCGGGGCGCAGCCGCGCCCGTCGGGCCTGGAGGAAGGTGCCGAGCGGGCCGGGTCCGTTCATCACTCCAGTATTCGGTGGACGGCCCGGCCCAGCCACACCCTGCGAGGGGTAGGACAGACAGGGAGTGGTGCGTGCCCGCCCAGGTGACCAGGCTCGGTCTCATTCGGCAACGACCCGAATCCAGGACCCGAACCGAACCCAGGACCCGAGGACGGACCACATGGATCAGAGCACGGAGCAGAGCACGGAGCAGATCACCCTTGGCGACGTCACCGTCAGCCGTGTCAGAGAGTTCTACGGCTCGTCGGAGATGTCTCCGGAGCAGTTCTTCCCGGACAGTCCCCACGGGTCGTGGGACGAGCACCGCGACTGGCTGGCACCCGACTTCTGGAATACGCGGACGGACGAGTGTCATACGGCGATCCAGTCCTGGCTGCTGCGCAGCGAGGGGCGCACGATCCTGGTCGACACCGGCGTGGGCAACCACAAGGACCGGCCGTACGCGCCGGTGTGGAACCGCCTGGACACCGACTACCTCGACCGGCTCGCCGCCGCGGGGGTGCGGCCCGAGGACGTCGACATCGTGATCAACACCCATCTGCACATCGATCACGTCGGCTGGAACACCCGCCTCGACGGGCGGACCTGGGTGCCGACCTTCCCGAACGCCACGTATCTGATGCCGCGGCTGGACTTCGACTTCTGGAACCCGGCCAACGAGAACAAGAGCGTGCTCGGCCGAGGGAACCAGAACGTCTTCGAGGACAGCGTCACGCCGGTCCACCGGGCCGGACTCACCCACCTGTGGGAGGGGACGTACCGGATCGACAAGAACCTGCGTCTCGATGCCGCTCCCGGGCACACTCCGGGCTCGTCCGTGCTCACCCTGGAATCCGGCGGCGATCAGGCCCTGTTCGTAGGGGACCTGGTGCACACGGCGCTGCAGATCGCGGAGCCGGACACCAATTCCTGCTTCTGCGAGGACCCGGCGGAGTCCCGCGCCACCCGGCACAAGCTGCTCGGCCGCGCCGCCGAGAGCAACGCGCTCGTCTTTCCGGCGCACTTCGGCGGCCGCGGCGCCGCGGAGGTCGCGCGCAGCGGATCGAAGTTCACGGTCAAGGAGTGGGCGGGCTACTCCCGCATGTCCTGACGTCCCCCTCCAGTGACCTGACGTCCCCTCCAGCCTCTGAACTTCTCAGCCGCTGGACTTCACAGCCGCTGAACTTCTCAGCTTCTGAATTCCTGAAAGGAAGCATGTCCGTGTTCCGACAGGCAGCTCCGGTCGTGGAAATCCCGGCAGGCACCGTGCGCGGCCTCCGTGACGGATCGGGCGAGCGCTACCGCGCCCTCCCCTACGCGGCGGCCCCCACCGGCGCCGGCCGATTCGCCGCACCCGCACCGCATCCGGGCTGGTCCGGTGTCCGGGACGGCACCCGGCCCTCGCCCACGGCTCCGCAGCCGGCCCGCGACTTCGGCCGGCTCGACATGACCCCCTACTTCGGGCCGGGCTGGGTGCCCGGCGAGGAGTATCTGACCGTCGATGTCCACACACCCGCGGCCGACGGCGCCAGGCGCCCCGTCATGGTCTTCGTGCACGGCGGCGGCTTCGTCACCGGCTCGAACCGCGCCGCGCTCTACGACGGCAGCGCGTTCGCCCGCGACGGCATCGTCCTCGTCACGGTCAACTACCGGCTCGGCATCCCCGGGTTCCTCGATCTGTCGGGCGCTCCGGCCAACCGCGGACTGCTCGACGTACTCGCGGCGCTCCGCTGGGTACAGGACACCGTCGCGGCATTCGGCGGTGACCCCGAGAACGTCACGGTCTTCGGCCAGTCCGCGGGCGCCACGCTCACGGGCGCGCTGCTCGCGACACCGCGGGCGCGCGGCCTGTTCCGGCGGGCGATCGTCCAGAGCGGCAACGGCGCCGGCGCGTTCACCCCGGAACAAGCACGACGGGTCACCGCCGCGGCGGCCGCCGCACTGGGTGTGGAGCCCACCGCCGATGCGTTCGCCCCGGTCCCGGACGAGCGCTTCCTGTCGGTCCTGCCCGCGCTGGCCGGACTCGGCCTCCGCACCAGCACCGCCACGGACCCGCTGGCCGGGCTCAGCCCGTTCAGCCTGGTCCTGCCGGTCCAGCCCGCCGACGCTCTCGCCGAAGGACCGGCGGCCGACGTCGACCTGCTGATCGGCACCAACACACAGGAGGGGAACCTCTACCTCGCGCCGCAGGGCGCACTGGAGTCCACCACGGAAGCCGACGTCATCGCCCTCGCCACCCAGGTCCATACGGACCCGGAGGCAGCCCTCGCCACGCACCGCGCGGCGCGGCCGGGCGGAACACCGGGCGAGCTGCGCTCCGCCGTGCTCGGGCAGGCCCTGTTCGAGGCCGGTACGGCGCGCATGGCGCAGGCGCACGCCCGGATCTCGGGCGGCCGTACGCACGTCTACTCCTTCGGGTACCGCTCGACGGCCCTGGAGGGACGGCTCGGCGCCGCCCACACCGTCGAACTGCCCTTCGTGTTCGACAACGCCGACGAACCCTGGCTGCACGGGGACACCCGCCTGCTGGGCCCCGGCCCCGCGCCGACGGGACTCGCGGCCCAGGTACACGGCGCCTGGGTCGCGTTCGCCAACACCGGGGACCCCGGCTGGGCTCCGTACACCCCGCAGCGCCCCTCGGTGAAAGCCCTCGGCGAAGACCTCGGCGACGACCTCGGTGAAAGCCCTCGGTGAAAGCCCTGGCGACTCTCAGCTCGACGCGAGCTGGTTGGCGATCTCCTTCTGCCACTTCTCGGCATCGGCGGGGTCGTTCAGGGACTTCTCCCAGTCCTCCACCGTCATGTGCAGGTTTGCGGGGCCCGCCTTCAGCGCGACGAGCAGCTCCCGGGCCGAGGCACGCAACTCGGGCGAGGTCCGCTGCCCGGCCGGGACCTCGGGGCCTGCGGCGAGGCCGAAAAGAGTGCGCGCCATGGCATCACGCTTGCTGTGTTCGACCTTCTTCCAGAACTTCAGCGCTTCCTTGAGGGCGTCCGGGCGGGAGGCGGGCTCGGCAGTGGCCGGATCGCCTTCTTCCTTGGGCGGGGCCCAGCGGTCGGGGTGGCGGGCGCCCTCATAGCGCTTCTGACCGGCCCGCCCGGCCTTGTACGCGGTGACCGAGAGCAGCAGCCCCGCCGCTGTCGCGGCCAGGCCCCAGCCGACCGGGTTGCTCGCCAGCGCCCCGGTGGCGGCCGCTGCGATCGTCACAGCGCCGCCGGCCGTTCTCACGCTGTCTCCGACCGCGCCGACCCCCTGCTTCCAGAGCTTGTTGCGCTGCTTCGCCAGGGCGTAATCCCGGGTGGTGTTCAGGACGTTGATGTCCTTCGCGCGCTGGACGTCCCCCGCGGCCTTCTCGATCGTCGAGAATGCGCCACTGGCGCGGTCCAGGGCGGCACCCAGCCGGTCCGAGAGGCCGTCCTCGTCACCGTCGTGGGCGCGTTCCAACTCGACATAGGCCTGCGCGAGCGCCCAGTGGCTCTCCACCTCCGCCTCGCGGAGCCGGGCGATTTCGGGGTCGTCCACCGGGGCGGGCACATCGATCTTCTTGACGGCCCGGTACTTGCGCGTCGTCAGCCCGACTCGCCGCGCCCCACGGACGGTCTTGACACCCGCGACGGCACCGACCACCCCGCCCCCGGCCTCACCGAGGCTCGCCGCCGTCACGATGGCCTCGGCGGGCAGGGAGTTCTTGGCAAGGCCGATGACATCGGAACCGTAGGACGCCAGGTTCTGGATCGCGTCGAGCGTCTTGGAGGAGAACTTCTTGTGCGGGGCGTGGGAGGCGGGCCCCGTCGGGTTCTCCTTGGACTCCTTGTACGCCTTCCGCGCGTCGATGACGTTGTTGACCGCCGTGACCCCGTCGGTGACGGCATTCTCGGCGCCGGCCACGGTCGAGGAGGTGTGCACCTGCTCCGCCAGCCGCGTGTCGGAGGTCTGGGACGCCTTCCAGCCCATCTCAGCGCCCGCGGGGCTCAGACCGCGCGAGACCAGGGTGTCGAGGACGTCGAGGTGCTTGTTGGCCCGCTCCAGCGCGGCGGCGATCCGCTCCCGGATGTTCAGCCCGCTACGGGACGCCTTCGCCGCCGGCTTGCCCGTCCCGTCGCCGGACACCTTCGCCGCACTGTCCGTCGCCTCAGCGCCCGTCACCTCAGCGCCCGTCACCTCACCGCCCGTCGCGAGACGCTGGACAACCATGGACGCGGCCCTGTTTCCGGCAAGCGCCTGCAGCGACCCCATCATCGGTCCGATGCCGCGCCGGTCCGGCACCCCCGCCAGATGCTCCACGCCGCGGGAGACCGGGCGGGGCCGTGGAGCAGCCGGTTGCCTCGTACGCTCGTCGAAACTGGTGCTACTCACCGGTATCCTCTCGATGCTCGTGCTGACACCGGGCGCGGGGCAAGTCGATGCATCCGGAGGGGCGTTGCCCTCCCCGCAGTATCGTCTGTCTTCCTGCCTCACGGAAGACGCTTCTCGGCTCACCTCGCTCATCTCCCGCGGGCGCGGGCATCCGCGCGGGGCGCGTGGCCGGGGGCGAGGGGCCCGGGGCCCGGGGCGCGGGATGCACCGATGCACCGATGCACCGATGCACCAAGCACAGCACCGCGGTCCCCTCACTCCGAACCCGGGCCTCCCGCCCCCAGCCACGCCAGCGCCGCGACCGTCAGTGCCGCGACGCCCGTGTCCAGGGTCGGCTGGATCACCGGGGCGAAGTGCGGGCTGTGGTTGACCGGGATGTCCTCGGCCACCGTGTCCTCCCTGACCGCCTTCGCGAACTTCTCGGGGTCAGCGCCGCCGAAGCCCCAGTAGGCGAACGGCGCGTCGAAGGCGCCCGGGATCCGGCTGAAGTCCTCGCTGGCCGTCTGGAGTTCGATCGTGCCCGCGTCGTCGCCGAAGTGCGCCGCGAACGCCTTCGCCAGCCGTTCGGCGACATCCGCGTCGTTCACCGTGGCCGGGAACGACGTGATGTGCTCGATCAGCGGCTCCTTCGGCGCGTTCGACGCGACCGCCTCCGCCCGGACGCAGCGTCCGATCGCGTCCAGCACCTGCCGGCGGGTCTTCTCGTCGTACGTGCGCACGTTCAGCTGGATGACGGCGGTGTCCGGGATGACGTTCGGTCCTGTGCCCGCCCGGATGCTGCCGACCGTCAGTACGGCGGGCGTGGTGGCGGCCAGTTCGCGGGAGACGACCGTCTGGAGCCGCACCACGCACAGCGCCGAGAGGACCACCGGGTCGACGGCGAACTGCGGCATCGAACCGTGGCCGCCGCGCCCGTACAGCGTGATGCGCAGGCTGTCCGCCGCCGACAGGAACGAGCCGGAGCGCACCCCCACATAGCCCGCCGGGTACGGCAGGACGTGTTGGCCGAGGGCCACGTCGGGGCGGGGGATCCGGTCGGTGAGGCCGTCGTCGACCATCGCGTCCGCGCCGTCGCCGTTCTCCTCCGATGGCTGGAAAAGCACGGTCAGTGTGCCCTGCCACGCCTTCGGGGACGCGGCCATCAGCCGGGCGAAGCCGAGCATGCACGTGACATGGGTGTCGTGCCCGCAGGCGTGCATCACCGGCAGCTCCACCCCGTCGGCGTCGGTGGTGGTCACCGTCGACGCGTACGGCAGCCCGGTGTCCTCCTCGACCGGCAGCGCGTCCATGTCCGCGCGCAGCAGCACGGTGGGACCGTCGCCGTTGGCCAGGACGCCGACCACGCCGGTGCCGCCGATGCCCTCGGTCACCCGGTACCCCCAGTCCCGCAGCCGCTCGGCCACCCGCGCCGCGGTCCGCCGCTCGGCCAGGCCCAGCTCGGGATGGGCGTGCAGGTCCCGGTAGAAGTCCTCAAGATCGGCGCGGATACCGTCCAGACCGCCGAGGACCTCGTCTGCGCCGGAAGTGCTGGTCATGGTGATCCTTCCCGAAGGCCGAGAGCGAAGGCCGAGAGGCATGGGCATGGACAACGGATCGGTGCCCCACCATCGTGTGCGCCCTCCGGCCGGGCTGTCACCTCCAGCGGACCTCCAGCGCACTTCCGCTTCACCGACCACCGCCGTGCCGTCCCGCCCGGCCCGTCAGGCAGAATCGGTGCATGACCCCTGAGCGCTCCACGCCCAAGCCCCCCGACCCGGTGTACGCCGACCGTGTCTACCGGTCACTCGCCGGGCTCGCGGGCGGCGTGCTGCTGCTCGCCCTCGCGCTCTGGCTGGGTATCGACGCCCTCGTCAGCGGCCACGGAAACACACCCTGGCTGGCTCTCGCCGGACTGCTCTTCGTGCTTCCGCTGGTGATCGCCTTCACCCTGCGGCCCGCCGTGTACGCCAACGACGACCGGCTCAGGATCCGTAACCCCTTCCGTTCGATCACGCTCCCCTGGGCGTGCGTCGACGACATCCGCGCCGCGTACTCGACCGAGGCGTTCGCGGGCGGCGGCAAGTACCAGCTCTGGGCCGTGCCGGTCTCGCTGCGCCGCCGCAAGCGGGCCAACATGCAGCAGCTGCGGGCGTCCGCGCCCGGCGCCCAGCAGCGCCAGAACCGCAATCCGTTCGCCCAGGGCGCGGACACCGACCAGGGCCGCGCGCCATCGGACCAGACCGTCGTCGAGCTGCGTGAGCTCGCGGAGCGCGGCAGCGACCGGCCGACGGCGCAGGGCTCGCCCGAGGTCCGCTGGGCCTACGAGATCATGGCGCCGTGTGTGGCGGGCGCCGTGCTGCTGGCCGTCCTGCTCGCCGTGGGCTGACCCGTACCGCCGGAGCACCGCCCCTCCCGGACAGGGGGTGGGCGGTGTGCCGTGTGTGCCGTGTGTGCCGTGTGTCAGGTGCTGACCGTGGCGACGGGGTCGAGGCCGTAGGTGCGGGCGTAGCCGTTCTCGGTGCCGACGAGGAGGTCGACGACCTCGAAGTAGCGCTCCCAGAACGGGGTCTCGCGCAGGGCGTCGATGAGGAGCTGGTACGCGTGGTGGTCCTCGGCTTCCCACACCCATACGTCGGTGACGCGGGCGGAGTAGAACTCCGTGTCGTAGAAGCGTGACCGGACGCCGCTGGTCCTGGCCTCGATCACGGGCAGAACCTGGGTGCTGAAGGCGTCCACACGTTCCTGGACGGTCAGAGCGAGCCACTCGGGTGTGGTCTTGACGAGCATGAACGCCGTGACCGGCGGTTCGGTTGTCGCAGCGGGCATCAGGGTGTCTCCAAGAACGGTGCAGGTGGAGGGGGATGTGGAAGTGGAGGTGAACGGCCGGGGCGCCTAGGAGAGAACGGCGGGCTTGAGAGTCCGGGCGCACCACTGCTCGAAGCTCGTGGGTGAGGCGGTGTCCCGGGTGCGGGCGACACCGGCGTCCAGGCCCTGGTCCTTGGCCCGTTTCATGTCGACGATGCCCTGGACGAACGCCTCGTTCAGGCCGTAACCGACCAGCGTGGTGCGCAGCTCGTCGAGCGGCTCGCGTACGTAGCGGACGGGGCGGCCGAGCTGTGCGGTCATGATGCGGGCCAGGTCGTTGGGGGACACGTCCTGGGGGCCGAGGACCGGGACGCTGCCGGTGCCGGTCCACGAGCGGTCCAGCAGCAGACCGGCCGCGACGGCCGCGATGTCGGCCACAGCGACGAGGGGCGCCTTGCGGTCGGCGTCGACGGAGTCGGTGAAGACGCCCCTGTCACGGATCGATTCGGACTCCTCCAGGAGGTTCTCGAAGAAGGACGGGTTGGCCAGGGCCCGGTAGGCGACACCGGTACCGGCGATGAGGTCGTCCATGGCGAGGGAGGCCGTGACCAGCCCGGCACGGTCGGCGAGCGGGGTGCCGCGACCGAGCGCCGAGACGCCGACGACATGGCCGACGCCGTGAGCGGCGAGCGCCCTGACGGCGGGGCGGGTGAAGCCGCTGAAAGCGTCCTGCGGGGTCAGGGACGCGTCCGGAGGGACGAGCCAGAAGACGGCGTCGGCGCCTTCGAAGGCCCGGTCGAGGACCTCGGCGTCCCCGTGCGAGCCGGTGACGACATCGACGCGTCCGCGCGCCGCGTCCGGCAGCCGTGCGGGGTCGCGCACGATCACCCGCAGTTCCTCACCCGCGGCGGGGGCGGACTCCAGGAGCCGGGAGAGCAGGGGGCGGCCGATGTTCCCGGTGGGAGCGGTAAGGACGATCATGGAAACCTCGCAGGTCGTGCCGGAGTGGAACACCCCCATCCTGCGAAGGATCACGGTGTTGCCACAATGGGAACTTCGGCACGCAATCTTTGACGGAAATGGAATAACCCTGGTGAGCAGCCCCGATCCGGTCCTCGACGCCAATCTCGCCATCGCGCTGGACGCCCTGCTGGCCGAGCACAGCGTCACTCGCGCCGCCGCACGCCTGCACACCTCACCCGCCGCCATGAGCCGCACCCTCGCCCGCCTGCGCCGCACCCTCCAGGACCCCCTCCTGGTCAGGGCCGGGCAGACCATGGTCCCCACCCCGCGCGCCCAGGCCCTGCGCGAGGAAGCCGCCGCAGTGGTGGGCAGCCTCCGAGCGCTGCTCAGCCCCGGCACGGGCGTCGACCCCGCCGGCCTGCGCGGCACCTTCACCCTCCAGGCCGCCGACCTGGTCGGCGCGGCACTGGCCCCGGGGCTGCTGCGGCTGGGCCGGCAGGAGGCGCCGGGGGTCTCGTTCCGCTTCCGGGCCGAGGAACTGGAGGCCGGAACCGCCCTGCGCGACGGCCGGATCGACCTGGAAATCGGATCCATCGACCACGTGGACCCCGAGACCCAGGTCGAAGACCTGGTCGGCCTCCGCATGATGGCGGCCGTCCGACCGGGCCACCCCCTCACCGAAGGCCCCCTGACCCCGGCCGGGCTTGCCGCCGCCCCTCACGTCGCGGTGAGCCGCCGCGGCCGGTTCAGCGGCCCCCTCGACACGGCGCTGGCCGAGCAGAACCTCCGCCGGCGGGTCACCTTCACCCTCCCCGGCCACCTGGCCGCGATGACGCTCGCCGCCCACAGCGACGTCGTCTGCCTCGTACCGGCCGCCCTTCCCGGCGCCGCGCCCTCGCCCCTCACCGACAACGCCACCGCACTCGGACTGCGCCTCCTCGACATCCCCCTGGCCCTGCCCCCGCTGACCGTCGGCATGGCCTGGCACCCCCGGCACGCAGCCGACGGAGCCCACCGCTGGCTCCGCGACGCCGTCCGCCGGATCCTCCGTACTCCCACGAACCCGACCACCTGACCCACAACCCCCCGGCCCGACCCTTGATCCGACCGCGTGCTCCGACCACCCGGCCCGACCCTTGATCCGACCACCCGCCGCGACTGCTCAACCGCTCGGTCCGCCCCCCCCTGACCCGACCACCCGGTCCGACCACCCGGTCCGGCCCCCGGACCCCCGCGACGCCGAACCACCGTCGCACCGACCACACGGCACCCCGTCCAGGAGCGACGGCGGGCTGCCGACGGCTGCCCCCTGTACAGGTCGCTACGCGCGTAGATATGCTCCTCTGGTGACCATGCCCACCACCGCCCCCTCCCCCGGCGCCCCCAGCGAAGGATCTGCCTCCCGTCCGGGAGACGCCCCCTCCGCCGGCGGTCTCGCCGACGTGACCGCATCCGACAGCGCGCTGCGCCGCTTCCTGCACGGGCTGCCCGGCGTCGACGCCGTCGGCCTCGAAGCGCGCGCCGCCGCCCTCGGCACCCGTTCGATCAAGACCACGGCGAAGGCGTACGCCATCGACCTGGCCATCTCGATGATCGACCTGACGACGCTCGAAGGCGCCGACACCCCGGGCAAGGTCCGGGCGCTCGCCGCCAAGGCCGTCCACCCCGACCCGACCGACCGTACGGCCCCGATGACGGCCGCCGTCTGCGTCTACCCGGACATGGCCGCCACCGCGAAGGCCGCGCTGAACGGCGCGGATGTGAAGGTCGCGTCCGTCGCCACCGCCTTCCCCGCGGGCCGGGCCGCGCTGCCGGTGAAGCTCGCCGATGTGCGGGACGCCGTCGCGGCGGGGGCCGACGAGATCGACATGGTGATCGACCGGGGCGCGTTCCTGTCCGGCCGCTATCTCTCGGTGTTCGAGGAGATCCAGGCCGTCAAGGCCGAGTGCGTACGGCCCGGAGGCACCGCCGCCCGGCTGAAGGTGATCTTCGAGACCGGTGAGCTGTCGACGTACGACAACATCCGCCGCGCCTCCTGGATCGGCATGATGGCGGGCGCCGACTTCATCAAGACCTCGACCGGCAAGGTGGCGGTCAACGCGACCCCCGCCAACACCCTGCTGATGCTGGAGGCCGTCCGCGACTTCCGCGCGCAGACCGGCGTCCAGGTCGGGGTGAAGCCCGCGGGCGGGATCCGCTCCACGAAGGACGCGATCAAGTTCCTGGTGCTGGTCAACGAGACCGCCGGGGCCGACTGGCTGGACAGCCACTGGTTCCGCTTCGGCGCCTCCAGCCTGCTGAACGACCTGCTGATGCAGCGCCAGAAGCTCAGCACCGGCCGCTACTCCGGTCCCGACTACGTGACGGTGGACTGATCACCATGGCTCTCTCATCCGCATTCGAGTACGCACCGGCCCCCGAGTCGCGTTCCGTCGTCGACATCGCCCCCTCGTACGGGCTCTTCATCGACGGCGAGTTCACCGAGGCGGCGGACGGCAAGGTCTTCAAGACCGTCAGCCCCTCCACCGAGGAGGTCCTGTCGGAGGTCGCCCGCGCGGGCACCGCCGATGTGGACCGCGCCGTCCAGGCGGCCCGCAAGGCGTTCACCAAGTGGGCGGCACTGCCCGGCTCCGAGCGCGCCAAGTACCTCTTCCGTATCGCCAGGATCATCCAGGAGCGCTCGCGCGAGCTGGCCGTCCTGGAGACCCTGGACAACGGCAAGCCGATCAAGGAGACCCGCGACGCGGACCTCCCGCTGGTCGCCGCGCACTTCTTCTACTACGCGGGCTGGGCCGACAAGCTGGACCACGCCGGGTTCGGAGCGAATCCCCGGCCGCTGGGCGTCGCGGGCCAGGTCATCCCGTGGAACTTCCCGCTTCTGATGCTCGCCTGGAAGATCGCCCCGGCCCTCGCCACCGGCAACACCGTGGTGCTCAAGCCGGCCGAGACGACCCCGCTGAGCGCGCTGTTCTTCGCCGACATCTGCCGCCAGGCCGGCCTGCCGAAGGGCGTCGTCAACATCCTTCCCGGCTACGGGGACGCGGGCGCCGCACTGGTGGAGCACCCGGACGTGGACAAGGTCGCCTTCACCGGCTCGACCGCCGTCGGCAAGGCCATCGCCCGCTCCGTCGCGGGGACCGACAAGAAGGTCACCCTGGAGCTGGGCGGCAAGGGCGCGAACATCGTCTTCGACGACGCGCCCGTCGACCAGGCCGTCGAGGGCATCGTCACCGGCATCTTCTTCAACCAGGGCCAGGTCTGCTGCGCGGGCTCACGGCTGCTCGTCCAGGAGTCGGTGCAGGAGGAGGTGCTCGACGCGCTCAAGCGGCGGCTGTCCACGCTGCGCCTGGGTGACCCGCTCGACAAGAACACCGACATCGGCGCGATCAACTCCGCCGAGCAGCTGGCCCGTATCCAGAAGCTCGTGGAGACGGGCGAGGCGGAGGGCGCCGAGCGCTGGTCGCCCGCGTGCGAACTCCCCACGTCCGGCTACTGGTTCGCGCCGACGCTCTTCACGGGCGTCACCCAGGCGCACACCGTCGCGCGCGACGAGATCTTCGGCCCGGTGCTCTCGGTGCTGTCGTTCCGTACGCCCGACGAGGCCGTCGCCAAGGCCAACAACACGCAGTACGGCCTGTCGGCCGGCATCTGGACGGAGAAGGGCTCGCGCATCCTCGCGGTCGCGAACAAGCTCCGGGCCGGTGTGGTGTGGGCCAACACGTTCAACAAGTTCGACCCGACCTCGCCCTTCGGCGGCTACAAGGAATCGGGCTACGGCCGCGAGGGCGGCCGGCACGGCCTGGAGGCGTACCTCGCCCCGTCGAGCCCGGAGGGCAAGCGCTGATGAGCACCGAGCAGCAGAACCGGCTGAGCGTCTTCAAGACCTACAAGCTGTACGTCGGGGGCAAGTTCCCCCGCTCCGAAAGCGGGCGCGTGTACGAGGTGACCGACTCCAAGGGCAACTGGCTGGCCAACGCCCCGCAGTCCTCCCGCAAGGACGCGCGGGACGCGGTCGTCGCCGCGCGCAAGGCGTTCGGCGGCTGGTCCGGCGCGACCGCGTACAACAGGGGCCAGGTCCTCTACCGGGTGGCCGAGATGCTGGAGGGCCGCCGGGACCAGTTCGTACGCGAAGTGGCGGACGCCGACGGGATCTCCAGGCAGAAGGCCGGCGCGGTGGTGGACGCGGCGGTCGACCGCTGGGTCTGGTACGCGGGCTGGACCGACAAGATCGGCCAGATCGTGGGCGGCGGGAACCCGGTGGCGGGCCCGTTCTTCAATCTCTCGACCCCGGAGCCGACCGGTGTGGTGGCGGTCCTCGCCCCGCAGGACTCGTCGTTCCTCGGTCTCGTGTCGGTCGTCGCGCCGGTCATCGCGACCGGCAACACGGCGGTCGTCATCGCCTCCGAGAAGTCCCCGCTGCCCGCGCTCTCGCTCGGCGAGGTGCTGGCGACGTCGGACCTGCCGGGCGGCGTGGTCAATGTGCTGTCGGGGAGGACGGCGGAGATCGTCGCGCCGCTCGCCGCGCACCAGGACGTCAACGCCATCGACCTTGCCGGCGCGGACACCGGTCTGGCACGCGAACTGGAGATCGCGGCGGCGGACAACCTCAAGCGGGTGCTGCGTCCACAGGCTGTGGACTTCTCGGCCACGCCGGGCACGGAGCGGCTCACGGCGTTCCTGGAGACGAAGACGGTCTGGCACCCGACGGGCGCCCTGGGCGTGTCGGGCTCGTCGTACTGAGCCGGAACTGAGCCGGTACTGAGCCGGTACACCACCCCGGCCGTCACCGCACCCGCGGTCACCGCACCTGCCGTCACCCCACCCGCGGTCACCGCACCTGCCGTACGGAGGCCCCCGGCCGCCGCTGAACTCCGTGTCCAGCGGCGGCCGGGGGCCTCTGCGGTCCCGTTCAGCTGCCGGGCAGCAGGTCCTTCAGCGCGCCGCCGCTGGTCAGCGGGGAGGTGAGCAGGGCTGTCGAGACGGGCTTGAAGTCGGCGACCTGGGTGCCGACGGCGTTGTCGAGCGGGTCGACACCGGTCTTGGCCAGCGGGTCGAGCTGGAGGTCGGCCACCGGTGCGGTGGCGTAACCGACCGCACCGGTCAGGACCCGGACCGGCGAAGGACCGAGGTGCCCGAGAGCCGCGGCGGGGCCGCTCGAACCGGTGGCCGCGGGCGTGGCGGCCTGTGCGGCCGCGCCGCCCATACCGAGCGCCGCACCGGCCACGGAGACGGTGAGGCCGATACGGAGCAGGGAGTTCCGCCGGGGCTTGGGGGCTGCATGTGATGCCATGGGATGGAGGTTCCTGACTCGCAGAGTAAGCGGATAGGCACGAAGCGTAGTTGCTGGGCGGCGTCCGTTCCAAAGGACCGCGACAACCTCACTCCTGGGAGTAGCCCGGGGCTCCGAATGCGGGAGAATGTTCTCCCGTGAGTTCCTCCCAGCCCATACCGACCCGCGTCGTCCTGCTCGCGGGCCCCTCCGGATCCGGCAAGTCGTCCCTCGCGGAGCGCTCGGGCCTGCCCGTGCTGCGCCTGGACGACTTCTACAAGGAGGGCGACGACCCGACGCTGCCGCAGGTCCCCGGCAGCGCGGACATCGACTGGGACTCACCGCTGTCGTGGGACGCGGACGCGGCGGTCACCGCGATCCAGGAACTGTGCGGGGCGGGCCGTACGACGGTGCCCCTGTACGACCTCGCCGCCAGCGCCCGCGTCGACCGCGAGACGCTGGACATCGGCCCGGCGGCCCTGTTCATCGCGGAGGGCATCTTCGCCGCGGACATCGTGGGACGGTGCGCCGAGCTGGGCGTACTGGCCGACGCGCTCTGCCTGCGCGGCCGCCCGTCCACGACGTTCCGGCGGCGGCTGCTGCGGGATCTGCGCGAGGGCCGGAAGTCGGTGCCGTTCCTGCTGCGCCGGGGCTGGCGCCTGATGCGCGCCGAACGGGGCATCGTGGCCCGGCAGTCGGGCCTCGGCGCACACCCGTGCGACGGCCCGGAGGCACTGGCCCGCCTGGCAGCGGCCGACGGGCGGTCCGAAGCCCCGGGGCGGGTCAGGCCGGTCAGGTCGGTACGGCCGGTCTGAGCTTGGCCGTTGACGCTTGCTCCCCGACCTCTGACGGCGCCGGACCTCAGTGACGTATGACATCGACAGACAGGCTCTGGTCCACTTGTTGTGGCGTGCCCAACGCTGAGTGATGTCGCGACGACTGCCTGAGCCTGGCAGGCGGCGAGACCTATGCTCGGACGCATGATCGATACTGAGCGGCTACTCCTGCGACCGCTGCATGTCGCTGACGTCGACGTTTTCGTCGAGCTCCATGCCGACCCGCAGGTCAACCGCTTCGTCGGGTCCTACTCGCGTCAACAAGCACTGGAACGCCTCACTTCGATCGAGCGGCAGTGGGCTGATCGAGGCCACGGCCTGTGCGCGATCGAACTGAAGTCGAGCGGGGAATTCATCGGCCGAAGCGGTCTGCAGTACTGGGAACAGTTCGACGAGGTGGAACTGGGGTGGACCCTTCGAGCAGACCACTGGGGGCACGGCTATGCGACCGAGGCCGCTCAAGCATGTCTGGACTGGGGGTTTGCCACCCTCGACGACGACTACTTCACGGCTCTCATGCGGCCGGGCAACGAGGCATCCGTGAGGGTTGCCGAGCGCCTGGGGTTCTCGCTGCGTCGGGAGGACCACCTACAGGGCCGCCCAGTCACGGTTTATGCCGTGGACCGTCCGACCCACCTCCCCGCTCGTTGATGTTCCGCATGAGTTCCAGGGCGAACTCAACCGCCACCACGCGAAGATCAACAGTCACCCTGCGTACGCGACCACACGAAGTGGACCAGAACCGGCAGGCAGCTTCACCGCGAGCCGCCAGCCGCCAGCCGCCAGCCGGGCCTGGAACAGCGAATCCGGCCGAGCGGTCACCTTCGGGCTCTCATCCGCGACGGCCGTCACCGCGAATGCCACACCGGCACCCAGCAGGAACGTCGCCACGCCTGTCGCCCCTGTCTCTTGCCCCTCACGGCCACGCCCTCCGCGCTGCGCCACCGGCCCTACCGCGCCACGGGACCATCAACCTGCCTACATCAGACCAGAGTTGGTGTGAGCCACAGCGCGTTCAGACCACGCGGGCGGCGCGCGTCGCGAACACCGGCTGTCAAGCCGCGACCTCAAGCACCAGCTTGCCCGTGGTCGTGCCGGACTCGATGCGGCGGTGCGCATCGGCGGCCTGATCGAGCGGCAGCGTCTCGACCTGCACCCGCAGCTCCCCGGCCGCCGCCGCGGCCACCGCGCGGCGCAGCGCCTTGCCTGTCTCCTCCGGGAAGGCGGCGGAGAAGGCGGCCAGGTTGAAGCCCGAGACGGTCTTGTTGGTGAACCACAGTTCGTTGGCCGGGATGCCGATGTCCTCGGCGCCTGAGGCGTTGCCCATCACCACCAGGCGCCCCATCGGGGAGAGCAGGTCGAGGGAGGCGCGGCGGGTGGGACCGCCGACCATGTCGACCACGACGTCGAACTCACCCGCGTCGGCGGCCTCTTCGCGCAGGATCACCTCGTCGTAGCCGAAGCCCTTGGCGATGTCGATCTTGGCTTCGCTGCCGACGGTTCCGACCACCCGCCCCGCACCCAGCAGGTGAGCGGCCTGGCCGAGCTGGCTTCCCACGCCGCCCGCCGCCGCGTGGACCAGAACGCTCTCGCCGGGCTCGATGCGGGCCACCCGGTCGAGCACGAGGAACGCCGCAGTGCTGTTGGACGGCAGCGCCGCGGCGACGCCCAGACCGACGCCGGGCCCGGAACCGAGGCCGTCCAGCGGTGCGACCAGGCTCGCGGAGGTGAGCACCACCTCGGCATAGCCACCGCTGTCGACGATCGTGAGTGCAGCCACCGGCTGCCCGACGCGCAGGCCCTCGACCCCCTCGCCGACGGCCCGGATCCGCCCCGCCACCTCGATACCGGGCACGAAGGGAAGCGGCACGTCGACGACGCCCCGCCGGTAGAGGATCTCGGCGAAGTTGGCGCCCGCGTACGCCACATCGATGGCGACCTGGCCGGGCCCGGGTTCGGGAACCGGCACGGTGGCGACGCGGAGCACCTCGGCTTCGCCGAACTCGGGGATGGTCACTGCCTTCATCTGCGCGCTGTTGCTGTTCATGGCACCGATCCTGCCGCCACGGCGGCCCGTCGAGCAGTGCCTGCTCATCCTGGGCGTGGCACCACCAGGCTGAAGTGCCGCGCCGGCGTCTCGGCGGCCACGCAGCTCGGCGTGGTGCCCGGGTACTCCGTCAGTCCCAGGCCGATCCGGCGTCTCAGCCGCCCTTGACCGCGACGCCCGCCCAGACCGGGGCGGTGAACTCCTCGCCCGACTCGCGCGACTCCGGGGTATCAGCCGCATCGGCCGCATCGGCCGCATCACCCGCATCGCCCGGCCCAGGCGCATCGGCCCCCTCGTCCGCCGCGTCCCCGTCACCCGCCGCGCCTCCGACCGCCACCAGCCGCCCCGGACGCCAGCGGTGCGGTGGCACGATGCCCGGGGCGAGCAGTGTCAGGCCGTCGAAGAAGCGCGCCACCTCGTCCTTGGTGCGGGCCTTGAGCTGCGAGCCCGACGCCTTGAAGTCGGACTCCAGGCCGCCTGCGCCCGCCTGGTCGAGGTCGCGGGCGAGATGGGTGATCACCAGGTGGCTCCCCGGCGGCAGTTCCTCCATCAGCCGCCGCACCACCGCGTACGGGTCGGAGTCCAGCGGCAGCCAGTGCAGCAGCAGACACATGCTCAGTGCCACCGGCCGGCCGAGGTCCAGCGTCTCGTGCAGCACGCCGGAAGCGAGAATGGCCTCCGGGTCGGCCGCGTCGGCGTCCATGTACGCGGTGCGGCCCGAAGGATGGCCGATGTGCAGCGCACGTGAATGGGCCAGCACGATCGGGTCGTTGTCCACGTACACCACCCGGCTGTCCGGGGCCACGCCCTGCGCGACCTCGTGCAGATTGGGCGATGTCGGTATCCCGGTGCCGATGTCGAGGAACTGCCGGACGCCGGCCTCCGCCGCCAGATACCGCGTCGCCCGGTGGATGAACGACCGGTTGGCCAGCGCTGCCGAGCGGGCCGACGGCAGGTTCACGAGGACCTGTTCGGCCATGGCGCGGTCCGCCGCGTAGTTGGTCTTCCCACCCAGCAGTACGTCGTAGACCCGCGCGGCGTGCGGCCGGTCGGTCCTCAGGTCGAGCGGGGCCCGCGCATCCGCCTGCGCCGGCCGCTCCGGCATACCGCCCATCAGGTCCCGGCCCATCAGATCCCGCTTCCGTGCTGTGCAGCCGGGCTGCCCCTGAGGCCGGCTCCCGCCCGACCCTAGACGGTTCGCGGCACGGCGGCCGAGCCGACGGCGGATACCGGCCATGGGTCGGCCACCGCCCCTGCGACGGACCGTGAACTGTCCGGGACACCCGGTGCGGCCGGGCACGAGACCGCGGCCCAGACGGCCTTCCCGTCGCCGTCGGGCGTCGTCCAGCCCCAGGTCTCACTGAGGCAGTCGATGATGTGCAGGCCGCGGCCCGACTGGGCGAGGAAGTCCGGTTCCTTGATCCGCGGGACCGCCGTGCTGGGGTCGCAGACCGCGAACAGTACGGTCCCGCGCCGCCGCAGCATCCCGAGCCAGACCGCCTGCCCGGGTCCCGACCAGGCCGGCAGGGCCCCGATGCCGTACCGCAGGGCGTTGCTGAGGAGTTCGGAGACGATCAGCGCCGCGTTGTCGACGAGTGGGCTCAACGACCAGTCGTGGAGCAGCGATCCGGTGAACCGGCGCCCCTCACCGACCGCCTGACCGCCGGCCGGCAGCGCGCAGGCCGTGAAGCCGACGGAAGCGGCATCCGTCTCCTCGTGCCGGAAGGCGTCGCGCAACGCACGGCCGAGCAGTCGGTGGACAGTCGGCCCAGGTAAGGCACCTGTTGGTCCGGTCGAGCGGGATGTCATCGCGATCTCCGAGGAGCAGCCAGACGTCACGAGCGGGTGATCGGCGACCACTATCCCCCTCCGAGGGATGGTGTCGCAACTGCATCTGCAATTACAGTTCCGGCTGACGCAATTGCTCCGGCAAGTGCAGCTGCAATTGCATATGCATGATGCCTGGTCAGACATGCGCACCACGACGAGGAGCGGTCAAGATGGGACAGATCGAGAACGGAACACGGTCCGACCTGATCAAAAATGCAAACTGGACGAAGAGTCGACACAGCGCCCCCGGGGGCAACTGCGTAGAGGTCGCCGCACTCCCCGACGGCAGCATCGCGCTGCGCAACTCCCGCCATCCGCAGGGCCCCGCGCTGGTCTACACGCGTGCGGAGATCGCCGCGTTCCTCGCCGGGGCCAAGGACGGCGAGTTCGACGCACTGTCCACCTGAGGCCCTCGGTGGCGGCAGGAACCATCCTGCTGTACGCGACCCGGGGTCGGATGGAACACTGGGAACTCTTCGTGTCCGTCCAGTCGCCTTACGGGAGTTGGCATGACCGCCATACAGCGGCCGAGCAGTGAACAGCTTTCGATAAGGCGGTACCTGGGCACCGAGCACATCGGGCCGACGGCCCTGCGCATCCTGCTGGGGGCGCGGCTGCGCCGCCTCAGGCAGGACCGCGATGTCTCACGCGTGGACGCGGGCAGGGCGATCCGGGCCTCCGACGCCAAGATCACCCGGCTCGAACGCGGCCAGGTCGGATTCAAACAGCGCGATGTCATCGACCTGCTGACCCTCTACCGCGTACTGGACGAGGACTCCCGGGCCGACTACCTGGAGATGACCCGGCAGGCCAATCTGCCGGGATGGTGGCACCGGTACAACGACGTCCTGGAGAGCTGGTTCGAGCTGCACGTCGGCCTGGAAGAGGCCGCGTCGCTCATCCGCACGTACGAGGTCCAGTTCCTCCCCGGGCTGCTCCAGACACCCGATTACGCCCGGGTCGTCACCCGCCTCGGATACCCGAGCGCCCCCGATTCCAGGGTGAACCGCCTGGTCGACCTCCGCATGGAGCGCCAGAAGCTGCTCACCCGCCCGGAGGCGCCCACCCTGTGGGCGGTCGTGGACGAGGCCGTCCTGCGCCGCCCCTTCGGCGGGGCCGATGTGATGCGCGGGCAGCTCGAATACCTCCTCGAAGCAGCCGAACTGCCCAATGTCACGCTGCAGATCGCCCCGTTCAGCGTGGGCGCGATGGCCGCGGCCGGCACGCCCATCACGATCCTGCGGTTCAACGAGCCCGACCTGCCGGACAAGGTCTATCTGGAGCAGCTGACCGGCGCGGTCTACCTGGACAAGCAGGAGGAGATCGACCAGTACTCGCTGATCATGGACCGCCTGGTCACCGAGGCTGACCCGCCGCAGGACGCCCGCGTCTTCATCAAGAAGCTCCTCGACCAGATCTAGGGCCTGTCGTCACACCGCCGCGAGCGCAGGCGCAGGCAAAGGCGCAGGCACAGCCGTCGGCACAGGAAGAAGCGTCGGCACAGGAAGAGGGCCGGACAGGCCCCCCCGGCCTGTCCGGCCCTCTTCCGTCTCCCCCGTGCTCTCCCCCTTGTTCCCCCTGTTCCCCCGTGCCCCCACCCCCGTGGGCACCCCGCCGTCTCCCCCGAAACGGCGGCCCCTCCCCCCGGTCCCTCAGGCGACAAGCTCGCCGAAGGACTCCTGCTCGTCACGGCCGAAGCTGAGGACGTCGTCCTCGCGCAGCCGGCGCAGGGAGCGCCAGATGCTGGACTTCACCGTGCCGACACTGATGTCGAGGATGTCCGCGATCTCCGGATCCGTACGACCCTCGTAGTACCGCAGCACCAGCATCGTGCGCTGCGTCTCGGGCAGCCGGGCCAGCGCCTGCCAGAGCACCGCGCGCAGCTCGGTGCCGCGCATCGCGTCCGTGTCGCCCACCGTCTCCGGGAGCTGCTCGGTCGGGTACTCGCTGAGCTTGCGCCGGCGCCAGGCGCTGATGTGCAGATTGGTCATGGTGCGGCGCAGATACCCGCCGACCGCCGCCTTGTCGCTGATCCGGTCCCAGGCCCGGTACGTCGAGAAGAGCGCGCTCTGCAGCAGGTCCTCGGCCTCGAAACGGTCACCGGTCAGGTGGTAGGCGGTGGCGTACAGGGAGGCGCGGCGCTCCTGTACGTAGGCGGTGAACTCCGCCTCCGACGCGGAGGGCCGTTCCCCCGAGGTCTCCCCGTGCGCCACCGCCTGGCTCGGCACGACCGGCTTCGCGACCGCCGCCGGTGCGTCAACGACCGTCATGTACGACGGGTGCTGACGCCCGGTGCCACGAGAGCACCCCCGCCCTCCCGCGGCACCGGACTTCTCGATGTTGCGTGCGGTCACCACGTCGTGGAGCCGCGTGATTACTGCGCCGGAGTTGTTGCTGTGCAGTGTGTTCATCTCGCGCCCCCCGCCGTGGAGTCGTGCTTCGGTCTGTTGATGAAGAGCTTGCCTGCGCAGTTTCATGGGGTTGTCTGCCGACTGTCACAGGCGCGTCACAAGGGGCGGGGCAGGACGTGACCTGAGTGACAGCAGAGGTCACAGAGGCGGCGCCACGGGGCTCGGCGCGGGGCCGGCAGCGCCCTCCGGGGCGGCCTCCGCTGGTGACTGGCGGGCGGTGACGGTCACCTCCACGCAGAGTCACAAGGTGGCCCGTAACCGCTCCAGAGGTCGAACTCCCCTGTCCCATGGGCCAGAATGACCTCCGTGCCTTTCCTGTTGCTGATCGAGGACGACGACGCCATCCGTACGGCTCTTGAGCTGTCTCTGTCACGCCAGGGGCACCAGGTGGCCACAGCCGCCACCGGCGAGGACGGTCTTCAGCTGCTGCGCGAACAGCGGCCCGATCTGATCGTGCTGGATGTGATGCTGCCCGGAATCGACGGTTTTGAGGTGTGCCGGCGGATCAGACGCACCGACCAGCTGCCGATCATCCTGCTGACCGCGCGCAACGACGACATCGATGTGGTGGTCGGGCTGGAGTCCGGCGCCGACGACTACGTGGTCAAGCCGGTGCAGGGGCGGGTGCTCGACGCCCGTATCCGCGCCGTGCTGCGCCGCGGGGAACGGGAGTCCACCGACTCCGCCGCCTTCGGGAGCCTGGTCATCGACCGTTCGGCGATGACCGTGACGAAGAACGGCGAAGACCTCCAGCTCACCCCGACCGAGCTGCGCCTGCTGCTCGAACTGAGCCGCAGGCCGGGACAGGCGCTCTCCCGCCAGCAGCTGCTGCGGCTGGTCTGGGAGCACGACTACCTCGGTGACTCGCGTCTCGTCGACGCCTGCGTGCAGCGGCTGCGCGCGAAGGTGGAGGACGTGCCGTCCTCGCCGACCCTGATCCGCACGGTCCGCGGTGTCGGCTACCGGCTGGACACGCCTCAGTGACTCGTCCGTCCTTCCACGGGCTGCGCCTCACCAGCCTGCGGCTGCGCCTCGTCGTCGTCTTCGCCCTGGTCGCGCTCACGGCCGCCGTCTCCGCGTCCGGCATCGCGTACTGGCTCAACCGCGAGGCGGTACTGACCCGTACGCAGGACTCCGCGCTCAAGGACTTCCGCCAGGAGATGCAGAACCGGGCGTCCTCGCTGCCGCTGCAGCCCACGCAGAGCGAACTGCAGACGGCTGCGGGGCGGATGGCCGCGTCCAGCAACCCCGGTTACGACGTGCTGCTCGTCGGCGAGCGCGCCAAGGGCAAGCCCGTCATCGGCTACTCCGACCTGGACGCCTTCACGCTCACCGATGTGCCCCGCAGACTCCAGGAGGCGGTGGCCAAGCAGCAGAAGGTCGGCTCGGACGAGCACTCGGCGTACCACCTCTTCTGGCAGCGCGTCACGCTGCACGGGACGCCGTATCTGGTGGGCGGTACGAAGGTCACCGGCGGCGGGCCCACCGGTTACATGCTCACCTCGCTGGACCAGGAGCGGCAGGACCTCAGCTCGCTCGGCTGGTCGCTGGCCATCGCCACCGCGCTGGCGCTGATCGGCTCGGCGCTGCTCGCGCAGGCCGCGGCGACGACGGTGCTGCGGCCCGTGCAGCGGCTCGGGGACGCGGCCCGGCGGCTCGGTGAGGGCAAGCTCGACACCCGGCTCAGGGTCTCGGGCACCGACGAGCTGGCCGAGCTGTCCAGGACGTTCAACAAGACGGCCGCGGCGCTGGAGGAGAAGGTCAGCAACATGAGCGAGCGGGAGGAGGCCAGCCGCCGCTTCGTCGCCGACATGTCGCACGAGCTGCGGACGCCGCTGACCGCGATCACCGCCGTCTCGGAGGTCCTGGAGGAGGAGGCGGACAGCCTCGATCCGATGATCGCGCCCGCGGTCCAGCTGGTGGTGAGCGAGACCCGCAGGCTGAACACGCTGGTGGAGAACTTGATGGAGGTCACCCGCTTCGACGCGGGGACGGCCAGGCTGGTGCTCGACGATGTGGACATCGCCGACCAGATCACCGCCTGCATCGACGCCCGTGCCTGGCTCGACGCGGTGGAGCTGGACGCGGACCGCGGCATCATGGTGCGCCTCGACCCGCGCCGCCTCGACGTGATCCTGGCGAACCTGATCGGCAACGCGCTGAAGCACGGCGGTTCACCGGTCAGGGTCGCCGTGCGGATCGACGGCGGGGATCTGGTCATCGCGGTGCAGGACCACGGCCCCGGCATCCCCGAGGACGTACTCCCGCACGTCTTCGACCGCTTCTACAAGGCGAGCGCGTCCCGGCCCCGCTCCGAGGGCAGCGGGCTGGGCCTCTCCATCGCGATGGAGAACGCGCACATCCACGGCGGCGACATCACCGCGGCGAACGCGGCCGACGGCGGCGCCGTGTTCGAGCTGCGGCTGCCGCGCGACCCGGTGGACCCGGCAGACCCGGACCGGGACGGCCAGGAAGGCGGCGCGTCGTGAGGGCCCGGCGGTCGAGAGCCGCGGTGGTCCTGACGGGCCTGGCCGCGCTGTGCGCCCTGACGGCCGGGTGCGGCATCCGGAACACCTCCGTACCGGTGGACGCAGGCGCGGCGCCGTCGCGGGTGCCGTGCGACCTCCCGGCCGACGACGGCGGTGGCGAAGGGTTCCAGGGCATCCCGGTCCGCGTCTACCTGGTCTGCGGGAGCCGCCTCGTGCCCGTCGACCGTACGGTGCAGATAGCCGAGGGCCGCACGCTGTCGGACGGCGAGCGGGTCGCGGAGAAGCTCCTCGACGAGCTGCGGGAGAAGCCCGGCGCGTCCGAGCGGGAGGCCGGGTTCAGCACCGATGTGCAGGGCTCCCTCTCCGTGAGCGCCGGGCGCAAGAGCGACCCCGCCGGTGCGCTGCGGCTGAGCCGCGACCCGGCGGACCTGCCGGCCAACGCGCTGGCCCAGATCGTCTGTACGTACGCGGAGAGCGCGGCGGCGGAGACGGACGGCTCGGTGGTGCTCGGCGGCCCGGACGGGGACCCGCCGCGTGCGTACTCCTGCACCCAGCAGCTGAAGACCCGCCCGGACGCGGACCCGGAGCTGGGGGACGTACGACGTTAGGCCGTGGTGCGCTTGCCATCGCGCCGGGCCGTGCTGTGCCCGCCTTCGGGCGAGGCCGTGCCGTGCTTGCCCTAGGGCGAGGCCGTGCCGTGCTTGCCTGCTGGCCGTGCTGTGCTGTGCTGTCGCTCCGGGGCCCGGCCCGGGGCGGTCGTGCGGACCCCGTGGGGATTCGGTGACGGCACGGTGACAAAGTCGGCGGAACCGATCCCACCGGTAACCGCGTCTTGGGGGATGTGCGTCAAGGTACGGGCGGTCACTCCGTCATCCGTTTTCGCGTCGTGGGGGTTGTCCTCCTCGCCGCGCATCTCCTGATTGTCGGCTGGCTGACCCTGCGCCCGCTGGACGTGATGTGGGTGACCGCTTCGAACTTCACGCCGTTCGCCGGGATCCGAGCGGATCTGGCTCTGGGCGCCGTGGAGGCCACCCGCCGGATCGGTGAGGCGCTGCTGCTGCTCGCCCCGCTGGGTGTGCTGCTGCCGCTGGCCGGCGGCCGGCCCCGGGTGTCGCCCTGGGCCTCGCTGGCCCGCACGGTCGCGGCGGGCGCGCTGATCTCGCTGGCCATCGAACTGCTGCAGACCGGAGTGCCGGGCCAGGTGGTCGATGTCGACTCGCTGCTGCTGAACACAGTGGGGGTGGCGCTGGCGCACGTGCTCGTGGTGCCTGCCGTGCGGCACCGGCTGCGGCGCAGGGGGGTGGAGCGCGCGGAGCGGGCCGCCGTCCTCCGGGAGGACGTCCCCCAGGGTCCTACCCCGACGATTCCCAGGGTCGGGGTAGCCCCGTAGAGCGATGCTCCGTTCCGCCACGGCGCGTCATGATGGATATACAGGGAGCGCGACAGAGCCGCTCCCGTGACGCCTCGCGAAGGAGCCCCACATGTCCGCACTTGCCCGCCCCCGTGAAGGCCGCGTCCTCGGCGGAGTGTGCGCAGCGCTGGCTCGGCGCTTCGGCACCTCTGCGACCACCATGCGCGTGATCTTCGTCGTCTCCTGTCTGCTGCCCGGTCCGCAGTTCCTGCTGTATCTGGCGCTGTGGATCCTGCTGCCGGGCGAGAAGTCGCCGTCGGCCGCCTGGTAGCCCGGCGGACCGCGGCCGGTGGCCCGGGTCCCCGATCCGACACGGCCCGGTCCTGACCCCGTACACGGCCCGGCCCCCGACCCGTACACGACGGACGGGGCGCACACCCTGGGGATGGGTGTGCGCCCCGTCTTCGCTGTGCGGGGGCAGGCCCGGCCGGTGGCCGATGGCCGGCCGATGGCCGTCAGCCGGTGCTCAGTGGCCGATGCCGCTGACCGCGTTCGTCACGGTCCCGGTCGGCAGCCCGCCGAGCAGGCCCTTGTTGCCCTGGGCGCCGCTGCCGCCCTGCAGCGCACGCTTCGCGCCACCGGTCGCGTGCTGCCCGGACTGCACCGAGTTCCCCTTGCCGGCCGGGATCTTCGACGTCACGCTGTCCAGCGGGAGCGTGCTGGTGACCGAACCCAGCGTGCCCGTCACGTCCGGCGTCACCGGGGCGACGGCCGCGGAGGCGGAACCGGCGGCGGCCGCGGCGAAAGCGGCGCCGAGAACGGCGGCACCGAGGGTCTTGGCAGCAGACTGCTTCATCAGGAAAACGTCCTTGCGGGGGGAGAGGTGATTGAGCGGCTACGCAAGGTAGCCAGCCGGGCCGCTCCCCCGCAAACGCGGCGCGGCGGCCGGAAGCGCCGCTCCCGGCCGCCCGTACGGCGGATCCGTCGGTACGCTCAGCGCGCCCCGGCCGCGGAACCACTGGTCACAGCGGTCTGCCGGAACAGCCACTCGGCCTTGAGTTCCGCGTATCCGGGCTTGATGACGTCGTTGATCATGGCGAGGCGTTCATCGAAAGGAATGAATGAGGATTTCATCGCATTGACTGTGAACCACTGCATGTCGTCGAGCGTGTAGCCGAACGCGTCGACCAGGTGCGCGAATTCACGGCTCATGGTGGTGCCCGACATCAGCCGGTTGTCCGTGTTGACCGTCGTACGGAAGTGCAGTTTCCGCAGCAGGCCGATGGGGTGCCCGGCGTACGAGTCGGCGGCGCCGGTCTGCAGATTCGACGTGGGGCACATCTCCAGCGGGATCCGCTTGTCCCGTACGTACGAGGCGAGACGCCCCAGCTTCACGGTGCCGTCGTCGGCGACCTCGATGTCGTCGATGATCCGCACCCCGTGGCCGAGCCGGTCGGCGCCGCACCACTGGAGCGCCTGCCAGATCGACGGGAGGCCGAACGCCTCACCGGCGTGGATGGTGAAGTGGTTGTTCTCCCGCTTCAGATACTCGAAGGCGTCCAGGTGGCGGGTGGGCGGGAAGCCGGCCTCGGCGCCCGCGATGTCGAAGCCGACGACGCCCAGGTCCCGGTAGCTGTTGGCGAGTTCGGCGATCTCCAGGGCGCGGGCCGCGTGCCGCATCGCCGTGAGCAGGGCGCCGACCCGGATCCGGTCGCCGTTCTCCCTGGCCAGCCGCTCACCCTCGCGGAAACCCTCGTTGACGGCCTCCACGACCTCTTCGAGGGTGAGCCCGCCCTCCAGGTGCTGCTCGGGGGCGTACCGCACCTCGGCGTACACGACGCCGTCCCTGGCCAGGTCCTCGGCACACTCGGCGGCGACACGCACCAGCGCCTCGCGGGTCTGCATGACGGCACAGGTGTGCGCGAAGGTCTCCAGATAGCGCTCCAGCGAACCGGAGTCGGCCGCTTCGCGGAACCAGATGCCGAGCTTGTCGGCGTCCGTCTCGGGAAGGGCCGTGTACCCGTTGGCGTGCGCGAGCTCGACGATCGTGCCGGGGCGCAGGCCCCCGTCGAGGTGATCGTGGAGGAGCACCTTCGGAGCTCGGCCGATCTGATCCGTGGTGGGCGATTGCTTGGTCTGGCTCGTCATCTGCGCACTTTAGCCCCTACGCGCGTAGAACGTGCCCCGTCGATATGTAACAGTGACCGTTCGGAAGGGTGGAGTACACCTCTGCTTCTGAGACTGTTCCGTTATGGCACAGCAAGCACCAGCCCTGCCGGAGGCCAGGCTGGGACCGGCAGTTGGGGCAGGCGGGACACAGTCCGCGGTCAGCGGTGTGGTCCTGCTGCTCCCCGACGGCGACCCGGTCTCCACGCGCCGCTCCTCCCCCCTGCCGTACGCGTCCCTGCGCCCGCCGGCCCGCAGACTGGCCCGCGCGGGCCGCGGCGACGGGCTCGCGGCCCATGTGGTCCGCTACCGCTTCCGCGGCTGGAACGGCACGGACGCGCACCTCGCCGAGGACGCGTCCTGGGCGGTGGACGAGGCGCTGCGGCGGTACGGCGACGTCCCGGTCTGCCTGGCGGGCCACGGCATGGGCGGCCGCGCGGCCCTGCACGCGGCGGGCCACCACGCGGTCACATCGGTGCTGGCCGTCGCTCCGTGGCTGCCGGACGACGATGTGGCCGCCGAGCCCGAACCTGTCAAGCAGCTGGTGGGCCGTCAGGTCCTCCTCGTGCACGGCACCACGGACGCACGCTCCGACCCCGAACTCTCCTACCGGCTGGCGGAGCGCGCCAAGAAGACCAACCGTGACACCTGCCGTTTCGAAGTCCACTCCGACGGCCACTCGTTGCGTCAGCACCGGTCCGAAGTGGTGGCGCTGGCCACGGACTTCGTACGGGGTGCGCTGTTCTCGCACGCGTACGCACGGCCGTTGACCGACGCCTTCGCGGCGCCGCCGCCGCTGGGGCTGCGGATGCCGCTGGCGGCGGGGTTCGGCAGGACGCTCCACTAGAGGCTGTCCGGGCTGAGACCCTCCGGGCTGAGACTGTCCAGGCTGACGCCGCCAGGACCACAGCTGTCCGGACCACAGCCGCCCGGATCACAGCTGTCCGGTCGATCAGGGCGCGGGGAGGCTGGGAGGTCAGGGGCCCGGGGGTCGTCCCGGCCGCCCGGGGCGAAGGCCGTCGCGAGCTGGTCGCGCAGGGGCGCCGCCGAGGGGTGGGGGCCGCGGCGTGGCGTGAGCGTGTAGATACCGCGGGCCGGGGGATCGACAAGGGCCACCGTGGTGACGTCGGCCCGCAGCGCGCACACCAGGACCCCGGGTATCAGCGCGATGGCGTGACCCGTCGCGACCAGGGCCAGCTTGCCGAGCAGATCCGCCGCGGCGAGGTCGATGCGCGGGCTGACCCCGGCGCGGGCGGCCTGCCGGCGCAGCAGCGCCTCCGAACCGTCGTTGTCCTCGACCCAGATCTGGTCGGCCAGCGCCCGCATGTGTACCGGGCCGCGCCCGGCCTGCGGATGACCGACGGGCACGGCGACGACCATCTCGTCCAGCCCGAGGAACCGGCGGTCGACCCGCGGGTCCTGGGGCAGCCCTGGCGGGGCGTCGGTGACGACAGCGATGTCGAGGTCGCCGGCAGTCACGCGGTCGTGCAGCCGCGCGCTCGGACCGGGCAGCAGGCTCCACCGGACGGGCCCGGCCCGCTCCAGCAGGGCGCGGATGGCCTCGGGGACGATTCCCGCCGCGAGCGAGGGTGTCGCGCCGACGGCCAGCGGCCGTCCGGGGGCTCCGTCACGCATGTCCCGCGCGGCGCGGACGGCGCGGTGGGCTTCGCTGAGCACGGACAGGGCGTGGCGGTGGAACACCTCACCGGCCGGTGTGGGGCGCACCCCGCGCGCATGCCGCTCCAGCAGGGCCACGCCCAGCTGCTGCTCGAGCCCGGCGATCTGCCGGGAGACGGCCGACTGCGTGTGGTGGAGCTCGGCGGCCGCCGCGGAGAGCGAGCCGAGCCGGCACACGGTCACGAAGGTCCGCCAGACAGTCAGGTCCATGGCGTCAGTATGGCGAAGGGATATGCGCGCTCCGCAGGGCTGCCCTGCCGTATATGCGCTTGTCGCAGCTGTGGCGGTGCGTGAACCTTGCACTCATGATCACACCGCACACCGTTGCCGTACTCGGCCTGGGACGCATGGGCGACGCGATCGCGACACGACTGGCGACCCAGGGCCACGACGTCGTCGGCTGGACCCGCTCCGGGCACGTCTCAGGCGCTGTCAGGACGGCCGGCGATCCGAACGACGCCGTGGCGAAGGCCGGTCTCGTACTCCTGTCGTTGTTCGACGGACCGGCCTGCCGACAGGTCGTCGAAGCCGTCCGCGGCTCCCTGCGAACGGACACGATCGTGCTGAACACCAGCACCGTCGCCCCCGCCGAAGCCTCGGAGCTGGCCCGGCGTATCGGCCGGTCCTACGTCCACGCGCCGGTGCTCGGCTCTGTGCCGGCGGCCGCCGACGGCGCCCTGCGGATACTCGCCGCAGCCGACCAGGACGCACTCGACCTGGCCCGGCCCGTTCTGCGCACGCTGGGCACCGTGCTGCGCGTCGACGACGCTCCCACCGCCGCTGCGCTCAAACTGATCGCCAACAACAGCCTCTCCGGCGCTGTCCTCGCGCTGCGCGACTCCCTGCGACAGGCCGACGCGCTCGGCCTGCCCCGCGCGCAGGTGCTGGATGTCCTCGAACTCGGCCAGCTCGGCGGGCTCGTGGCGCGCAAACGCGCCTTCCTCACCGGCCGGCCGGCCCCGGTGCCGGCCGAATTCACGGTCGGCGCGCTGGCCAAGGACATGGCTCTGCTGGCCGCCGCGTCGGACACGCCTCTGCGCAGCGCGGCAGGACCGGCCTGCGCTCCTGTCGCCCCTGAGGCCGACATCGCCGTCGCCGCCACGGCCCCCGCGGTGGAAGAGGCCGTGCTCGAACCGCTGCGCGCCTACATCCGCGGGCACGCGACCGGCGCCCCCGCGCACTTCCGTGCCGCGTTTCTTCCCACGGCCCACATCGAGGGACTCCGTGACGGCGTGTTCGTCTCGTGGCGCCTGGACGAGTACTGCGCCCTCTTCGACGGCCGGCCGGGCCCGGACGAACCGGCCCGCTCCCGCCGCATCGACGCCGTCGATGTCCACGGCACCGTCGCCACCGCGACCATGACGCTCTCGCACGGCCCGGACACGTTCACCGACATCTTCCTGCTGGTCCGCGCCGACGACGGCTGGCGTATCGCCAACAAGGCGTACCACCGGCACTCCTGAGCCCCGCACACTGCGCCGAACCCGCCCCCGGCCGGCCGCACCACGCGCGTACGCGTCCGTACCGCTAATCCGGCAGCAGCCGCCCCCGGCGCGCCAGCAGGAACTGTTTGAACGCGGCCACCGGGGCCGTGTCCGGGTGGCCGTCCAGCCACGCGACGCCGATCTCCCGTACCGCCCGCGGCGCGGTCACCGCCAGCTCGACCACCCCCGGTCTGGCCACCGCGGGCGGTGGCAGCAGCGCCACCCCGAGCCCCGCCGCGACCAGCCCGCGCAGCGTCTCCGCCTCCTCGCCCTCGAAGGCGATCCGCGGGGTGAACCCGGCCTGCGCGCACAGGTCGTCGGTGATCCTGCGCAGCCCGAACCCCGGCTCCAGCGTCACGAAGGTCTCGTCGGCGGCCTCGGCGAGCCTGATCCGTCGGCGGCCCGCGAGCCGGTGGTCGTCCGGCACCACCAGCCGCAGCCGCTGCTCGTCCAGCCGCCGGGCGACCAGACCTGGGGCGTCGGGCACCGGTGAGGTCAGACAGAGGTCGAGCTCCCCGGCGCGCAGCCGTTTGATCATCGCCTCGCCGTAGTTCTGGACGAGCTGGAACCGCACCCCCGGGTGGTCGGCCCGGAAGGCGCGGATCAGTCCGGGCACCGTCTCGGACCCCAGGGTGTGCAGGAAGCCGAAGGTGATCCGGCCGGACGCGGGGTCGGCGTCCGCCCGTACGGAGTCCGCGGCCCGGCCGACCTCGGCGAGCGCACGCTCCACGCTCGACAGGAAGGTACGGCCCGCGGGCGTCAGCGAGACGGAGCGGCCGCTGCGGGCGAACAGCGCCACGCCCAGGTCCGCTTCGAGTCCGACGACGGCGCGCGAGAGCGTGGACTGCGGCACCGACAGCTCGTGCGCGGCCCGGGTGACATGTTCGTGGCGCGCGACGGCCTCGAAGTACGCCAGCCGGGGCGCGAGCAGGAGCCGGATGTCTTCTTCGTGACTACTGGATGACAGCCGCGGCTGTGAGCTGTGCTGATGCGCCATGGGAACGATTATGGCCATTTCATGCATTGGACGCATCAGGCTCCCGGACCTACGTTCGGAGCATGCCTCCTGCCAGTACCGGGGCACTCACCACCGTGAGTGCCGCCGCCGCGCCCTCCCCGTCCGGGCAGCTCGAACCGGGCCGCCCCGGCTACCGCCGTATGAGCTTCGCGCTCTTCTCCGCGGGCATGGCGACCTTCGCCCTCCTCTACTCGACCCAGGCCCTGCTGCCCGCGATCAGCTCCGGGCTCGGCGCCACGGCCGGGCAGGCCAGCTGGACGGTCTCGGCGGCGACCGGCGGGCTCGCCGTGTTCGTACTGCCGCTGAGCGCCCTGTCCGAGCGGCTCGGGCGGCGCACCATGATGACCGCGTCCCTCTCGGTCGCGGTGGCCATCGGCCTGCTGGTGCCTTTCGTGCCGGACGTGGGCTCGCTGATCGTGCTGCGCGCCGTGCAGGGGGCCGCGCTCGCCGGGCTCCCGGCGTCGGCGATGGCCTTTCTCGCCGAAGAGGTGCGGCCCAAGGCACTGGTCGCCGCGATCGGGCTGTTCGTCGCAGGGAACTCCATCGGCGGCATGAGCGGCCGGATCCTGGCCGGCTGGGTCGCCCAGGCGGCGGGCTGGCGTACGGCGCTGGGCGCGATCGGCGTCCTGTCGGTCCTCTGCGCGGTCGTCTTCCGGCTGCTGCTCCCCCGCGCCCGGAACTTCACCGCGGTCCCGCTCGACCCGCGCGCCCTGGGCCGTACCGTCGCCACCCATCTCGGCGACCCGCTGCTGCGCAGGCTGTACGCGATCGGCGCGCTGTTCATGACGGTGTTCGGCGCGGTCTACACGGTGATCGGCTACCGGCTGGTGGGCGCGCCGTTCAGCCTGCCGCAGGGGCTGGTCGGCTCGGTCTTCCTGGTCTATCTCGTCGGTACGGTCTCCTCCGCGACGGCCGGCCGGCTCGTCGGCAGGCTGGGGCGCCGCGGCGCGCTCTACCTCGCGGTGTCGACGACTGCGGCGGGGCTGCTGCTCTCGCTGGCCGACACGATCGTGGCGGTGCTGCTCGGCCTCGTCCTGATCACCGCCGGTTTCTTCGCCGGGCACGCCGTCGCCTCCTCGTCGGTGAGCCACACGGCGAAGACGGGCCGCGCCCAGGCGTCGGCGCTCTACCAGTCCGCGTACTACCTGGGCAGCAGCGCGGGCGGCGCGCTGGGCGCCGCCGCGTTCCACGCCGATGGCTGGGCGGGCACGGTGGCGCTGGGTCTGCTCGCGGTGGGCGGCGTCCTCGCGATCACGCTGTACGGGTCGCACAGCGCGCGGGCGGCCGCACGGCGTGCGGTGGCGGGCGGCGTCTGACGGGCGGCCTGGCCCCGAAAAGGTGGTCGGCGGCTGATCCGCATGCCGTTGTCAGTGGGCCCCTGTAGTTTCGGAATCGCTGGTGCGAATCGGGAAACAAGCAGGGGGCACCCCATGAGCGACCTGGCGGCAACAGACCTCGACGCACGTCTGGAGAGACACCGGACAGAGCTCGCCGGTTACTGCTATCGGATGCTCGGTTCGTCCTTCGAGGCGGAGGACGCCGTGCAGGACACGATGGTCCGCGCCTGGCGGAGCTTCGACCGGTTCGAGGGCCGCTCGTCGCTGCGCTCCTGGCTCTACCGGATCGCGACCAACGTCTGCCTGGACATGCTGTCCGCGGGCAACAGACGGGCCCGCCCGATGGACCTGTCCGATGCCACCCCGGTGGCCAGAGCGGCGCTCAACGCCCGGCCCGAGGCGGCCTGGCTGGAGCCGGTGCCGGACGGCCGGGTGCTGCCGTCCCTGGTGGACCCGGCGGAGAAGGCGGTCGAGCGGGAGACGATCCGGCTCGCCTTCGTCGCCGCGCTCCAGCATCTGCCGCCCAAGCAGCGGGCGGTGCTGATCCTCCGCGAGGTGCTGGCCTGGAAGGCGAGCGAGGTCGCCGAGCTGCTCGAAACCACGGTCGCCTCGGTCAACAGCGCACTGCAGCGCGCCCGTTCGACACTCGCCGAGCGCGCGCCCGCCGATACGGACGCGGCCGATCCGCTGGACGAGGAGCAGCAGAAGCTGCTCGCCCGCTATGTCGCGGCCTTCGAGGGGTACGACATGGAGGCGCTGACCGCTCTCCTCCACGAGGACGCCACGCTGTCCATGCCGCCGTACGACCTGTGGCTGCGCGGCCACGACGACATCGTGGGCTGGATGCTGGGCGTCGGCTCGGTCTGCCGCGGCTCACGGCTCGTCCCGACCGTGGCCAACGGGACCCCGGCGTTCGCCCACTACCACCCGGGCGAGTCGGGCGGGTTCGACCCCTGGGCGCTCATGGTCATCGAGATCACGGACGGCCGGGTCGCCGGGATCACCTCGTTCCTGGACACGGAGCGCTGGTTCCCGCTCTTCGGCCTGCCGAAGCACCTGGAGGAGTAGCGGCGGCCCCCGGTGGCGCTGGGACGGTGCGGCGGCTCAGGCGTCAGGGGCTCGGGGCCGTGGCCGTGGCCGTGGTGAGGGTCTGCGAGGGCTGTGGTGAACGGCTCAGGACGGATGCCCGCCGCACGCGGTGTTCTGCTCGGCGGTGGACCGTTTTCCCCTCACCCGCACCGCCGCACCCGCCCCGCCGCACCCGCGCACCCGCCCCGCCGACGGGGGCCGCCCCACCGGCTTGACTTCGAGCGCGCTCCAAGTCCTAGTGTCCGAGGCGTTCTTCCCCCTCTTGACACCGCCCGGTCCGCCGGGCAGGAGGAGTATCCGCGCATGATCACCCGAACCACGCTCGGCTCGCCCGGTCTCACCGTCAGCGCGATGGGCCTGGGCTGCATGGGCATGAGCGAGAGCTACGGCGCCGCCGACTGGGACGGCGGCCTGGCCACCATCGACCGGGCCCTGGAGCTGGGCATCACGTTCCTGGACACCGCCGACGCCTACGGCACCGGGCACAACGAGGTGCTGGTGGGCCGGGCCGTCCACGGCCGCCGGGACCAGGTGCAGCTGGCCACCAAGTTCGGCATCGACCGCAGCGCCGGCGACCGGACGCGCCGCATCCGCGGTGCCCGGGACTACGTGCTGCGCTCCTGCGACGCCTCGCTGCTGCGGCTGGGCGTCGAGGTGATCGACCTGTACTACGCCCACCGCCCGCCCCAGGACGTGGAGATCGAGGAGACCGTCGGGGCGATGGCCGAGCTGGTCGAGGCGGGCAAGGTCCGCCATCTGGGCCTGTCCGAGGTCGACGGCGAGCTGCTGCGCCGGGCGCACGCGGTGCACCCGATCACCGCGGTGCAGAGCGAGTACTCGCTGTGGACCCGCGACGTCGAGGCCGTCACCCCGGTGATGGCCGAGCTGGGGGTCGGGCTGGTGCCGTACTCACCACTGGGGCGTGGGTTCCTCACCGGCACCCTGGACCGCTCCACGCTGGGCGAGAAGGACTTCCGGCGCACCAACCCCCGCTTCGCCGGCGAGGCGGGCAAGGCCAACGAGAAGATCGCACGGACCGTGCGCGAGGCGGCCGACCGGCTGGGTGCCACCCCGGCCCAGGTGGCGTTGGCCTGGGTGTACGCCCAGGCCGAGCGGCTCGGGGTGGCGGTGGCGGCCATTCCCGGCACCCGCAGCCCGGCCCGGCTGGAGCAGAACGCGGCCGCGCTGGACCTCACCCTGGACGCCGAGGCGCTGGCCACGCTGGCCCCGCTGAGCGACCAGGTGACGGGCGAGCGCTACACCCCCGCGCACACCGCCGAGGTCACTCGGGGTTAACCGGCGGCCTCGACGCGCACGCCCCGAAGCGGAGTTCAATGCGGGCTGGGCTCGGAAACAGCTTCTCAGGCGTCCGCGGTCAGGTGGCGCGGGGGACGCCGGTGGCGGCCCTCGGGCTGCGGCGCGAGGGCGATACTGACCCGGGGCACGCGCCTCGCGACGAGCGACACCGACATCGCGCGGCACGCCGTCATCACCACGACGATCGCCGTGACGGACAGCGTCACCGCCGCCCCGCCCCAGGCGATCGCCGTACGTGGCCCCCATGTCTGCGCCACCCAGCTCGCGGCCAGGGTGCCGAGGAACCAGCCTGCCCGGTACACGAGTTGGAAGATCGCCATCACCCGGCCGCGGAACTCCGGCAGCGTCTGGAGCTGCGCCAGGCTGAGCAGGCCCGCCCGCAGGACGAGGGAGACCATGCCGACCGGCAGCAGCACCAGACCGAGGGTCAGCAGGGACGGCATCGCCGCGGTGGCGAGTTCGAGGATCCCGAGCAGGAGACTGCCCACCAGCACCGTGCCCAGGACGACCTTGGTGCGCCAGGTCAGCCAGGCCCCGATGAGGGAGCCGACGGAGATGACGGCGAGCAGGACGCCGTACGCCCCGGCCTGCCCTGCGAGTTCGCGGGACGTCAGCAGGAGGAGCAGCGAGGGGAGACTCGTACCGAAGAGGCCGACGGTGCCGATGACGAGCAGCAGGAGCACGAGGCCGGGGCTGTGCCGCACGTATCCCCAGGCGCCACGCACCCGGGGGCGCCCGCCCGTTCGCCGGGGACGGACGTGGAGTTGCGCCGGGCGTACGAGGAGGAGCGCGGTGAGCATCGTCAGATAGGAGAGCCCGTTGAGCAGGGCCACCCCGCCCAGGCCCACCGCCCCCATGAGGGGGCCCGCCAGGGAGGAGCCGACGACCAACGACAGGTTGAGGATGACGTTGTTGAGCGTGACCGCCCGCCTGAGCAGGGTGTCGCCCGCGACTTCCGATACGAAGACCTGCTCCGTCGGCAGACCGATCGCGTTGATGCTGCCGATGCAGAGCGCGCTGACCACGAGGTGCCACACCGCGAGGGAGCCGCTGTACGCCAACAGGCCGAGCAGCAGGGCCATGAGGGCGAGCAGGGCGTGGGTGCACAGCAGCACCCGGCGCGGCGGGAAGCGGTCGGCGGCCAGCCCGCCCACCTGACTGAACAGCAGCATCGTGAAGATCGGTGCCGCGGTGACGACACCGAGCACGATGGCGTTGTGGCTGAGCCGGTAGGTGAACCAGCCCAGGGCCACGAGCTGTGTGTTGGTGCCGATCTGGGAGACGGTCAGCCCGGCGTAGTAGAGCCGTGGATTACGGGACGCGAGAAGCCCGGGCGACGTCTTGACCGTCCCGTCCGTCATCCGGCGACCTGTGCGTACAGGTGGGACACGCCTTCCATGAAGGCGTCGGCCGACAGCCGTTCCTCCGCCAGCGCCCGTACGGCCTGCCGGTCGCTGTCCAGCGCCTCGCGGATGTCCGCCATGACGAGGGACGGGTGGCGGTCGCTGTCGGCGCCGGTGAGGTTGTACCGCAGGAGGGAGTCGATGTTGTCCGCCGTGATGGGGCCGGCGTAGTGGTGGCCCGCGCAGAGCGTCGGAATACCCGTGGCCATGGCCTCCATCGCGCCGCGCCCGAGGGAGATCACCACGTCCATCTCCGCGAGGAGGTTGGGGATCGACTGGCACGGCACATGGTTGATGAGGATGATCTCGCTGCCGAAGCGGTCGCTCATGTCCCAGAATCCCGGGCCGTCGCCCGCCACGTACACGAGGAGTTCGTCGCGGTCGATGTTCTCGATGATCCGCCCGAGGAGGGCCTCGCGCCCGGAGTCCAGCCGGCAGTAGAGCAGGACCCGTGGCCGCCGGGCGCCGCTCCTGGTGAGGACGGCGGGGAAGCGCTCCAGGTCGACACCCTGGTGGGCGAGGACCGCCCGGCCCGGGGGGAGGTACCTGCGCTGCAGGGACAGCGCGTTCTCCGTCATGCACAGGAAGCGCTCGCAGCGCGCGACGAGGTAGTCGGACGACCGGCGGCCCGCGTGGTGGACGATCCTGAACGCCGGTATGTGCGCGTCGAACCGCATCAGCATCTCGTCGGGCACCTCGTCGACCAGGATCAGATCGGTCTTGTCCGACGGGTCCGTCTCCTTCTCCTCCGCCACGGTGACGGATTCCATGCCGCGGAACGTCGAGGTCAGGGCGAAGCTGGCGGGGGTGTCGACGACGAGCCGGACGGTGTGGCCCGCCCGGCTCATGGTCCGGATCAGGTCGAGGACGAAGCTGTGCTGGCCGTAGGTGTGGAAGCGCCCGTGCCGGCTGTACTTTCCGTCGTAGATGGCGTTGCTGCCGGTGGCGAGCAGGTAGGTGATGTGCACGCTTCCTCATCGGGTCGCTGAGTGGGGGGCGGGGCGTAAACCGTGGCTGATGCAGGACACGCCTGATGCCGGGCACGCCTGATACCGGACACGGACACGCCTCGGGGCGGCGGCTCCATGCGGAACCGTCGCTCGTTTCAAGGCAGTCGGTGGCGGGGCGCTCTGTCGGCGGACGGCGCGGTCAGGCGGCCTTCGGGTACTGCTCGAAGCCGAAGCGCCGGTCGAACTCGGCCTGGCGGTCCTCGTCGAAGAAGCGCACCATCTTGACCATCGGTCCCCAGCGCTCGTCCAGGCTCATGCCCTCGATGCTGAAACCGTGCTTCAACTGGAAGATCATCGCGGTGCGGTTGCTCGGGTGGTGCTCGGACGTCACCCGCTCGTATCCGACGGCCCGCAGGTACTCCAGGAGCTTGACGTAACAGAGCGCGGCGACGCGCTGCGCGCGGTATTCGGGCAGCATTCCGCTGGTGCCCAGGTAGAAGGTGTCGGGGTCGGCCATCCGGCCCTTCAGCCACCCCATGACCTTTCCGTCGCCGTCCTCCATGAGGATCCGCTCCTGGTGGAGCGTCCGGTACTCCGTGACCAGCTCCTGCGACTTGGGGCGGTACGGGTAGGCGTCCCGGTCGGGGAAGACGGACGCGTAGATCTCGCCGACCGCCTCCCGGAACGTCGCTTCGTCGACGCACCGGCCGACTCCGCTGCCCGCGCCCGGGAGCCGCACGGGAAAGAAGCGGCGGCGTATGTCGTCGATGGTCTCTACGGTCACTGCAGGTTCCGCGGTCTCTGTTTTTCGCATCACAGGATTCGATGATCGACTCGGTGGAAAAGTTCCCCACTCGGGCCGGACGGTCCCGATCCCGCCAGGCGCTATGGGTACGTCACGGCTACCGGGGCTCCGCGAGACCGGTCAGGGTCAGCAGTTCGGTCAGCGCGGGCGACGCGTTGCGGAGCCGTAGCCGGCGGCCGTACCGCAGTGCGGTGAGCCTGAGCCCGGCGACCGCCTCCACGGCGGGCAGGCCGGGCCGGACGAGACCGCCCACGTCGCAGTCGACCGCGCCCGCCGCCCGCCCGGCCGCCCCGGCGCCGTGCAGCAGCAGCCGCAGCTCCTCGCACAGGCGCGGGACATCGGCCCGGCCGACCGGGCCGGTGACCACGAAGACGAGCGGCTCGGTGACATCCACATCAGGGAGACCGGCGCGGCGCCCGGAACTCATCGCCGCTGCCGGTCCCACTCGTCCGTACGGTCAGGTGCTGCGGTCCAGGACGGTCAGGTGCTGCGGTCCAGGACGGTCAGGCGATACGGTCCAGGACGATCGGGTTCGCGGTGAACGCGGTGCCCGCGGGCGCGATGTCGTAGGCCCCGGTCAGCGACTCCAGCGCGTACGCGAACTTCTCCGGGGTGTCCGTGTGCAGGGTCAGCAGCGGCTGCCCCCCGGTCACCGTGTCACCGGGCTTGGCGTGCAGTTCGACGCCCGCGCCCGCCTGCACCGGGTCCTCCTTGCGGGCACGGCCCGCGCCGAGACGCCAGGCGGCGACCCCGATGTCGTACGCGTCGAGCCGGGTCAGCACCCCGCTCGACGGGGCGGTGACGACATGCTGCTCGCGGGCGACCGGCAGCGCCGCGTCCGGGTCGCCGCCCTGCGCGGCGATCATCCGCCGCCAGTGGTCCATCGCGGAGCCGTCGGCGAGCGCCTTCGCCGGGTCGGCGTCCTGCAGACCGGCCGCGTCCAGCATCTCGCGGGCCAGCGCGAGAGTCAGCTCCACGACATCGGCGGGCCCGCCGCCCGCGAGCACCTCGACGGACTCGCGCACTTCGAGTGCGTTGCCCGCGGTCAGGCCGAGCGGGGTCGCCATGTCGGTGAGCAGCGCGACCGTGCGGACCCCGTGGTCGGTGCCGAGCCCGACCATGGTCGACGCGAGGTCGCGGGCGTCGTCCAGGTTCTTCATGAAGGCGCCGGAGCCGACCTTGACGTCGAGGACGAGCGACCCGGTGCCCTCGGCGATCTTCTTGGACATGATCGAGGAGGCGATCAGCGGGATCGCCTCGACGGTTCCGGTGACGTCGCGCAGCGCGTACAGCTTCTTGTCGGCGGGGGCCAGACCGTCGCCCGCCGCGCAGATGACCGCGCCGACCGAGTCGAGGACGTCCATCATCTCGGCGTTGGAGAGCAGCGCCCGCCAGCCGGGCACGGACTCCAGCTTGTCGAGCGTGCCACCGGTGTGGCCGAGGCCGCGGCCGGACAGCTGCGGTACGACGGCCCCGCACGCGGCGACCAGCGGAGCGAGCGGCAGCGTGATCTTGTCGCCGACGCCACCGGTGGAGTGCTTGTCGGCGGTCGGCCTGGACAGCGCCGAGAAGTCCATCCGCTCACCGGAGTTGATCATCGCGGCGGTCCAGCGGGCGATCTCGGTGCGGTTCATGCCGTTGAGCAGGATCGCCATCGCCAGCGCCGACATCTGCTCGTCGGCGACCGCACCGCGGGTATAGGCGTCGATCACCCAGTCGATCTGCTCGGGGCTCAGCTCGCCCCGGTCCCGCTTGGTGCGGATGACAGAGATGACGTCCATGGAGTTGGCGTTCCTTCCGGCAGGGGGTTCATGACGTGATGCGTGATGCGTAACGCACGACTCTACGCGCATAGAGGGCAGAGCGAGAGGGGCGGCCCATGGCCCTTCCACGCGGTGGAAGGGCCATGGGCGCCCGTCAGTTCAGATGCTGCGGGCCGAACGCCTGCGGCAGCATCTCGGAGAGCGGCAGCACCCCTTCGGGGGTTTCGAGCAGCAGCCCCGGCCCGCCGAACTCGTACAGCAGCTGGCGGCAGCGCCCGCACGGCACGAGCACCGCGCCCGCACCGTCGACACAGGTGAAGTGGGTCAGCCGGCCGCCGCCGGTCGCCTGGAGCTGGGAGACCAGACCGCACTCGGCGCACAGCCCGATGCCGTACGAGGCGTTCTCGACGTTGCAGCCGACGACCGTGCGCCCGTCGTCCACCAGGGCCGCGACACCGACGGGATACTTCGAGTACGGGGCGTACGCATGGGACATCGCGCCCCGCGCGGCCTCCCGCAGTACGTCCCAGTCGACCTCTGTCACTTGCCCTGGCCCTTCCGGTAGCGCATACCGTCCGCCTTGGGCATCCGCAGCCGCTGCGCGGAGAGCGAGAGCACCAGCAGGGTCACCACATAGGGGGTGGCGCCCACGAAGTCGGACGGGACATCGTCGGTCAACAGGTACCAGACCAGGATGAGTACGGCCATGACCGCGCTGATCGCGCCCTGCAGCACCGCCTTGCGGTAGAGCTTCCACCCGGCGAGCAGCGCGAGGAGCACCACGATGAGCAGCAGCAGGGCGTGTACGGTCTCGCCGCCGTTGCGCAGCTGGAGCGCGTCCGAGAAGCCGAACAGGCCCGCGCCCATGGCGAGTCCGCCCGGCCGCCAGTTGCCGAAGATCATCGCGGCGAGACCGATGTAACCGCGGCCGCCGGTCTGGTTCTCCAGATAGATGTGGGTGGGCACCATCGCGAGGAAGGCACCGCCGAGCCCGGCGAGCCCGCCGGAGATGGCGACCGCCGCGTACTTGTACGTGTAGACGTTGACGCCCAGCGACTCGGCGGCGATCGGGTTCTCGCCGCAGGAGCGCAGCCGCAGCCCGAACGCGGTCTTCCACAGCACCCACCAGGTGCCCACGAAGAGCAGCACGGCGATGATCGTCAGCACCGACACATCGGTGACCAGGCCGCCGAGCACACCGGCCAGGTCGGAGACGAAGAACCAGTGGTGCTTCTCGACGGAGGACAGCCCGTCCGAGAGACCCGGCACGGTGACGTTCGGCATCGAGTCGACGGGCGGGGACTGCTTCGGGTTGCCTCCGGCGGCCGCGGCGGCGCCGTGGTTGAAGAAAATCTTGGCGAGGTACTGGGTGAGGCCCAGCGCGAGCAGGTTGATCGCCACACCGGAGACGATGTGGTCGACACCGAAGGTGATGGTGACGATCCCGTGGATCAGCCCGCCGAGCATGCCGAAGGTGATGCCCGCGAGCAGTCCGAGCCAGGGGCTGGACTGCCAGCCGATCCAGCCGGCCCCGAAGGTGCCGAGGATCATCATGCCTTCGAGGCCGATGTTGACCACACCGGCCCGCTCGGACCAGAGACCGGCGAGACCGGCGAGGCCGATCGGCACCGCGAGTCCGAGCGAGGCGCTGATCTGGCCCTCGGAGGTCAGCTGGTCGGCGCCGGTGACGATCCGCACCAGCGAGAGCAGGACCAGGGCGCCGGCGACGATCAGCAGGATCTTCGGGAGCGAGAGCCTGGAACGGCCGGACTTGGCGTTCGCCGCCTTGGGAGCCGCTGGCGGCGGAGTCTCGGTCATGGTCGCGGTCATGCCGTCACCTCCTGCTGGTTCGAGTGGGCGGCGGCCTGCGCGGCGAGTTCGGCGCCGACCTTCTGCTGCTGGCGCTTGAGTCCGTAACGGCGCACGACTTCATAGGCGATGACGACGCACAGGACGATGACGCCCTGGATCACGCCGAGGATCTCCTTGTCGTACCCCATGAATTCGAGGTGGTTGGTGGTGCGCTCCAGGAAGCCCCACAGGAGGGCGCCGAGCGCGATGCCGACCGGGTGGTTGCGGCCCAGGAGCGCGATGGCGATCCCGGTGAAGCCGATACCCAGCGGGAAGTCGTTGCTGTACATGTGGCTGTCGTTGAGCAGCGTCGGCATCCCGATCAGACCGGCCATCGCACCCGAGATGATCATGCTGGTGGCGACCATCTTCCTCACGCTGACACCGCTGGCCGATGCCGCGGACTCGGACTGGCCGACGGCCCGCAGGTCGTAGCCGAAGCGGGTGCGGCCCAGCACGAACCAGTACGCGACACCGGCCAGCGCCGCGATGAAGATGAAGCCCCAGAGCATCCCGGCCGGGCCGGTGTCGATGGAGAAGAACCAGGAGGACTCCGGCAGCGGCTTGGTGGAGACCAGGGTGCCCGCGTCGTCGAGCTGGCCGAGCCGGCCCGGCTGCATCAGATAGGCGATGACCGCGGTGGCGATCGAGTTCAGCATGATGGTCGAGATGACCTCGCTGACGCCCCGGGTCACCTTCAGTACGCCCGCGATACCGGCCCACATCGCACCGACCAGCATGGCGGTGACGATCATCAGCGGGATCTGGACGATGCCGGGCAGCGTCAGCGCGCCGCCGACGACGGCCGCGAAGAAGGCCGCCATCCGGTACTGGCCATCGACGCCGATGTTGAAGAGGTTCATCCGGAAGCCGACGGCCACCGCGATACCGGCGAGGTAGTACGTGGTCGCCTTGTTGAGGATGTAGATCTGGCTGTCACTGGCCGAGCCGTACGTCAGCATGTCGCTGAACGCGGACAGCGGGTTCTTGCCGGTGGCCAGGATGACCAGGGCGGTGACGACGAGGGCCGCCACCACCGCGAGCAGGGGGGCCGCTATCCCGAGGAGCAGCCGCTCCCGGTCGATGCGCGAGGTGTACTTCTTCATCGGTCCTCTCCCCCAGCTTCGCCGCCGGCGGTGTCCGGGGTCTCCGGGGTCTCCGGGGTCTCCGGGGTGTCCTGGGTCGTGCGGCTCTCCCGGGTCCTGCGGGGCTGCGGGATCCCCGGGGTTTTCGGAGCCTTCGGGGTGCCGGAGGTATTCGGGGCCTTCGGGGCGCCGGGGGCCTTCGGTGCGCCCGTCCCGTCCGGCAGGGCGTTGTCGCCGTTCCCGCCGTGTTCCAGGTGGCCGGCCGTGGCTCCGGTCATCGCCGAGCCCAGTTCCTCGGGGGTGATCGTCGCGGGGTCCGCGTCCGCGACCAGCCGTCCGCGGTACATCACCCGCAGGGTGTCGGACAGGCCGATCAGCTCGTCCAGGTCGGCGGAGATCAGCAGGACGGCCAGCCCTTCGCGGCGGGCCTCCTTGATCTGGTCCCAGATCTGGGCCTGCGCGCCGACGTCCACACCCCGGGTGGGGTGTGCGGCGATCAGCAGCTTGGGGCGGTGGCTCATCTCGCGGCCGACGATCAGCTTCTGCTGGTTGCCGCCGGAGAGGGAGGCCGCGGTGACGTCGATCCCGGGGGTACGCACGTCGTACTCGGCGACGATCCGTTCGGTGTCGGCGCGGGCCGCCTTGGCGTCGATCAGCCCGCGGCGGGAGTTGGGCCGCTCCGTGACATGGCCGAGTATCCGGTTCTCCCAGAGCGGTGCCTCCAGGAGCAGGCCGTGCCGGTGGCGGTCCTCGGGGATGTAGCCGACGCCGCTCTCCCGGCGCTTGCGGGTGGGCGCGTGCGAGATGTCGGTGGTGTCGAGGGTGATGACACCGCCGTCGGGGTCCCGCATGCCCATGATCGCTTCGACGAGTTCGGCCTGGCCGTTGCCCTCCACGCCCGCGATGCCGAGGACTTCGCCCTGGTGGATGGTGAAGGAGATCCCGGAGAGCACCTCACGTACGACACCGTCGGTGTCGACCGCGGTGAGCTTCAGACCGTCGAGGGTGAGCATCGGCGCGTCGGTGACCGTCGACTCACGCGTCTCGGGTGAGGGCAGCTCGCTGCCGACCATCAGCTCGGCCAGCTGCTTCGACGTGGTGGTCGCCGGGTCGGCGCTGCCCACGGTCGTACCGCGCCGGATGACGGTGATCTCGTCGGCGACGGAGAGCACCTCACCGAGCTTGTGCGAGATGAAGATGACCGTCAGGCCCTCGGACTTGAGCTCGCGGAGGTTGTCGAAGAGCGCGTCGACCTCCTGCGGGACCAGGACCGCGGTCGGCTCGTCGAGGATGAGCGTACGGGCGCCGCGGTAGAGGACCTTGAGGATCTCCACACGCTGGCGGTCGGCGACGCCGAGGTTCTCGACGAGAACGTCCGGGCGGACGTTCAGGCCGTACGCGTCCGAGATCTCCCGGATCTTGTTGCGGGCCTTGGCGCCGATCCCGTACAGCTTCTCGCCGCCGAGGACCACGTTCTCCAGGACCGTGAGGTTGTCGGCGAGCATGAAGTGCTGGTGCACCATCCCGATGCCGCGGGCGATGGCGTCGGCGGGGCTCGCGAACACGGCCTGGTCACCGTCGACGGCGATGGTGCCCTCGTCCGGCTTCTGCATGCCGTAGAGGATCTTCATCAGGGTCGACTTGCCGGCCCCGTTCTCACCGCACAGCGCGTGCACGGTGCCCTTGCGGACGGTGATGTCGATGTCGCGGTTGGCGACGACACCGGGGAATCGTTTGGTGATGCCGCGCAGTTCGACGGCGGGAGGGCTGGACGCGTTGATGGCGCACTCTCCTCGGGAGAAGGAGCGATGGGGCGGCGGAGCCCCGGCGGAGGCGGGGATGCGGTGAGACGCTAACGCGTCAACTATGCGCTACACGCGTAGAGTTGACACATTGTTATGGGCCCGGCGAGAGGTACGCAACCCTCGCACCGGGCCCAGGGTCTGCCGTGGGGAACAGCAGGGTCAGGGGGTCGTCCTGACCTTGACCTTGCCGTCCACGATCTTCTTCTGCGCGGCGGCGAGCTGGGTCTTGATGTCGTCGATGAAGCCACCGCTGGTGGCCAGCGAGACGCCGCCCTCGGCGAGCGAGTAGGTGTGCGTGCCGGTCATCGGCTTGCCCGCCCTGACCGACTTGACCAGGTCGTAGACGCCGATGTCGACGTTCTTGACGACGGAGGTCAGGATCGAGGACTTGTACTTCGCCAGCGAGGCGATGTTGTACTGGTCCGAGTCGACGCCGATCGCCCAGGCGCCCTTCTTGCCGTTGACGGCCTCGATGGCACCGTTGCCGGAGGAGCCGGCCGCCGAGTAGACGACGTCCGCGCCCTTGTCGAGCATGCCCTGCGCCGCCTCCTTGCCCTTGTCGGGGCTGGCGAAGCCGGAGGTGTCCGAGCCGTGGCTGAGGTACTGCCGGTCGATCTTGATCTTGCTGTTGGTGTCCTTGACGCCCTGGACGTAACCCGCCTCGAACTTCTTGATCAGCGGGACGTCCACACCGCCGATGAAGCCGACGTGGTGCGTCTTGGACTTGAGCGCCGCGGCGACACCCGCGAGGTAGGAGCCCTGCTCCTCGGTGAAGACGATGTTGTCGACGTTCTTGGCGTCGACGACCGAGTCCACGATGCCGAAGGTGACCTTCGGGTACTTCGCGGCGACCTGCTTCATCGAGTTCGCGTAGGCGTAACCGATGCCGACGATCGGGTTGTAGCCCGCGTCCGCGAGGTCGGTGAGCCGCTGGATGCGGTCGGCCTCGGTGTCGGTGGTCTTCGCGGTGAGTTCCTTGATGCTGCCGCCGAACTCCTTCTTCGCCTTGTCCATTCCGCGGGCGGCCGAGTCGTTGAAGGAGTGGTCCCCGCGGCCACCGACGTCGTACGCGACACCGACCTTGACGCCCTTGGACGAGCCGGACGAGGAGGACTTGGAGTCCTCCTGCTGGGTCGACGTGCTGCCACAGGCGGAGACGGAGAGAGCGAGAGCAGCGGTGGCTATGCCAGACGCGGCGATCTTGGTTACCCGGCGCAAGAGGAGGTCCCTTCAAACCAAACCTGGAAGCGCCTCTTCCGGCGCTGGTTTTCGCGAGGATCGTAACGCGCGTAGATGTCAGGTAAAGGCCCCTTCGGAACCTGTTATCGGATCGACGCGAACGGGGCCGGCCCATCCGGTGACCTGTGTGCCTACATCCGGTGTCCATCCAGCAGCGCGGCCGCGGTGAACAGTTCCACGGCGACCTCGACCGACGCCTCATCGGGGTCGAAGTCGCCCCGGTGCAGGTCGCCTCGGGCACTGTCGCCGGGCGTGCGCACACCGAGCCTGGCCATCGCACCCGGCACCTGCTCCAGGTACCAGGAGAAGTCCTCGCCGCCCAGGCTCTGCTCGGTGTCCTCGACCGAGTTCGGGCCGCGGCGCGCGGTCATGGCGTCACGCAACAGCTCGGCCACGGCGCCGTCGTTGACGACGGGCGGCACCCCGCGTACGTAATTGATCACCGACTTGGCCCGGTGCAGGTCGGCCACCTCGGCGATGGCCGCGTGCACCAGGTCGGGGGCGGCCCGCCAGGCGTCCAGGTCCAGGCAGCGCACGGTGCCGGAGAGTTCGGCGTGCTGCGGAATGACGTTGCAGGCGTGGCCGGCCTCGATCCGCCCCCAGGTCACCGCGAGCCCCGCCCGGGCGTCGACCCGCCGGGCCAGCAGCGCGGGGACCTCGGAGACGACCTTGGCGGCGGCGGTCACCAGATCGGTGGTGAGGTGGGGCCGCGCGGTGTGCCCGCCGGGGCCGTCCAGACTGACTTCGAGCCGGTCGCAGGCGGAGGTGATGGGCCCGGCCCGCAGCCCGATCCGCCCGGCGTCGACCTTGGGGTCGCAGTGCACACCGATGATCCGTCCGACGCCTTCGAGCACTCCGGACTCGATGGCGTCGGGGGCGCCGCCCGGGAGCACCTCCTCGGCGGGCTGGAAGATCAGCCGCACCGGGTACGGCAGCTGCCCGGCACGGTGCAGCCGGGCGAGCACGAGCCCGGCGCCGAGCACGGCGGTGGTGTGCACGTCGTGCCCGCAGGCATGGGCCATACCGGGCACGGTGGAGCGGTAGTCGCAGTCGGCCTTGGTGTCCGGGATGGGCAGCGCGTCGATGTCGGCACGGAGGGCGAGCATGGGGCGGGGCCCGGCGCCACCGTGAGTCCCCGGGGCGTCGCCACCACTGTCACCCCCGTCGGCGCCATTAGCACCATCGATGCCGTCGGCGCCATCGACGCCGATGTCGCAGATGAGGCCGGTCCCGGTGTTGAGCACCCGGGGCGCGAGCCCGGCCAGTTCCAGCCGCGCCTTGAGGGCGGCGGTGGTACGGAACTCGTGGTTGCCCAGCTCCGGGTGCCGGTGCAGATCACGGCGGAAGGCGATCAGCTCGGCACGGAGGGCGGCGGGCAGCACACCGGGCAGGGCCACGTCGGAGGCGGGGCGGCCACCACCAAGGGCATCACCGGCGCCGCCGGAGGGGCCGGGCTGCTCGGCATCGGACTCACGGGACATCAACTGGTTCACCTGTTCAAGGTTAGGCCCCTTCACTGCTCAACTAACCATCGATCAACAAAAGTTCAGCCGCTTAGGCGAAAGAATCATGGCGCGGCGGGCTTGGGCTGAGGGTTTGGTGGGTATTGCAGGGGGCTGCTCCGACCCGGGCGGGCCCGAGTGGCCGCAGGGCTTTCCCTAGGCTGGTGGGGAGGCGGTTCCCGTACCGGGGCCGCCGTGACCGTGGCCGTGAGCCGGGATGCGACCGGACGGCAGACATGAGGTGGCTGAACGTGACGAATCCGGTGTCGGACGCGGAAGCGCAGCAGGACGTCCGGGCGGAGGAGGGGGCGCGGGGCAGACGGCGGACCTCGCTGCTGCTGGCCGTGGCGGGGATCGCGTACGCCGTCGACCTGGGCAGCAAGCTGGCCGTGGTCGCGAAGCTGGAGGGCCACGCCCCCGTCAAGGTGATCGGCGGCTGGCTGGAGCTGAGCGCGATCCGCAACCCCGGTGCGGCGTTCGGCATCGGCGGGGCGACGACCATCCTGTTCACGGTGATCGCGGTGGCCATCGCCCTGGTGATCATCCGCATGGCGCGCCGCCTGTACAGCGGCCCGTGGGCGATCGCGCTGGGGCTGCTGCTCGGCGGCGCCCTCGGCAACCTGACGGACCGCCTCTTCCGCTCGCCTGGCGGCCTGCGAGGGGCGGTCGTCGACTTCATCGCGGTCCGCGATTTCAGCGTGATGAACCTGGCCGACTGGGCGATCTCCTGCGGGGGCGCCCTGATGGTGGTGCTCGCGTTCCTCGGGCGGGGTCTGGACGGAACCAGAAACGTCAAGGAGCAGCCGGGGGGCGGGGCCGAGTGACGGGGGCGGCCCCGGACGACTGGACGAGGGGTGATCGGCCGCGGCCGAGTGTCGGCTGAGGATCGCCGGTGCGGGACATCTGGCTCGCGCGAATACCTGCGGTGGAGAGCGCACGGAGTTGAGCCACCAGGTCCGTCTCGCGGCCTACGGAGGCCACAGTCGGCTCCCATGCGGTCGGGCGTGGCACATGCGATCCGCTCGGCGTCGGCCATTACGCCGGACAGGCGGCGACTCCGGACAGGCGGCGCCTATGGGGCGGCCGGACTCGGATCACCTGGGCCGGCGAGCGAAGCGTCCGCCGACGCCGGCCACCGCACCACCACGGTGCCCGCCGCACGGTCGAACTTGCTCTGCCAGTACGGCCGGTTCGACAGCAGTTGCACGAGCAGGACCGCTCCGACCAGAACATTGGCGACCGGAACCACGGTGGCCAAACACGCCGCGGCCTCCCTGACCGCCGCTGCCCGGCGTGTGAGCGGCACCGTTCCATCGGTCCACAGCGGAACAACCTTCAGCCCGCACAGCCACTTGCCCAGCGACCGGCCCCACCGCTGCACCACTCTCACGTGCACGCGGACCGTCACGACGGGAACACCCACGAGCAGCAGAACAGAGAGAAGAAACGCCGCACCGTCCGAAGCGTCCGGATAGACGCTGTCAAAGACGACAGCAGCCAGAACACACAAGGCTGCGGCAAACACCGTCAGCACAACGAAGTCGACCAACCGCGCCACAATCCGCCTGAGCGGACCCGCCAGCATCAACGTACCCGGACCAGCCGTTTCACCACCGGTGACGTAGTGAACCGACACTATGCCCGGGCGCACACCAAAGAGCGCCGAATAAATTATTCCTGAGGCTTCGTCAGCCACGATCAAGTATCTTTTCCACTTCCGCCTTGATGGCTTCCATGCTTTCACCATCCACCGCAAGTGGCGCTGCAAGCGTTTCGACCCATTGCCGCATTTCGACCGTCGTCAGATCTCGAACATGTGGATGCAAGACAGCCCTTCGGGTGATTATGACCCATCTGTGCGGATGGGCAGAAATTTGATACCAGTCCACGTAGGACTGCGCGTTGCCCGAAGATGGGCCGGAACGAACCGCTGCGATCAGCCCATCTCGAAGGCTGTTCAGCGCTCCAGCGAAGACGGGACTTCCATTGAGGATCTCGGAATCCTCAGACAGTTCGAACTTCAGCTCAATTCCAGCACGGAGCAGGACTTCCACCTGCTGCAGATCATCGAACTCAACCAGCTCCGCCATCAGATGGGGTTCCTTTTATGGAAGAGAACAGCTCCCGCCACAGCACTCGCCCGCTGATGTTGGGCCTGTCGGGTCCGTTCACAGGTTCCGTCTACGGCCGGTCGAATGTCATGACCTCAGTTCGGTGACCCGCACTCGGCGCAATCTCGTCTGCGATCTCGACGACGAAATCAGGAAGCGCACCAGCAGAGGGCTTCCCGTTGGCCTCAAGCATCCCCGGCTCCGCCTTCCAGTCGATGAGGTGAACAAGAACCGAGTACCGGCCTGGATCAAGAGGAATCTCCACGCGGTGCGCACGGGTATAGCTCCCGACTGCCTCCAGGCCCCCCAATTCGATCTTCCCCTTCGATACCAAGAGGTACGGAGTTGACGAGACCAGACGGTAGTTCTGCTCACGCTCATCCAGGCCCCCCAAGGCAGATACGCCCCGCACCGAGACCTGAAACGCCCCGTCAGCTCCGATATTGATAGGGACGAAGACTCCCGCAGCGATGTGCCGAACCAGCGCCGCGTCTTCGGCAATCTCGTCCTCCCAAGAGTCCAGGTCAGTTACCTCGGCAAAGCTCTCGGGCTGCCAGAGGGCACACATCCCAGCCCCAGTGCCAACAGGGACAGAGACGTTCAGATCAAGAAGGCCCATCGGGATTATCCACCTAACATCTGGGACTGATTGTTACCTTGCAGACTAGGTCACCTGGCTGAAGGCCATGTTTCTTCATCTGCGCCGAAATTTGAGCACCGAAGCTGCGATTAACCGAACTGTCGAGTGGCGTCATGTTCGACACATCATCAGCCCCACCGAGTTGCAACTCAATTATGTGGTCAATATCCGAACCTTCCACCGTTTGATTTCCTGCTGCACGCCACATATCTGCTGCGCTCCCAGACCGATCAACTGCCGTCACGACAAGCTGGTCGGCAGAATTTAGAGCGGCAACCTTTTTGTCAGCTGCGGCTGTCTGATCCGGCGTCCAACTCTTCTTGTACTTCAAATCCAGGGTCGCGCCATTGCAGTTGTGCACCAAGATCGGCGTGGTCCCCGCCAGCACATAGTACGTATGCAGCTGCCGGACCGTGAGGTTGTACATGTCTGCCGCACCGGCACGTACGGCAACCTTCGCGACGAATACCTGGCTGTCCGTAGCAGTGTTGAGCGCATGCCCTGCCACAAGGTGGCCCGCCGGCACCCAGCCGTGAGTGGTGTCGTCCCAGTAGGGGTGCTTGGACGTCGTGTGCAGGACCGCAGCGCTGCCGTCCGCTCTGCGGATCGTGAGATCGATCAGGTCGTTGTCGTGGTTGACCCACCGGGCCGTGACTTCGCGAGGGCCCTGGTGTTTTCCGGTGTTCGGATCGGCCGCTTCTACCTTGTCACCAGACTTGATCTTCCCGATCGGCTTTGTCTTGCCGTCCATCATCAGGACCCGGGTGGACGGGGTGAAGCTGCACGTGATGCCCGACGAGGAGCCGCTCTTGGGCGCCGCCTTGGACGCCCGCTCGCCGCCCTTCGTCGGACCCGCCGACGCCGTGTCCTCCGCTGCGGACGACGCTGCCGGGGCACCGGCAGATGTCGCCGCCTCCTCCTTGGTCGCCGTCTTCGAGGAAGCCGCCGCGAGTTCATCGATGTCTCTGGCCGCGACAGCAGCCGTCACCCCGAGGCTTCCGACCGCACCGACCGCACCGAGGACACCGCCGACAACGGGCGCGCCTACCTCTGCCCCTGCGGTGACCCCCTCGGCCACGCCAGTCAGAACGGCCGCACACACCGCGGCTGCAGCCACGCATCCGGCCACTGCGGCCACCACGACAACTGTCCCGATCACCGCCGCCATCACCGGATGCTGCTGCACATAATGGTAGGTTTTATGGACGATATGGCTCATATGGCACGAAAACGACCATCCGCACCCGTGGTGAGTGGTGCCGCCTCCCCCGCCGGTGTCACCGCCACCGGCCATCCCTCCTCCGCCGTGCGTGTACGCACCGCCGCCCGAATTCTTGGACCAGTCGTTACTCGTACAGCTCGCCGAGTGGCTGGACCCGGCGCAGGCCCGGGAGGTGGACGGATCGTTCCCGTTGCCGGCGCCCGTGTACATCTGCAGCAGGCCTGTGGGGTCCGAGCCTGAGACGGGGTTGTCGGCCGCGTAGCTGTAACCGTTGATCTGCTGCGGGTCCGTGAGTTCCATGATCGGGTCGAGCGAGACGAACCGGCCGATGGTGGGGTCGTACTCACGGGCGCCCAGATGGGTCAGGTCACTGGTGGTGTCCTGTATCCCGCCGACAAAGCCCTTGTCGCCCAACCATGCCCCAGTTGAGGGCTGTTGCCCTCGCGGGTTACCGAAGGGGTCCATCCGGCGGAAGGTGACTGCCTGCGTGGTGGAGTCCACCTGGGTCTCGGCTGTTCCGTGCCGGTCGGACAGCTGCCACTGCAGGCCATCGCTGGTCCGTGCGGCGATGGTCTGCCCAGCCCACGAGTAGTAGCGCGTGGCTTTCGTGCCCCCCGACTTCGCGAGACGGATCTCGGTGTCGCCGAGGAAGAGGGTGGTACCTGTGCTGTCGCGCGAGAGCAGGCGGTTGCCGTCGGCGTCGCACAGATAGGAGGAAGAAGTGCCGTCGGCATTGGTGACTTTCGCCAGGTGGCCCTCGTCGTCCCAGTCAAGGCTCTGCTTCTTGCCGTCCAGGGTGCGGGCGGTGGTGTTGCCCGACGAGTCGTAGGTGTACGAGTCGTCAGTGGTGGCACCGTCCGCTTGGGTGGTCGTCGCCGAGGTCAGGGTGTGCGGCTGGTCCGCCTTGGCGGCCGGGTACGTGTAGTTGGTGGTCGTGTCGCCCGGGCCACCGGGCCCAGCGACCGGCCCGGTGGTCGCGTGGTCGACCTGCTTGGTGCGGTTGCCCAGGTCGTCGTAGGTGTACGACTGCCAGTACGCGGCCGGTCCGCCCAGGACCGCCGTGGACGGGCCGGATGCGCAGGCGTCCGTCGCGGTCCAGGCCTGAGTAAGCCGGGCGTGGCCGTCGTAGCGGAAACACTGGACGTCGTCGCCGGCCGTGGAATGCGTGGCGATCTTGGTGGGGTTGCCCGCGTCGTCGTAGGTGTACGAGGTGTCCTGCACCGGCGCGGTCGCATTGTCGTCCGTGACCAGCTGATCGCTCAGACGGCGGGTGCCGTCCTCGTACTTGTTGGTCACCTGGGGCCATTTGGCACTGTCCGAAGCAGAGACGCCGAGGGTGAGCTGGGAGACATCGCCCTGCTTCGTGTACGTCGTGTTCTGGACGTATCCGGTCTTGCCGGACAGCTCGGTAGGCATACCGAGCCCGTTGTAGCGGTACGTCATCGACTCACTGGGCAGATCGCCTGCCGCTGGATCCGATGTGGTCTGAACCGTGCCGTCCAGGTTGTACCCAGTGCTCGACGTGTAGGTACCCGCCAGGGGCTCCTCGCCCGCAACGGACGGAACAACAGTGCGCGTCGCTGTGGGCCGGTAGAGCCCGTCGTACGTCACGACCTGGCTGATGTACGCCTTGCCGCCGCTCCCCGAACCCCCGACGTAACGAACCGACGCACTCGGCTTGCCCTTGGCGATGGAGTCGAAGGTCCACTTGGTCAGCTGATGGGCGGCATCCTGGGTGGCCCCGTCGTACATGCCTGTCTTGCGGCCAAGCTCGTCGTACGTGTAGCTGAGCGTCTTGGAGCGCGAATCCGTAGTGGACGTCACCTGGTCCAGGTCGTCGTACGCCGTGCGGATCGTGCCCGCGTCAGGGTCGGTTGACGTGACCTTCCGGCCCATCAGGTCGTAGGTGTAGGACCAGGTGTTGCCATCCGTGTCATGCACCTCGGACAGCCGGCTCTTGGCGTCGTACGTGTACTTGATGGAGCTGTAGGTGTGACGTACACAGAAAGCTCACACCCCCGGTGCCAGCCGCTGTACGTCGCGTGCCGTCCCCGTCACCCCCGCCAGGAATCCCTGCGCCCTGGGGGACGCCGTGTCCGTGAGCCACGCGGGGTCGATGTCGCAGACCGCCACGCGGACCTCCGTGCCTGCCAGGGCGAGCGGGAGGGTGTGGACCACCGTGGACGGGAAGCTCACGATCGTGCGGCCGATCGGGCCGCGGCGGGCGATCAGTTCCAGCGGGAGGTCGGGGCGGACGATCTCCAGGCCCGTCTCCGCGTGCAGCCGGTGCAGCTTCTCGGTGGATTCGCGCCGGTGGGCGAAGTACCGCGTCACCTGGTGCGTACGGGCAAGCCCCGTCACCGCCGCGAGGTAGCGGTCCTCGTCCACCACCCCGGTCTCCACGAGCGAGGTGCCCACCAGGTCCGATGTGCGGGTGATTCTCGGCGGGCCGAAGCGGGAGCGCGTCCAGGCGAAGTCGTTGGCCGTGAGCGTCAGACCGGGCGGTGCCTCCGCCACCGGCATCGAGCTGAAGACCTCGACCGCGCGCCGGCCGGACGGGGTGAGGCGGCGGCGGGCCGCCGACGCCATCGGGGCGAACAGCAGGTCGCGGGGGCCGCGGCGGCCGCGTCTGTGCCAGCGGACCAGGGGCTCCCCCGCGGCGAGTTGGGCGATGAACTCCATGGTGGCCGTGCCGTCGTCCACCACCGTCAGGTCCCGGGCACCGGTCAGGGCGAGGAGGAGCTGCACGTACCGCGAGAACGGGTCACCGATGACGATCCGGCCCGCCCCGCGCAGCAGGGGTGCCAGCCCGCCGATGGTCTGGAACGGCGCCGCCACTCCGCCACGCGCCTCCTCCCAGCGCACCGTGATCCCCTCGCCCCGGGCCAGTTCGGCCATCCGGCGGAGCTGGCCCCTGGACATGGGGTCGAGCGGTGAGAGGACGACCACGGTCAGGTCCCTGGTCGTCGTGTGGGCCCACTCCAGCAGGTTGAGCAGCTGGACGGGGCTCTCCACGAAGGCGAGCGTGGCGGGGGCGCTCTTCACAGTGGCGGTTCTCCGGTCTCGGGTCTCCGGGCTCGGGGGCCGGTCTCAGGCCGGGTCCCGGTTCTCAGGGCCGGTCTCAGGAGCCGGTTCCGGTTCTCCTGGTCGGCTTCTCCGGCCTGGGCGGCCGGTCTCAGACCGACGCGGGCTCGCGGTCCGCGCCCTCGGCGACGACGCCCGCGACCCGGCGCAGCTTCTTCATCGGGGCCAGCTCCGACTCGTAGACCTTCTTGACGCCGTCGCCGAGCGACGCCTCGATGGTGCGGATGTCACGCACCAGCCGCTGCAGTCCCTGCGGCTCGACAGACGCCGCCTGGTCGGAGCCCCACATGGCGCGGTCCAGGGTGATGTGGCGCTCGACGAAGGCCGCGCCGAGCGCGACCGCCGCGAGGGTGGTCTGGAGGCCGGTCTCGTGGCCGCTGTAGCCGATCGGGACGTTCGGGTACTCGCCCTGGAGCGTGTTGATGACCCGGAGGTTCAGCTCCTCTGCCTTCGCCGGGTACGTCGAAGTGGCGTGGCAGAGCAGGATGTTGTCGCTGCCGAGCACCTCGACCGCGTGCCTGATCTGCTTCGGGGTCGACATGCCGGTGGAGAGGATCACCGTACGGCCGGTGGCCCGCAGCGCGCGCAGCAGCTCGTCGTCGGTGAGCGAGGCGGAGGCGACCTTGTGCGCCGGTACGTCGAACTTCTCCAGGAACGCGACGGCCTCGGTGTCCCACGGCGATGCGAACCAGTCGATGCCGCGCTCGGCGCAGTGCTCGCTGATCGCGCGGTACTCGGCCTCGCCGAACTCGACGCGGTGCCGGTAGTCGATGTACGTCATCCGGCCCCACGGGGTGTCGCGCTCGATGTCCCACTGGTCGCGCGGGGTGCAGATCTCCGGCGTGCGCTTCTGGAACTTGACCGCGTCGCAGCCGGCTTCGGCGGCGATGTCGATCAGGGCGAGGGCGTTGTCGAGCTCGCCGTTGTGGTTGATGCCGATCTCGCCCGTGATGTAGACGGGGTTGCCGGGGCCCGCGGTCTTGGCGCCGAGGGTACGGAGGCGGGTGGTGCTCATGAGGGGGTTCCTTACTTGTTGAGGGTGGGGCCCAGGAGCCAGGCGGCGATCTCGCGGATCGCTCCTTCGCCGCCGGGGGTGGTGGTGACCGCGCGTGCGGCGCCGCGTACGGCGTCGTGGGCCTGGGCGACCGCGACGGGCCACCCGACGAGGCCGAAGCACGGCAGGTCGTTCACGTCGTTGCCGACGTAGAGCACGCGCTCGGGCGCGACACCCTGTTCATCGCACCACTGCTTGAGTGCGAGGTCCTTGCGGTCGATGCCGTGCAGCACGGGCACCCGCAGCTTGCGGGCGCGCGCCGCGACGACCGGGTTCTGTTCGGTGGAGAGGATCAGGAGCTTGAGGTCCGTGGTGTCACGGAGCGCCGCGATACCGAGGCCGTCGCCGCGGTGGACGGCGACGGTCTCGCGGCCGTCCGCGTCGATGAGCACCCGGTCGTCGGTCTGGGTGCCGTCGAAGTCCAGGACGACGGCGTCGATGTCGTCACGGCCCGGCAGCGTACGGACGTCGAGCAGCGGCGCGAGGGCGCGGGCGCGCGCCAGGTCGTGCGGGTCGTCGATCTCCAGCACCCGGGCCGGGTCGGTGCGGACCAGCGCGGTCTCGCCGAAGAACCGGTGCCGGGCGGTACGGAACCCCGCGGCGTCCATCGCGTAGGCCGCGCCGGTCTCCAGGAAGTCCTGCGGGCGGTCCTGACGGCGGGGGCGGAACGCCTTGTCGTGGTTGACACCGACCGTTTCCGTGCCGACCGTTTCCGTGCCGGCTTTGTCCGTGCCGGCTTTGTCCGTGCCGGCTTTGTCCGTGCCGGCGTGGCCCGTGCCGGCCGTGTCCGTGCCGCTCCCGTCGGCGCGGTGTTCCTCGCGGTGTTCCTCGCGCCAGACGAAGCCGTGCGTGGGCGCCACGGTCAGCGCGGTGTCCGCGCCGCCGTCGGTGACCGCGGCCGCCACGCCGTCGATCTCCTCGCTGGTGAGGAAGGGGCTGGTGCACTGCACGAGCAGCACGACGTCCGTTCCCCGGTACGCGTCCAGCGCGTGCAGCACGGCGGCCTCGCTGGTCGCCGTGTCACCGGCGATCTCGGCGGGGCGCAGCACGACATCGGCGCCGGCCTCGCGGGCCGCCGTCGCGATCCGCTCGTCGTCCGTCGACACGGCGATGTCGGTGACGCGGCGGGCGCCCCGGCAGGCCCGTACGGCACGGGCCACGAGCGGTACACCGCCGACCGCTTCGAGGTTCTTGGCCGGTACGCCCTTGGACCCGCCACGCGCCGGGATCACGGCCAGGACCCGGGGGGACCTGGCGGGTGCGGCCGGTACCGCGGGCTGTACGGACGGGGCCGGCGGGGGCAGTTCGGCCGGGTCGGTGGCTTCGGTGGGCATCACAGTTCTCCCATGCGGCGGATGACGGGGGCCACGCGCTGGACGCCGTGGCGGTACGCCCCGCGCGCCGCGTCCCGTACGGCGTCGCGCACCACTCGCCGTACGCCGCCGGTCCCGGTGTCGGGGGCGGCGTCCAGCCGGTAGCGGGCGAGGATGCCGGGGAGGTATCCGGGCGCGGTGGCGAGGGTGTAGTAGGGCTGGATCGGCGGGAGTCCGGGGTCAAGGAGCAGCCGGGCGACCCGCTCGCGTGCGGCGTCGAAGGCGGTGTCGTACGGGGCTCCGGCGCGGGGCGCTTCCCCATCGGGGGCTCCCCCATCGGGGACTCGCCCATCGGGGACTCGCCCATCGGGGACTCGCCCATCGGACACTCCCCCATCGGGGGCTCCCTCGGCAGGGACTTCCCGGGCAGGGGCTCCCCCGGCAGGAACTTCCCTGCCAGTGGTTTCCCCGCCAGTGGTTTCCCTGCCGGGGGCTACGCCGCCAGGCGTTTCCGGCCCGGCGGCCACCCCCTGGTCGGCCAGCCACCCGGGGTCGGCCTCCGGGCTCGTGCCGGAGTCCAGCTGGTCCCAGGAGGCGAGGCAGCCGGAGCCGAGGAAGTGGTGGTTGCCGAGCGCCTCGCGGATGCCGAGGTCGGTGAGGACAGCCGTGGGGATGCGCCGGTGCAGGGATTCGAGAGCCGCGGTCGACGAGACCGTCACCAGCAGGTCCGTGCGGTCCAGTACCTCGCCCATGTGCCCGTACACCAGGCGGAAGTTGGCGGGCAGCCCGCCGGGCAGCTTCTCCGCCAGCTTCTGGTAGGGCAGCTCCTCGATGTGTGTGGTGTGCTCACCCGGCTGGGAGCGCAGCTTGAGCAGCACCTCGCGGTCCGGGTGCAGCCGGGCGTGCTCGGCCAGCCGGCGCAGCAGATAGGTACGGTCCGCGCGGGAGGCGGGCACCGAGGGCTGGGCCGCGAAGACGACGGTCCTCAGCGTGTCCCCTGCGTACGGCGCCCCGCCGAGGAAGGGCAGCGCGGTGCAGGTCACCGCGGACGCGTCGGCGCCCACTCCCTCGTACACCGCGCGGAACCGTGCCGCGTCGTGCGGCGAGTTGGCGAGCACCACGTCGGCGCCGTGCCGCAGCAGCAGGCCGTCGGCCAGCTTCTCGTAGACGACACCGACGTAGCCGGTCACGACGACGGGCCGCCGCGCGGGGGTGGAGACTGCGGAGGTGGCGAGCGCGGGAGTGGCGAGCGCGGGGGTGGTGACCGCGGAGGTGGTGACCGCGGAGGTGGTGACCGCGGAGGTGGTGACCGCGGGGGTGGTGAGCGCGGCGAGGCCGTGCAGCATGGCCTGGACGGCGCCGCCGACGAGCGCGAGGACGACCACGTCATAGCCGTCGTCCTCGACGGCCCGGAGGAATTCGGCCCCCGTCACCTCCCGTACATCGGCCGTGTCCACACCGGCCCCGACCTCGGCGAGCTGGCGCGGCGTGGGCGTGGCCCGGCCGCGCAGCAGAAAGCCGCTGAGCCGTGTGTCGCCCACGGAGAGGCGGCGTGCGGTGAGCGCGCCCCATTTCCAACGGGTGTCGGAATCGGCGATCACGGCAACGCGGAGAACATCGCTTGTACTTGCTTGCACACCGACGAAGGTAGAAAGGCATTCGGTTCGGCGGCCCAACTCAGCCGCAACAAAGGGTTAACAGCGGGCCGACAGCGAGAGAAACGGCGAGCGGGGCGGGCCGGTTCACTGTTCCGCCATATTCAGTTCACCTGTCATCCCACCGGGCTTCAGGGCGAATGCCGGGGGGCCTCTTAGCGTCACGCAGGTGGTTAAGCTCTCCGTCATCGTGCCGTTCTTCAACGTGCAGACCTACGCCCCCGACACCCTCCGAAGCCTGCGCGCGAATGCACGCGACGACTTCGAGTTCCTGCTCGTCGACGACTGTTCGACGGACGGGACCCCGGAGATCCTCGAACGTGCGGAACGCGAGCTTCCGGGGGCCGTCCTGCTGAGACACCGGGAGAACGGAGGACTCGCCACCGCCCGCAACACCGGCCTCGACGCGGCCAACGGCGAATACATCACCTTCCTGGACGGCGACGACTGGCTCGCCCCCGGCCACTACGAGCGGCTGCTCGCCGGCGCTGAGGCGCTGGGCTGCGACTTCGTCCGCACCGACCATGTGCAGTGCACGGGCAGCACCCGGACGGTCCACCGGGTCCCGTACGGCAGGCGGGGCGAGGTGACCCGCCCGCGCGAGGTGATTCTGCCCGCCGACCGCTCCACCCCGGTCGACTACGCGTACGCCTGGGCCGGTATGTACCACCGCAGGCTGCTGGACCGCGGGCTGCTGCACTTCACCCACGGGCTGCGCACCGCCGAGGACCGCCCGTGGATCTGGCGGCTGCACAGGGAGGCGGAGTCATTCGCCGTTCTCGGGCTGCTCGGTGTTTTCTACCGGCGCGGTGTCGCCTCGTCCCTCACTCAGATCGGCGATGTCCGCCAGCTCGATTTCATCCGCGCTTTCGACCAGGTAATCGACGACACATCGAAAGACCCGGAAGCCGATCTCCTTCTTCCCAAGGCCGTGCGCACCTATTGCGCCATTATTTCGCACCACTTGGGCTCCATCGAAAGGTTCGAACCAGCCGTGGCACGTAAATTGCGGACGCTCAGCGCGGCCGCCCTGAAACGGATGCCGCAGGATCTGCTGAGCGACGCGCTCGACTCGATGGACACCCCGCGCGCCTCACGGCTGCGGCGGTTGCGCCGCCGCCCGGCCCCGCTGACGACGGAGGCCGCAGCGTGACACCGCCCGCCGCTACGGCCCCTGTCCGTACGACGCAGATCTTCTACGCCTCCACGCTGTACGGGGCCGCCACGCTCGCCGCCGCGATCGACAGCGGCTGCTTCGGCGCCGCCGACCGGCGCCTGCTGCTGGTCAGCAACAACGCGGCGATCCCGGAGACCACCCCCGCGCTGGACGCGATGCCCGGCTTCGAACGGCTGCGGGACCGGTTCGACGGGGTGCTCTCGTGGAACGAGACCATCGCCCCGCTGCACCCGGGCGGCTGGTCGCCGCGCACCGACGACATCCCGCTGTGGGAACGGCAGTTGAGACTGCTCTGGGACCTCGGTGACGACCGGATCGAGCTGGCCGTCGAGTCCGTGCAGGTCAACCCGGCGCAGGCGCTCGCCCTGCTCTTCCAGGACGCGCCGGTCACGGTGTACGCGGACGGCCTGATGTCGTACGGGCCGACCCGCAACAAGATCGACCCGCTGATCGGCACCCGGATCCGGCGGCTGCTCCATCTGGATCTGGTGCCGGGGCTGAAGCCCCTGCTGCTGGCCGAGTTCGGGGTCGAGCCGGAGATCGTGCCGGACGCGGCCTTCCGCAAGGTCCTGGCCGAGGTGGCCCTCGACGCGACGGGCCTGCCCGAGTGCGCGGAGCCTCCGGCGCTGTTGCTGGGTCAGTACCTCTCGGCCCTGGAGATCCTCACCCCGCAACAGGAGGAGGACCTCCATGTGCGGATGCTGCGCGGGGCCGTCGCCCTCGGCCACCGCACCGTCGTGTTCAAGCCGCACCCGACGGCCCCGGCGCGCTGGTCGCGGCTGCTGGAACGGGAGGCGGAGCAGCTCGGCGCCGAACTGACCGTGATCGAGGAGCCGTTGCTCGCCGAGACCCTGTACGAACGGGTGCGCCCTGCGCTGGTGGTCGGCTGTTTCTCCACCGCGCTGCTGACGGCGAGCGCCTACTACGGGATCCCCGTCGCCCGCACCGGCACGGAGCTGCTGCTCGGCCGGCTCTCCCCGTACCAGAACAGCAACCGGGTCCCGGTGACGATCGTCGACGCGCTGCTGCCCGATCTGGAGGACGCCGGGGCCGCGCCCGCCGATGATCTGCCGGGGCTCGTCGCCGCTGTCGGCTTCGCGATGCAGCCGCAGCTGCGGCCCGATCTGCGCCCGGCGGCCGAGGCGTATCTGACCCGCCGTCTGGACGCCCACACCTGGCGCTACTTCAAACGCCGCCGGCTGACCGTGCTGGGCCTGCCGGGCGCGATGCCCGCTCAGCTCGCCTTCATCCCGCGCAACGCGACGGTACGACGGGTGGCCAGGCGGGCCCGCTCCCTCAAGAGAGTTGCCCTGGGATGACCACGACCCCGGCCTCCGTGCCGCTTCCCGCTGCTGTCTCCGCACCGGCAGCGGCGTCGGCGTCGGCGTCGGCAGCGGCGTCGGCGTCGGCCTCGGCGTCGGCGTCAGCGCCGGCGTCAGCGCCGGACCAGGCCAGGGACCAGGGATCCGGGGGCTCCCCCGGGACCGGGACTGGATCCGGGTCCGGCTCCGGTTCCGGACCCGGTTCCGGGCCCGGGTCGGATCCCGGCGACGCTCCGCTGCCGATATCCCCCGCGCGCACGGGACCCGGAAAGCCCGTGCGCGCGGGCGGGCGACTGCGTGCCCTCGACGGTCTGCGGCTGGTCGCCGCCCTGATGGTCGCCGCGTACCACTACGGCGGCCGGGACGGCGACATCAGCAAGGGCTGGGGCGGCTCACCCCGCCACCAGTTCCCGACGCTCTCCGAGTGGTTCGCCTACGGCTGCCTCGGTGTGCAGATCTTCTTCGTCATCAGCGGGTTCGTGATCTGCATGAGCGGCTGGGGACGGCCGCTGCGTTCCTTCTTCGCCTCCCGCGTCTCCCGCCTCTACCCGGCGTACTGGGCGGCGATCGTCATCGTCACGGCGACGTTCGCGCTGCCCTGGGTCGCGTACCGGACGGTCTCGCCCAGCGACGCGCTGGTCAACCTCACCATGCTCCAGCAGCCGGTCGGCACCGAACGGGTGCTCGGGGTGTGCTGGACCCTCTGGGCGGAGCTGCGCTTCTACGCGCTCTTCGCCCTCTGTGTGGTGCTGCCGGGCGCCAACCGGCAGCGCGTGCTGGTGTTCTGCGGGGTGTGGACCCTGGCCGCCGTGATCACCGACGCGGTGCACCAGCCGATGCTGAACATGGTGCTGATGCCGGAGTACGCGCCGTTCTTCATCGGCGGGATCGGCCTCTATCTGCTGCACCGCGACCGCCGTGACGTCATCGCCTGGGGCGTGACCGGCGTGAGCTGGGCGATCGGCCAGCACTACGCGGTCGCCGGGCTGTGGCACCGGGCCGATCCGGCGTTCTTCTCCTACCGGCACACCTCGGTGATCGTCGCCGTGATCACGCTGGGGTTCGTGCTCGTCGGCGCCGTGGCACTCGGCTTCTTCCGCTGGGCCGACTGGCGCTGGCTGACGGTCGCCGGGGCGCTGACGTACCCCTTCTACCTGGTGCATGAGCACCTGGGCTGGGTGGTGGTGGCCGTACTCCACCGGAAGCTGGGCATCCCCTCGTACGGGACGCTCGTCCTGACCGTCGCGTTGATGCTGGGGCTGGCCTGGCTGCTCAACCGCTACGTCGAGAACAGACTGACGCCACTGCTGCGCCGCGCCCTGTCCAGAAAGATGCTGCCCCGAGAGGTCACTCCGGCTCCGCCCGCGGGCCGCTGACGGATCACGGATGACGGGTCGAGGGTCGCGGGGCACGGATGGCGAGCCAGGGCCAGTCACGCACAGCCCCAGGAGGGGGTCCGCCGGCCGGGCCCGTCACGCGTCGCGCGGCAGGTAGGCCGCTTCGATCCCGGCGACGATCAGCCGCAGCCCTTCCTCGAAGCGCCGGTCGTAGTCGGTGAAGATCTCCCGGCCGGCCGCCGCCGTGAGCGGATAGTCGGCCAGCCGCTGGGCGCGCTCCTCGATCCCGTACCCCTCGCGGCGCTCGTCCGGCATCGGCTGGACTCCCTGCTCCTCGATGACGAAGCCCACCGTGAACGAGTACGCCGTGGTGCCGGCCTGGACCGCCTGTGCCAGGCCGAACCCCAGTGAGGTCATCTCACCCAGCTGCCGCTCCAGCGACTCCGCGTGGTCGGTGCCGGTGAACCGGGCGCCGCTGTAGACCCTGGCGCCGTCACGGTGGCGCAGCAGCATGGCGCGCAGCGCGCGGTGGTAGACGATCAGCCCGTCCTGCCAGCTTCCACCGCTCCGTTCACGGTCCTTCTCCGGCAGATCGTCGGCGATCATCCGCCGGTACATCAGCGTCGCCATCTCGTCCAGCAGGGACTGCTTGTCCTTGAAGTGCCAGTAGAGAGCGGGGGCTTTGACGTCCAGCTCCCTGGCGATGGCGCGCAGCGACAGCCCGTCGAACCCGACCTCGTTCAGCAGTCGCAGCGCGGTCTCGGCGACGCGCGCCCGGTCGATCTTCGTAGTTCCCACCTTGACAATTTAACAGCGTTAAGGGCACGCTCGGAACCATGGAACTTAACAGCGTTAAGGAAACGGATGTGCTGATCGTCGGCGCGGGCCCCACCGGGCTCGCGCTGGCCGTGGATCTGGCCAGGCGCGGAGTGCGTACGACCGTGGCCGAGAAGGCCGACCGGCTCTTTCCCGGCTCCCGGGGCAAGGGCCTTCAGCCCCGTACGCTCGAAGTCTTCGACGACCTCGGCGTGATTGGCGATGTGCTGGCTTCGAGCGGGCCCGCCCCGGTGCAGATGATCTGGAAGGACGGCGAGCGGCAGGGCGAGCACCACATGTTCGACCCGGTGGAGCCGACGTCGGCAGCGCCGTACGCGGGAACGCCGCGCATTCTGCCGCAGTGGCGCACCCAGGAGATCCTTTACGAGCGGCTGACCGGGCTGGGCGGCGAGGTCTCCTTCGGCAGCGCCCTGACGTCCGTCGCGCAGGACGCGTTCGGGGTCACCGCGACGCTCTCCACCGGTGCCACCGTCCGCGCGGCCTACGCGGTCGCGGCCGACGGCGGCCGCAGCACGGTTCGTGCCGCGCTCTCCATCGCCATGACCGGGGAGCCCGTCGACCCATCGTCGATGCTGGTCGCCGATGTGCGGATCCCGGCCCTTGACCGGCTGAACTGGCATGTCTTCCCCGTCGACGCCGGGTTCCTGGTGCTCTGCCCACTGCCCGGCACCGAGGACTTCCAGCTGGCCGCGCGCTTCCCGGACGGAGCACGCCCCGACCTCTCGTCCGACGGCGTACGCGACCTGATCGCCGCCCGTACCCATCTGGACGCGGCCGATGTCACCGAGGTGCGCTGGGCCTCGGACTTCCGTCCGCGCGCCGCCCTCGCCGACCGGTTCCGCGAGGGCCGCATCTTCCTGGCGGGCGACGCCGCCCATGTCCACTCACCGGCCGGCGGCCAGGGCCTCAACACCAGCATCCAGGACGCGTACAACCTGGGGTGGAAACTCGGCCGGGTGCTGCGGGGCGGGGCTCCCGCGGCGCTGCTCGACTCGTACGAGGAGGAACGGCGGCCCAACGCGGCCGAGATGCTGGGCCTTTCCACCCGGGTCCACCGCGGCGAGCAGCGGCGCGGCGCCGCCACCCAGCAGCTGGGCATCGGCTACCGCGGCGGGCCGCTCTCCGAGGGGGCCGCGGGCGCACTGGAGTCGGGCGACCGCGCACCCGACGGACCGCTGGACGGCGGGCGGCTCTTCGACGCCTTCCGCGGCCCGCACTTCACCCTCCTCGCGGTGGGCACCGACGCGGAACTGCCACCGCTGGACGCCGCCGTGGTGCACATCCACCGGCTCGATGCCTGTGAGGCGTACGGCAAGGGGCTGTTCCTCGTCCGGCCCGACGGGTACATCGGCTGGGCGGGAGACGACGCCACCGGGCTGGCCGGCTACCTCACACGCTGCTGAGCGAGAGCTTCACCGCGAAGCCCAGGAAGAGCGCGCCCGCCGCCGAAGTCACCCCGGCCGAGAGACGCCTGCGGCGGCGGAAGGCGGCGGCGAGGCGGGTGCCGCCGAATATCAGCAGGGTGAGGTAGAGGAAGCTCGCCAGCTGTGCCAGCCCGCCGAGCACCACGAAGGAGAGCGCCGGGTAGGCGTAGTGCGGGTCGACGAACTGCACGAAGAAGGAGATGAAGAAGAGGATCGCCTTCGGGTTGAACAGGCTGACCACCAGGGCCCTGCGGTAGGGACGCTCCGGCGCGGACGACTGCTCGTCGGCGGTACGGGCGGCCCGGGCTGCCCCGTTGGTCCCGGCCGCCGCCTCGGTGGCCCCGGCCGTCCCTGGGGTCCCGCCCGAGTCCGCGGCCCGGTCACTCCGGTCACTCCGGTCACTCCTGTCGCGCCAGAGCGCGCGGGCCGTGCGGACCATGCCGAACGCCAGATACGTGAGATACCCGGCGCCCGCGTACTTCACCAGGCCGAACAGCAGCGGGTTCGCCTGGAGCAGCGAGGCGACCCCCGCGGCGGACAGTGTCATCAGCACGGTGTCCCCGCAGAACACCCCGGCGGCCGCCGTATATCCGGTGCGCACGCCGCGCCGGGCGGCAACCGAGAGCACATACAGCGAGTTGGGGCCCGGCAGCAGAATGATCAGCGCGAGGCCGGCGAGGTAGGTCGGGAGATCCGTGACACCGAGCATGGATCGAGTCTCGCACGCGGGTACGACAGTCCCGGCGTGACCCTCACCACCCCACCTCAGCGCCCCCGGGACCGGCCCGGGGCCCGACCGGATCGGACCCCAGCCGCCCCGGAATCGGCACCGGTGGCAGCCCCGGACCGGCCCGGGAGGCCAAGGCTTCCGTAGCGCCCGGACGGGGAATCACCCGGGGCGAGGCGGCGGAAGTACGCCGGACCGAGAGGAACACGAGAGGAACAAGGGGGACACATGCGGAAGATCCTGATGTGCAGAGCGCTCGTCGCCGCCACCGCGGTCGCCGTGGCAGCGGGCTGTTCGGTGCAGACCACCGGGCGGACCGCGGCGGACGACGCGAAGCCGGGCGGCGGGGCGAGCCACCACGCCACGGCCGGCGGGCAGGACAGCGGTGCCACCCCGGGGCCCGCGCACCGGGCCACCCCGCCCGGCGCCCCCTCCCCCACGGAGAAGCCCGCCGACCCCACCGGGCCGAAGACCTCGGCACCGGCGCCCGGCCGGACCCTGCTGGCGAGCGGCGCCACCGGCAAGCGGGTACGTGAACTCCAGGCCAGGCTGCGGCAGATCGCCTGGTTCGGCGCCACGCCCACCGGGACGTACGGCCCGGTGACCGTCGCCGCCGTCAAGGGGTTCCAGGGCAAGCGAGGGCTGGCCCGCACCGGCACGACGGACACCGTCACCTGGCAGCGGCTGCTCGCCATGACGAAGACCCCGACCAGCGACGAGCTGAACGGCACGGCGGGCGGCCACTCCACGGACAAGCTCGACCCGCGCTGCCTCACCGGCCGGGTGCTCTGCATCAGCAAGACGAGCCGCACGCTGCGCTGGGTCAGGGACGGCAAGGTGCTCTCGACGATGGATGTGCGGTTCGGCTCGCAGTACACACCGACCCGCGAAGGCACCTTCCACATCGACTTCAAGAGCCGCCACCATGTGTCGACGATCTACCACACGGCCATGCCGTACGCGATGTTCTTCAGCGGGGGCCAGGCGGTGCACTACTCGTCGGACTTCGCGGCCCGCGGCTACGACGGGGCGTCGCACGGCTGCGTCAACGTGCGGGACAAGGCGAAGATCGCCGCGCTCTTCGACCAGGCGCGGACCGGCGACAAGGTCGTCGTCTACGGAGGATGAGACCCGGGGCTCACCGGAGAGGTGCTCCCCCACCGGGGAGGTAAGGGGGCGCGGGTGGGTCCGGGGGAACGAAACCCACCCGCGCCGATTGCGCGGAGCCGAAGGTACGGGGGGAACCCCGGCTCACGCGCGGCCGATGACCAGTCGGCTCACTCTCTACTGCGCCGGGCCCCCGGAAAGTGTCACACCGCGGAAAGCGTCACACCCGCGGAGAGCATCACGCCCGAGGGCCGGCCTCGGTCCGGTGACCCGGCCCCGCCGCTTCCCTGAGTGCGCCGCACCCGGGCACGGCCTGCCCTGGCCGGTCCTTCCGCCGGTGCTTCGGTGCTCAGACTCCGAAGAGCGAGGCGCTCCTCCCCGAGCGCCCCCGTCTCACCGAACGAAATCGTCGTCCGGCCCGCCGCGAGCGCCCAGCGAGCGAGAAGAGCAAGCGGGAAGGCGAGCGGGAAAGGCGGGGGCATGGGCAGGGCAGGGGCGAGGCGTGGGCGGGGGGCGAAATCCCTGCCTCGATCCGGCCTCGAACGGTCTCTACACGCTGGGGGAGGGCGACGCGGGGAAGTCGAGCGTCGCCGACGGCGACGGTGAGGCACTGGCCGACAGGGAAGGTGAGGGTGTCGGTGTGGGGGACGTCGCAGGGGCGGCCGGGGCGAGCGGGGCCGAGGGGGTGAACGAGATGCGGTGGCCGCCGGAGCCACCGCTGCCCAGCACCCGGCCGCAGAACTTCTCGATGTTCCTCGCGCCGCCCGCCTTCGCCTCCAGGCTCCGTCTGCGCTCGCCCTCGACCCGGCCCGCCCGGTAGTCACGGCAGGCGGCGACCACCTTGCGGAGCACCTCGTCGCCCGAGTGCTGACCGCCGTCGGACGGGGTCGGCCGGCTCTGGCTCCCGGTGCCGGACGCGCGGCCGGTGCCCGCTGTCGGGTCCGCGCCCCGGTCGCCCAGCCCCCGGTCGCTGACGTCGCCGCCTGCCTCACCGGCGGGCGGCGAGGGCCGGGGGCTGCGCTCCTCGGGTCCCGGGGTTTCACCGGAGGGCGTGGCACTGTCCGGCCCCGGGGAGGCGCTGGTGGCAGTGCCGGAGGGGGTTTCGGAGAGCAGCGGGCGCGGAGTCGCGGCGGACGAGACCGACGAGGCAGGCATCGGTTCGCTGCGGCCGAAGGGCGAAGGCAGCATGCCCGCCCCGGCGGCGACCGCCACCCCGCTCAGCGCACAGCCCGCCACCACGGCGGCGATACTGAACCGCACCGGCCGGCCCCAGCGTCCGGCGGCGGACGCCGTCCACGGTGTACGGCCCACCGGTGCGGGCTGCGGATCCGCGGCGCCTTCCCTGGCCAGCCGGAACGCCTCCACGGCCGCTTTCTCGCCGGGGAGTTCGTCGATTTCGGGCCGGGCGGCCGACCCGGCCGCCCCGTTCAGTGCGGCGTGCAGCCGTGCGGCCTGCGCCCTCGCGTGATCGTCGACGGCACCGACAGGCCCACCGCTCAGCAACCGCTCCGCTGTGTCCTTGTCAAGCCATTCGCACCGCTCGTCGGCCATCACATGTCCTTCTGCGTCCACGGGCGCGAATGCGTCACACCGACCGCGGATTTCGTTCCCTCGCGTGGGGAGCGCTGCGACGGGACGGCGTCGAGTCCGTGCGGGCCCGCGTCGGGGCCGAGCAGTTCGGCGAGTCTCTTCAGGCCGCGGTGCGCGGCGGTCCGTACGGCGCCGGGCCGCTTGCCGAGCGTCCTGGCGGCACTCTTCGCGTCGAGCCCCACGACGACCCGCAGCACCACCGCTTCGGCCTGGTCCTGCGGGAGCTGGGCGATGAGCCGCATCGTGCGTCCGGTGGCCAGCGCTTCGATGGCTTCGCCCGCGGTGTCCGAGTCGCCCGGCTCGGCGGCCAGTTCGGACTCGTCACCGCCGCCCGCGGGACGCCTGCCGCGCATCCGTATGTGGTCGAGCGCACGGTTACGGGCTATCCGGGCCGCCCAGCCGCGGAACCGGTCGGCATCGCCGCTGAACCGCTGGAGGTCACGGGCTATCTGCAGCCACGCCTCGGACGTGACGTCCTCCGCGTCCGGATCGCCGACCAACGTCCGTACATACCCGAGCAGTCGCGGGTGCACCGCGCGGTACACAGTCCGGAAGGCGTCCTCGTCCCCGTCCTGCGCCGCGAGCACCGCGGTGGTCAGCTCCGCGTCGTCCCCCAGCACTTCCTCAACCTGTCCTGCTGCACGGCTCCCCCGCCGTGCGGCCTGGTCGCCACTGCCGCGCTGCTGTGCGCAATCCGTCACGCTACGGCCTGTGCCCGGCCCACGTCCATGTCTTGTACCACCTGCGACAACGCGCTGACTCTGCGCGGTGTGACAGAAAACGCACGCCCGGCGCTGAGAGAGGTACGGGGCCGTTCTGCGGCTCCCGCAGACGGCGACCGGGGCCTCTCCTGTGGGGGGTGGCGGCCCCGGTCGTCCTCCCGCCTTTCACCGCCTCGACCTGCTGTTGTGTCGTGCAGATAGCGGCACCTTCAGCTGCTCCGACGTGCATCCACCGCTGCGCCCTGACAAGCCCCTCGGTATGTGCGCTGACAGCCCCTCGGTATGTGGTGAGGGCCCGACCGGTGCCTGCTGGTCGGGCCCTCACTGTTGTTCTGGTGGCGGCTCGCGCCTGCCCCTCGGTCAGACGGCGGCAGGGGCGCCGAGCGCCGCGGAAGCCTGCTGGAACGGGCTGGGCGCGTGCCTGGGCGCGGCGGTGTGGGAGGGGCCGGGGCAGGTGAAGCCGAGCTGGGTCATGGCCCGGATGATTTCACCGGCGCTGAAATCGCGACGGTCCTGGCGTGTGATGACCTGCCCGACCTGCTTGATCGGGTAGGTGCGGCGGCCGATGATCACGGACTCGCCGATGACCTGTTCGGGCTTGACGCCCTTCAGGGATTCCAGAACGCCGCTTTTGGTGAGGTCGAACGGGAACCGGGCGATGACACAGCGCATGATGCCTCACAGGGAGAAGAAGGGGATGGTTCTGCCGCGGTGAGGCGGTTCAGCGAGCGAGGACGAGGACGCCCTGCTCGCTTCCCTGCCCGTCGACAACCGGCAGGGCAGCGAGCCGGCGGCCGCCCACTGCGTGCTTGGCTTCGGCGATCAAGGGCTCTAGGCCGCCGCGTCGAAGGAGGACTGACGCGCGGTGACACGCCGGGCAGCTGATACGGGGCTGCGACGACCGCGAGAGGCCGTGCTGCGGGTGCGCTCACGCCGTGCGGCCACCGGCGCGGTGATCGTCACGGGAATGCCCGAGGGTGTCTGGGCGCCGGTGATCCGGCTGAGTGCCTCTTCCCCGGAGCGGACCGGGGTGGTCTGGGGAACGATGCCTGCGGCTGCCATGAGCCGGGTCACGTCGCGGCGCTGGTGGGGGGTGACCAGGGTGACGACACTGCCGGACTCGCCGGCCCGCGCGGTACGGCCGCCCCGGTGGAGGTAGTCCTTGTGATCGGTCGGCGGGTCGACGTTGACGACGAGGTCGAGGTTGTCGACGTGGATCCCGCGTGCCGCGACGTTCGTCGCGACGAGCACGGTGACGTGCCCGGTCTTGAACTGGGACAGGGTCCGGGTGCGCTGCGGCTGCGACTTCCCGCCGTGCAGGGCAGCGGCCCGCACTCCGCTGTTGAGCAGGTCCTGGGTGAGCCGGTCGACGGCGTGCTTGGTGTCCAGGAACATGATCACCCGGCCTTCGCGCGCGGCGATCTCCGTGGTCGTGCGGTGCTTGTCGGCGCCGTGGACGTGCAGGACGTGGTGCTCCATCGTGGTAACCGCGCCTGCGGACGGGTCGACGGAGTGGACCACGGGGTCAGTGAGGTAGCGGCGGACCAGGAGGTCGACGTTGCGGTCGAGGGTGGCGGAGAACAGCATGCGCTGGCCCTCCGGGCGTACCTGGTCCAGGAGCGCGGTGACCTGGGGCATGAAGCCCATGTCGGCCATCTGATCGGCCTCGTCCAGGACGGTGATCGCGACCTGGTTCAGCCGGCAGTCCCCCCGGTCGATGAGGTCCTTGAGACGCCCCGGCGTCGCGACGACGACTTCGGCACCACGGCGCAGTGCGCTGACCTGCCTGCCGATCGGCATTCCGCCGACCACCGTGGCCAGACGCAGCCTGACCGAACGGGCGTAGGGAGTGAGTGCGTCGGTCACCTGCTGTGCCAGCTCACGCGTCGGCACAAGGACCAGGGCCAGCGGCTGGCAGGGTTCGGCACGCTGTCCGGCGGTGCGGGCCAGCAGGGCCAGGCCAAAGGCGAGGGTCTTGCCCGATCCGGTGCGCCCTCGACCGAGCACGTCGCGGCCCGCGAGGGTGTTGGGCAGGGTCGCGCCCTGGATCGGGAACGGGACTCGCATGCCTTGCGCGGTGAGCGATGCCAGCAGCCGCTCGGGCATGTCCAGATCGGCGAACGCCTCGACGGCGGGCAGCGCAGGAGTGATCGTCTTCGGCAGAGCGAATTCTCCCGAGGCCGCCGAGGGCCGCCGCCCATGGCCGCCCTGGCGGCTCGGCCCTGCGGAACGCCGCGGGGCGGGCGAGCCGGAGCGGCCGCTCCGGTGCGAACCGGTATCGGAGCCAACGGTGGGGCCGCCGGTACGACGGCGGGAGGAGCGGTTGTTCGTACGTGCGGGGTTCATTGGAACCTTCCTTGACACGGCGCGTATCAAGGAATTCTCGCAGCAGAACAACAGCGCGGGGAATTACAAGAACGGACCGAACGAAATGCGAAATAGGATCTGACCTGCGGCGAATCCGACGCGAGTGCAGGCGATACAAGGGTGACGTCTCAAGCTGGCAGAAAATGCGGGACGTCTACGGGTGCGGTTACAGGGAGGCCCGCTTTTTCGAGTAGGAATTCGCGGGCGCCTTTGCCCCGCAGACGAAGCCTCGGGAAATGCCCGTAGCTGGGGCCCGCACCCCGAAGGATGCGGGCCCCAGCTACGAAGTGCGCGTCGACGTCAGACGGGAACGATGTTCTCGGCCGTGGGGCCCTTCTGGCCCGCCGCGATGTCGAAGGTCACCTTCTGGCCTTCGATCAGCTCACGGAAGCCTTGGGCAGCGATGTTCGAAAAGTGGGCGAACACGTCGTCGCCGCCACCATCCTGCTCGATGAACCCAAAACCCTTGGCCGCGTTGAACCACTTCACAGTGCCGGACGCCATGTCATATCTCCTTGTGGGGCAGTACGCCGGGACCCGCAATCACGGATACCGGGTCGCCGAGATGATGCCCCGCCCGAAGAATAACCGGAGATATAAAACGCTTCCCGCGGCTCAAAAGACCGACGAAAGCGTTGAAGCTCTTGGGAACCACGACTGCAACTAGGATTGACAGTAGCATGCGGTAGCGGCCTGCGTACGATTAACAAATCCATTCGGTTCGCTGCGGTAAACACACTGTCCGCGCGGCATATTCAACTCTCGCTTCGCGGTCACAGGTATTGCCCCACCCGCAACGCAACATTCCAGCAAGAGCGCTCGTACATTACGGCTCAGAGGGCACAACTGCCGCAGTGTGGCGTCCCCCTGTCCGGACCGCCGCCCATCAGCCCGTATGCCGGTCAGGTCCCGACGTAGGCAGGGCCGCGCAGCGCTGCTGCTGCGCGGCCTGTCGCAAGCACCCCAGAGCCCACCGCCATCGCCTGACGGCGGACGCCCACCGTTCGCGTGGCGTACCAGTCGAAGAGCAGCCCGTCAGGGCAGCCACACGCCCCAAAGTGCGGGCCGTGAGGGTCGGGCGGGGGTGGTGGGCACCTTGCGCCTCAGCCTGCGGTCGTCGGGTTCTCCGACTCGGAGGCGCGACGGTATTCGGCGTTGATGCGCTGGGCTTCTTCGAGCTGGTCTTCGAGGATGACGATGCGGCAGGCGGCCTCGATGGGGGTGCCCTGGTCGACGAGTTCTCGTGCGCGGGCGGCGATGCGCAGCTGGTAGCGGGAGTAGCGACGGTGGCCGCCCTCGGAACGCAGCGGGGTGATGAGGCGGGCTTCACCGACAGCGCGGAGAAAGCCCTGCGTGGTACCGAGCATCTCGGCCGCCCGGCCCATCGTGTAGGCGGGATAGTCATCGTCGTCGAGACGGCCGAACGAGTCGCCTGCTGTCATTTGCACCTCTCTGTGGAACGCGTCGAGGGGCCCGAGTGCCGCATGGCACCCGGGCCCCGAAGGAACTGCTACACCATCTGCCGGCCCTGGTACTGCGCCGACCTTCTGTTTCCGCGTGCACGCCCGGGAGAGGGCGTGGGTTGCGGGGATCGCGGTTGCTTGACCGGAGACCACCTCACTATCGATGTCCTGCGGTACCCGGGCTCAACGCTCTGCCCGGGCGATCCTGATGGCGCCTGCTCCTCCGTTCTTCCCTCTGGAAACAATCACTTACCCACTACTGATACTGCTGCTCTGTGGCCTGTGACAGCGCCACCCTTCGACAGCCGGCCCCGTCGCCCGTCCTGCGTCTGCTCCGGCTTGGAACCCCGCTGCCGAACCTCCCGGTGCGCGCGTCCGCAGCCGACGCCTTCACCGAGGTGCTGCTCACTCAACTTCACTGCTGGGTACTGCACTTGCCGGTACTGCACTTGCGGGTACTGCCACTGCGTGAACTGCGGTACTGCTCACGGCGGCCCCTGATCACCGCGGGCCACCCGGTCCGGTCGTCAGTCCCGTCGCCGTCTGCAACAACCCTGGCTTCGAAACTCCACCACCGCACCGTCCTGCGAACTGCAACTGCGGATACCGCTGCCCGGCAGTTCGTCTCTGCCGGGCCCTGCTGTCTCTCTGGGCTACGAGAGAAACCATAACCACACCACCACCCAATGTCTACTCCGGCCGACATAGATTTTCGGAACCCGTGTGGAGAGATTGTCGGCCTCGGCCACGGGACGGGTGCGTGGCCGTGTCGTTCCAGTCAGGCCTCACCGCCAGGCAGGACCTGCGTGATGATCCAGAGACCGGGGTGACCCGATGGACACAATGAGTGTCAACGTGGCAACCGGCTTCTCCGAGGTACGCATGGCCGATCACGCCGGAGCGCCAGGGAATTCCTCCCGGATCCCGCACCGCCGACGGGTGCACGACCGCAGGGGCAGGCCCAACGTTGCCCACCAGCCCACTAGTAGCGGTAGCGGGCAGCGAGGATGACGATCTCCTTGTCCGTGACCAAGTAGACGAGACGATGCTCGTCGTCGATCCGCCTCGACCACGCCCCGGGCAAGTGGTACTTGAGTGGCTCGGACTTGCCGATCCCCATGAAGGGATCGCGCTTGACGTCCTCGATGAGCTTGTTGATCCGAGTGAGCATCTTGCGGTCGTTCTTGGGCCAGGACGTGCAGTCCTCCCAGCCCTGATCCTCGAAGACAAGCCTCACGCGGCGTCCACGGCAGGGCCCGTCACGTCCGGATCGATCAGCTCGCGCTCCGATACGTTGATGTCGCCCAGAGCGTTCTCGTACGCCTTGAGCAGACGCCGCGCATTCGCAGGCGAGCGCAGGAGATATGAGCCCTCGCGCAGTGCCGCGTAGTCCTCGGCCGAGACGAGCACGGCGTTGCCATGTCTGGAGACGATCTCGATAGCCTCGTGATCGTCGTTGACCTTCCTGATCAGAAAAAGCCCCTTGCAGGTCGACTCCGGGAGAAGTCGGCCTCATCTGACCTGCATGTTTACCAGGGCGCCACCGTGTTGTGCATCCGTGGGCCGCGGATGTTCCCCGCGGCCCACGGAAGGGGCTTTCGCCGGTCGCTCGCCGGACCCGGTCCGGTTACCTGCGGGCGGCGCCGGCGGCGATGTGCAGCCGTGCGTCGGCCCAGTCGGCGTGGTCCGAGTCGTTACCGTCGCCGCCGTCCGTCACGCGCAGGGTCAGCTGCCGCACGCCGGTGACGTCGATGTCGAAGGCATGGGCGGCGTCGCCCGGGCCCATGAGCCCGCTCGTGCCCAGGACCTTCCCGTCACCGATGACGTCGAAGACCACGGAACCCTTGTCCGACGTCTCCTTGTCGATGCCGACATCGGTGCTGAAACGGTCATAGGTACCGCCCAGGTCGACCGTCACCTCGGAGGGCGCGTGCGCACCGAGCCCCTTGTCGTAGGTCCGGTCGCCGATACGCAGCGGACCTCCGTCGCCCTTGGCCGACTCGCCGTTGGACATGTCCCGCTCGACCGGGCCCCAGCCGTTGCTCTCCGCCGAGAAGGGGAGATCGCTGACGTAGTCGATGCCGGGCGGTGACACGAAGACACGGACCTGCCTCCGCTGACTCAGTTTCGGGGCTGTCGCGCCCGCGGCCGGGTCCCGATAAGTGGCGGTGACCGGAATCTCCGTCCAGCCGTAGGCGGGCCGCTCCGGCACAGTGACCCGCCAGTCCGCGGTCAGCGGCTGACCGGTGGCCAGCTCGGCGGCGGTCGCGCCCGACCCCTCGACGCTCCAGCCCGCCGGGGTCTTCGCGCTGAGCGTGACATCGGTGACCGGACCGAACTCGTCGATCGCGAAGCTGCCGCCGAGCTTCACCACCGTGCCCGGATGCGCCGCGGTCTGCCGCGTGTTCACCGTCAGCGTGCTGGAGGGGACATGGCGTACGGGCATGTCGCAACTGGTCCGGCCGGGCACAGCGCGGCAGACGATCGCGGCGAATCCACCGTTCTCGGTACCCGGCACCTTCAGGGTGTCGTGGCGAGTGAGCAGCCGGCTCTCCCGGACCAGACCGTCCGAGCCGTCGCGGACCACGTCGACGCGCCACTTCCCGCCGCTCAGGAAGTCCAGCGGCACCCGGTGGGTACGAGCCGCACCTGCGGCCATCTCACCCAGGAACCATCGGGCGCCACTGCGTCGCGCGAAGCCGGCGCTCCGACCGGGCGCGCTGCCCTTCAGCAGCTTCGTCTCGTCCCAGACCGTCGGTACCTGCTCCAGGAAGCGGGCCAGTTCAGGACGGGCCCGGTACTCCTCGATGCTGCCCGCGAAGTTCTGCAGACCCGACTCGAAGATGACGGACAGGGCCAGTTCCGCCGCATCGGATGTGTTGCGCTGACCGAACTGGAAACCCATCGGGGTGAAGTCCATCGAACCGACCACGTTACGGGTGAACGGCAGCGTCGCGATGTTGTCCGCCCGGACGTCCCCCTGCTCGGCGCCGTGCACCGCCTCCATCGACATCACCTGCGGCCAGGTGCGCTGGATGCCGTTCGGGATCGTGGAGCCGTGGAAGTCGACGATGAGTTTGCGCGCCGCCGTGGCCTTGAGTATTCCGTCGTACCACTGGTAGCGCTCACGGGTGTCGGAGTCCATGAAGTCGATCTTGAGGCCGGCGGCGCCCCACTTCTTGACCTTGTCCAGCTGCGCGTCACGCTTGGCGGGCGTGTCGAGGTCCGTCCAGGCCATCCACAGCAGGATCCTCACTCCGCGCCGGTGCGCGTAGTCCATGAGCTGCGGCATCCAGTCCGTGGTCTTCCAGCCGTCGTCGACGAGGGCGTACTGCCACCCGTGCGCCGCGGCGTAGTCCACGAACTTCTCCTGCGTCGCCAGGCTGCGCTGAGCCTCGTTGAACCCGGCCAGCCATGACCAGGCGACCTTCCCTGGTTTGATCCAGGAGGTGTCGCGGATCCTGGACGGCGGTGCCAGGTCGTCGATGAGGGTGGACTCGGTGACGGTCGCGAGGTCGCCGATGACGGCGGTGCGCCACGGGGTGGTGAGCGGTCCGTCCGAGTGGACCTCCTTGTCGGCCAGCGCCACCTCGTAGCGCCCGGTGCCCTGTTGGTGCACGAGACGGCTGCCGGAGTACCGGCCGTCGAGGTCCGACTCGGCGAGTACGACGTTCTGGTCGCCCACCTGGAAGAGTGCCGGGTAGCCGTACTCGCCGCTGCCCGCGGAGGCGGCGGTGCTCCGGTCGTAAGGCTGCTCGTGCGGGGCGGAGTAGGCGGTGAGCCAGGCCGGCGAGGAGGCCGGGGGCTGGAAGGCGGACGCCTCGTGCTCGATGGTCACGCCGTCCTTGCCGGGCAGCACATAGCGGTATGCCACGCCGTCATCGGCGGCCCGGACCACCAGGTCGAGGCGGGCACCCCCCTTTCCCTCGAAGGCGAACCGCGACTCGTTCATGTGGACGGACCGGTGGAGCTGCTTGCCGACGGTCGTCGTGTACTTCTCGTCGACCGCACGGCTGTCACGGTGCAGCAGGTGGAGTCCCGAGGTCAGATCCGCCTGATCGGTGACCACACCGACGGGCGCCGGTTCGAGCACTGTCCGTCCGTTCCGCCGGACGGAGAAGCCGAGCGAGCCGTCGGCCCGGTTCAGGGTGACGACCGCGGTGGGCCCGCCGCGCTGCACGGTCCATGACGTGGCCGCAGGGCCGGAATGCGCCCTGACAACGTTGTCGGACAATGCGCTCGCCGGGGTGGCCGAACCCAGGGCCAGTGCGGCGGTGACTGCCGCAGCCATCAGCACCATGGGGCCGGCACGTAGCTTTCGCCGTCTCATCCAGTCCTCCGTATCGGAACCAGTCAACTACCAACAGCACCGGACGACTTCGAACAGTGCTGGTGCTGGCTTACCGGTCGGGACGAAGCCTGTAAACAGCCCGCACCGGAATCGTTTCACCGCGCACCACCATGAAGACCCGGCAGACCGTCCGCGGTCGCCGGCCCCGGAAGCGATGGCGCCCACCACGCCGTGCCAGGGGTCGCCCGTCCGCGGAACCCCGGCCTCCGCACCGACGGACGGATAGCTGGCCGGGCCGTCCGACAGCCGCGCCCGCAGCCGACGTTCGCCGGCGGGACAAGCCCGGGAAGACGGCAAACCAGCAGGCCGGACAGGGTGTGCCCGTCGGTCACGGGGCACGGCGCAGAGCCCTCGTCCAGGTTCGTCACTGCCGGGGCGCGCCGGACCGTCCGCACCATCGGGGCGGAGGAGAGACGGAAATGTTCCCTGGCGCCCGGGGAGGTCGCACGCCGGAGAGCGGCACAGATGACTTGCTTCCTGTGCGTTGCCTGAATCGAGACAACTGGCTTAGCCTGTCGCCAGTTTGAAACGAATCAATGGCGTCGTCACCTCCATGGGCTGTCCAGTGTTCGATGCCGGTGAGGGTGAGGGAGCCTGACACGCACTGGTCGGCTGACCGGCCGACCAGTCCCTTGCCGGGCGCGTGATGTGCGGACCGGGCCGACTCCGCCCGCCCCCTGATGCCGCATCAGGCCCCTTGACGAGCACAGAGACAACCGCCGGTACCTCGCCCCCCCCATCGGCCGAGACGGGTGGCCGCTCGATCTCTCAGACCAGGAAGCCAGGAAGCACCGTATGGTCACTCGCAGAACGTTCCTGTCCGGTTCGGCGGCCGCGGCGGCGGTGGGCGTCACTCCGCAGCCCGCTGCCGCAGCTCCGGCACCGGCCGTCACCCCGTCGGTACGTCCGATCGACCGGCGAGCTGTCGTGGCCCGCCATCGAGTCGTGCGCGGGAAACTCGACACACAGAGCCCGCTCCAGGTCGGCAACGGCGGGTTCGCCTTCGGTGTCGATGTCACCGGGCTGCAGACGTTCGTCCCCTTCAACACCATGTCCGACTGGGGATGGCACAGTTTCCCGCTGCCGCCGGGCCAGAAGCCGTCGGACTTCCGCGGCCAGACCTGGGACACGCACGGCCGCCCGGTCGAGTACCCCATACCGAATCCGGACCAGCCCGACCTGTCGTCCTGGCTCTACGCCAACCCGGCTCGCATCAACCTCGGGCGTATCGGTCTTGAGCTGACCATGCCCGGCGGCCGTGCGGCCGTCGCCGACGACATCAAGGGAATCCACCAGGAACTCGACCTGTGGACCGGCGTCATCGACAGCCGGTTCGAGATCGCCGGTGAAGCAGTGCACGTCCGCACCTGCTGCCACCCCGATCACGACACGGTCGCCGTGGAAATCGACTCGCCGCTCGTCGCTGCCGAGCGGCTGGCGGTCTTCCTCGACTTCCCCTACGCCGATCAGCAGGAGTTCGCCGCGTACGTCGGCACCTACGCCGCCCCCGACGCCCACGAGACGACGACCACGGCACACGGGCACAACCACGCCGACATCACGCACCGCCTGGACTCCACCGAGTACCACGCCTCGCTCGCCTGGGAAGGCCACGGGGTGTTCACCGGCCCGGGCCCTGCCGCCGGAAAACTCGTCATCCGCACCGCGCGGTACGGAACCGACGGTCATTGGGCCGACGTCACCGGCAAGCTCGCGCGACTGGTCGCGGACAATTCGCTCATCCTCCTCGTCGACCACTCGAACCTCGGCGACCCGGCGCCCGGCCTGGCCAAGCGCCTGGTGCTCGGCTACACGTACGCGGGCCAGGACCACGACATCGTTGTCCTCGACGGCCAGAACCTCTCGATCGGAGCAGCGGCCGACCGGCACCGCTACCGTCTCGCCGGCGGCCGCCGGACCGATCGGCTGCGGTTCACCTGCACGTTCGCGCCCAAGCCGTCCGGGTCGGTGCCGACGTCGAGCGCGGCCTTCGCGGCGAGCACGCGGGCCTGGCGGCAGTACTGGCTCTCCGGTGGAGCGATCGACCTCTCCGCGAGCACCGATCCGCGCTGGACGGAACTGGAGCGGCGTGTCGTGCTCTCCCAGTACCTGATGCGCGCGAACGAGGCCGGTTCGCTGCCGCCGCAGGAATCCGGGCTCGTCAACAACGGCTGGAACGGCAAGTTCCATATGGAGATGTACTGGTGGCACGGTGCGCACTGGGCGCTGTGGAACCGCTGGCCGATGCTCGACCGCAGCCTGGGTGTCTATGAACGCTTCCACCGGTCGGCGCGCGAACGCGCGGAGTCCCAGGGCTTCCGCGGAGCGCGCTGGCCGAAGTGCACGACGGCCGACGGGCGCGAGTCACCGCACGCCATCCACGCCCTGCTGGTGTGGCAGCAGCCGCACCCGGTCTTCCTCGCCGAGATGGACTACCGGGCACATCCCGACGAGAGCACGTTGCGCAAGTGGCGCGACATCGTCTTCGACACCGCCGACTTCCTCTCCTCCTGGGCCTTCTGGGACGAAGACACGCGCCGCTACATCCTCGGTCCGCCCCTGTACATCGTCTCGGAGAACACCGACCCGAAGACCACGCAGAACCCGACGTTCGAGCTCGCCTACTGGCGCTTCGGCCTGCGGGTCGCGCAGCAGTGGCGTGAACGGCTCGGCCTGGGCCGCGATCCGGGGTGGCAGCGTGTCCACGACGGGCTCGCGCCGCTGCCGGTGCAGGACGGTACGTATGTCCTGCACGAAGGCGTCCAGGACATGTGGACACAGTGGAACTACGAGCATCCGGCCCTGATCGGACCGTACGGCTGGCTGCCGGGCGACGGCGTCGACGTCCCGACGATGGCCCGCACCGCCGAGAAGGTCTTCACCGGCTGGCAGTTCGACCGGACCTGGGGATGGGACTTCCCGATGCTCGCCATGTGCGCGGCGCGACTCGGACGCCCCGACGACGCCGTGGACTTCCTGCTGCACCCAGCCGCCGGTTTCCAGTTCGACGACGCAGGTCTGGCAACCGGCGGGCCGTTCCCGTACTTCCCGAGCAACGGCGCACTGCTGTACGCCATCGCGTTCATGGCAGCGGGCTGGGACGGCGCACCCGACCGGCACGCGCCGGGCTTTCCGGCGGACCGGCGCTGGACGGTGCGCTTCGAAGGGCTGGAGCCGGCCCAGTGAGCGCGGAAGTCGAGCGCCGCGTGCGGGACGGCAGGTTCCGCAGCTGATGCCCACCGGCGGCATACGGGTCTCCAGCCGAACAGCCCGCACGGCCGCACCGGCCTCCGGGACGCACGGCCGACGCGTGACCAACAGCCGCCGGGTACACCTGGACAGAGGCCGGCCCGGGCGGGAAGCCAGAACTCGGCCCGGGCCACCAAGCGCCTGCTCAGGAGCCTTATGACTCGTCAGGGCCAAGGGCGCCGGCCCTGGTCGTCCTCCCGTCCTCTGCTGCCTCGGCAGCGTCCCTCTACGGTGCGGCTGTCTCTTCGAGGTGGTACAGCTCAGGCACGGAGACCTTGATCGGCTCTTGCGTGGTCCGGGCGATCACGACGACCGCCGGCTCGTCCGGGTCCGGGTTCTCCTCCCGGTGCGGGACGAACGGCGGGACGAGGAAGAAGTCACCGGGACCGGCGGCGAGCCGCACCTCCTCCGTGCCGTCGTGGTAGACGAACACGGGGTGGCCGCTGACCACGTAGATCCCTGCCTCGGATTCACCGTGATGGTGGTTGTCCGTCGCGCTCAAGGGCGGGTTCTCCACCAGACCCATCCAGAGCTTCTTCGAATCGACCGTGCCGCCGCTGATGGCGGCGTGGCCGTCCAACTCGCCGGATCGAACATGGTGGACGCGGTTGTTCAGCGCGCGTGCGTTGCCACCAGCTCCCGGCGCGGCTCCGGCGCCTTCCTGGGTAGTCACTGTGCAGTCTCCCGGTTATCGATGACTTCGGCCGGACTCAGGCTGCGATGTCCCTACCTGGTCCGACAACCCCTGTTGCCATTACAGCAAACAGCATGCCTCGGGCAGCTCCAGGACACTCGGCCACGACGAGGTGCTTCTGATGATCAGCCCCCCGGGGATCCGGTCCCGGAAACGGCAACAAAGATTGCCCGGTTCAGCCGCGCACCGCACTCTTCCGGAGGAGGTGATCGCCATGACTGGCGCCAATATCGACACCAGTAACCAACCCTCGTACGACGTCATCGTGATAGGCGGCGGGGCCGGAGGGCTCAACGCCGCGCTCGTGCTCGCCAGGGCCCGTCGCACCGTGGCCGTCGTCGACTCCGGGGAGCCCCGCAACGCCCCCTCTGCCCACATGCACAGTTTCCTCTCACGTGACGGCGTCCCCCCGCTCACCGTGCTCGAAGCCGGCCGTGCGGAGATCTCGCGCTACGGCGTCGTCCGCATCGATGGCCGGGCGGACCAGGTCGAGGCCGCGGAGGCCGGAGGGTACGTGGTCCGCCTGGAGGGCGGCGCGACCCTGGACGCCCGGCACGTCGTGCTCGCCACGGGCCTGCGCGACGAGCTGCCCGAGATCCCGGGGGTGCGGGCGATGTGGGGCGAGGACGTGCACTTCTGCCCCTACTGCCACGGCTACGAAGTCCGCGACCGGCCCATCGTCGTACTCGGTGTGCACCCGGCCTCGCCCGGGCAGGCCCTGCTGCTGCGCCAGTGGTCGCCGCACATCGTGTACGTCCCGCACAGCCGCCCGCTCACCGACGAGGAGCGCGAACGCATGGACGCCCGCGGGGTCGAGGTGGTGGAGGGGCCGGTGTCCACCCTGCTGAGCAAGGACGGCCGGCTGCACACGGTGGAACTCGCCGACGGGCGGACGGTGGAATGCGCCGGAGTCTTCCTCTTCCCGGCGATGACGCCGAACGACGGGGCCTTCGACGGTCTCGGCTGCGAGAAGGACGAACAGGGCTGGCTGGTCACCGACCGGTCGGGCCGCACCAGCCGCCCGGGCCTGTGGGCCGTCGGCAACGTGACGGACTCGCGCGCCCAGGCCGTCACCGCGGCCGGCATGGGCGCCGCGGCCGCCTTCGCCCTCAACCACGACCTGGTGGACGAGGAGATCGAGCGTGATCTGGCGGCGCACCGCGCCGCCGCAGGCCGCTCCGGGGCGTCCGTCCCCATGTGCTGAGCGGACGCGCGACGGCCATGGCGTCGCCTCCGGCCCCGAACGCCCGCCTCCGGATCATGTTCCGGAGGCGGGCGTTCGTCCTGTCGGGCGGGCGCGTACGTGCATCCGCTCGCCCTGGCGGCCGAAGACGCTGAGGACCTCCACCGGCCCCTTCCCCGTGCTGCCGAACCAGTGCGGCAGCCGGGTCTCGAACTCGGCCACCTCACCGGGGCCGAGGACCAGGTCGTGGTCGGCCAGGATGAGCCGCAGCCGCCCGGAGAGCACGTACAGCCACTCGTACCCCTCGTGGGTGCACAGCTCCGGGGTGTCACGGCTCGCCGGCAGGACCATCTTGTAGCTCTGCAGCGGGCCGGGCTGACGCGTCAGCGGCAGCACCGTGTTGCCGTTCACCGTGTGGGGCTTGACCCGGACGCGCGGATCGCCCACCTCCGGGGCGCCGACCAGTTCGTCGAGGGGGACCTGGTGGGCCTGGGCGATGGGCAACAGCAGTTCGAGGCTGGGGCGACGCTGTCCCGCTTCGAGACGCGACAACGTGCTCTTGGAGATGCCGGTGGCCTCCGAAAGCGCGGCGAGGGTGACACCCCGGGTGGTGCGCACCCGCTTGAGCCGGGGACCGACAGCGGACAGGGCCCGGGTGATCGTCGGTGACTGCTCCATGCCGCCATTAGACCGACGCATTCCCAAAATGGCAACTGTAGATGCCGTTTTGGTGGTATACGCGCCCCGCCTCCGGTACGGATGACCGCGGCGGGGCGCGGGGGATTCAGAGGCCGAGGGACCTCCCGATCAGCTCCTTCATCACCTCTGTCGTCCCGCCGTAGATCGTCTGCACCCGGCTGTTGGCCCACTCCCGGGAGATCGCGCTCTCCTTCAGATAGCCGTAGCCGCCGTGGATCTGGAGACAACGGTTCGCGATGTCGACCTGAAGTTCCGTCGTCCACCATTTCACTTTGGCCGCGTCCGTCACCGAGAGCTGCCCGGCGTTGAGCCCGGCGACGCAGTGGTCGAGGAAGACCTGGGCGATCGTCAGCTCGGTCTCCATGGTGGCGAGTTGGAAGCGGTTGTGCTGGAAGCTTCCGACGGTATGGCCGAAGATCTCGCGGCTCTTGGCGTATTCCAGGGTGTCCGCCAGCATCCGCTCGACCGCACTCACGGCCACGGTGGCGATGCTCAGCCGCTCCCGGGGCAGTCCGGCCATCATGTAGGCGAGACCGGCGTTCTCCTTACCGATCAGGTTGTCGGCCGGCACCCGGCAGTCGTCGAAGAACAGCTCGCAGGTGTCGCTGGCGTGCCAGCCCAGCTTCTCCATGCGCCGCCCACGGGTGAAGCCGGCTGTGCCACGTTCCACCACCAGCAGGCTGATGCCCTGGGCGCCGCGCTCGGGGGCGGTCTTGGCGGCGACCACGACGACATCGGCGTTCTCGCCGTTGGTGATGAACGTCTTCTGGCCATTGAGGACGTAGGAATCGCCGTCGCGGACCGCCGTGGTGCGGATGTCGGCGACGTTGGAACCGGCGTCGGGCTCGCTCATCGCGATCGCCGCGATGAGCTCGCCCGAACAGAGCCCGGGCAGCCACCGCTTGCGCTGCTCCTCGGTGGTCTGCCCGGTCAGATAGGTGGCGATCACGTCGTTGTGGGCCACGAAGCCGGGCGCCGTCGCCCGGGCCCACATGATCTCCTGCGAGAAGACCACCGGGAAACGGTAGTCAGGCTCGCCGCCCCCGCCGTACGCCGGGCCCACTCCGATGCCGAGGAGCCCCGCCTGCCCGGCCTTGCGCCACACCTCGCGGTCGACGATGCCGTCCCGCTCCCACCGGGCGTGGTGCGGACGTACCTCACGGTGGAGGAACTCCCGGCAGGTGACCCGGAACTGCTCGTGCTCGGCCTCATACCTGCTGCGTGCCATGCAGTCACCCCTCTCCGGGGTCGGTGTCGTCGACGATGGTGGCCAGGGTGTCCTCGGGACGCCGGACGGCAGCGAAGTGGCCGCCGTCGATCCCGACCCGGCGGGCGGGGACCGTGCTGTGCGCGGTCCACTGCCAGACCTTCTCCGGCGGAGCGTGGACGTCCTCCCGGGCGGCGATCAGGGTGAGCGGGAAGTCCACCCGCAGCCCGCGCGCCTCCTGGGCGAACTCGGCCCGGACGGCGTCGTCCTCCCGGAGCATCCCCAGCAGGATGCGGCCCATCGTCGGGTCGGCGAGTACCGCGGACGGGGTCCCTCCGTCGGCGGCGGTCCTGGCGAGCAGTTCCTCGTCGGGTACGGAGCCGAGCAGCGCCCCGGGCCGCTGGAGTCCGGGCGGGACCGCCCCGGACAGTACGGCCCTCTCCGGCGCGACGCCGGCCTGCCGGGCCGCCTCCGCGGCCACCGCGAGGCTCATGGTCGCGCCGAAGCTGTGCCCGAAAGTCGCCCAGCGCAGACCTGGCGTCCGCTCCCGCTCGGTCAGCAGATCGGCCACCACCTGCTCGGCCATACAGCGCACGAGGGCGTGGAAACCGGCGGCCTTCCGCTCCTGACGGCGGGTCCCGCGGCCCGGGGCGTCCACACCCCGGACCAACAGGTGCGGCTCGCCGAGCGGCTGCCAGCCCCGGTAGACCAGCGAGGTCGCCCCCGCGTGGGGAAAGCAGTAGAGCCGTACCGGAGGCCTTGATACGGGTCGCACGGTCACTCCTTCGTGCTCCGGGCCAGCTTCTCGGCCAGCATCAGGGTGGTCAGATTGGTGGGCGCGCTGGGGAGGGCAGGGAAGAGCGAGGCATCGGCGATCCGCAGGTTCTCGGTGCCGTACACCCGGCCCTCCTGGTCGGAGACCGCCCATGGGTCGGTCTCCGGCCCCATCCGGCATGAACCGGCCGCGTGCCAGCCGGGGTTCGCTATATGGCGGACACCACTGCGCACCACGCCGTCGTTGGCGACCATCCGGTCGCTCCAGAACTGTGTCCTGGTCAGCCGGCCCGACAGGCCCGGGGACCGCAGGAAGCTCCAGGCCCGGCGCACGCCGTGGCACAGCCGTTCCACGTCCTCGGGGTCGGTGGCGATACCCAGTTCGATGACGGGCGCCGCGTACGGGTCGGCGCTGTCGAGGAAGACCCGGCCTCGGGAACGCGGGCGCATCAGCATCACCGACATGCCGACGACCAGAGGCCAGCCGAGCCGGTCGACGAAGCCGGGGATGGTGTGGCTCTCCACGTTGTTGAGCAATCCCGTCTGGATGTCCACGTCGTCGTCGAAGCCGCTGCTCATCCTGGCCGCGACCTGTCGCCAGGGCAGCCCCGGCGTGCACACCCCGTCGGCCGGCCTGGACCAGATGACGACCGAGGGGTGGTCCACCAGGTCGCGGCCCACCCCGGGCAGGTCCGCCACGGGCGCGATACCGAGGGCCCTGAGCAGTCCGGCGCCGCCCACGCCCGAGCGCTGCAGGATCGCGGGGGTGCCGACGGCCCCCGAGCTGAGCACAACGTGTCGCGCCCGGAACGTGGTGAGCGTGCCGTCGAGTTCGGCCTCCACACCGACCGCCCGGTTCTTCTCGAACAGCACCCGGGTGACCCGGAGGCCGGTGCGCAGATGGAGGTTGGGCAGGTCTCGGACGCCGGCGAGAAAGGCGGTGGAGGCGTCGATGCGTTCGCCGTCCACGGCGTTGCCGGGGATCGGGCCGACGCCGCCCTCGCCACCGGCATTGAGGTCCATGAGGTCGGTGACGCCCTGCCGGTTGCACTCCTCCCAGAACGCCGCGTCCAACGGGTGCACCTGATCGCGAGGGGTGCGCCGGATCGGCAGCGGTCCGCTGTCGCCGTGCAGCCGTCCGGGGAAGTCGGCGTCGTTCTCGATGTCCTTGTAGAAGGGCAGCACACGCTCCCACGACCAGTCCGGGTTGCCGGCGGCCGCCCAGGCGGCGAAGTCGCGGGGCAGCCCTCGCAGGGCTATGGCGCCGTTGACGGCGGAGCCGCCGCCGACGACCTTGCCGAGCTGGTAGGGGAAGCGTTCCCAGAGGGCACGGGCTGCCGCCCGGCCGCCGGTGGCCGGCGCGGCCCCCGGTGCCCCGGTGCTGCCCTGGACCAGCTCCTCCAAGCGGTTGCTGGTACGCAGGTTGGCCCGGTAGTCCCAGTTGTGGCCGGCCAGGACGAGACGTCCGGCGTCGGCCAGCGGGTGGGCCCGGGGGCGGGGCCGGGGCTGGTCCCCACCGGCCTCGATGAGCAGGACGTTCCCGGAGTCCCGCGCGGCAAGCCGGGCGGCGGTCACGGCTCCCGCGGAGCCGGCTCCGACAATCACGTACTCCCACTCGCGTACCCCCGCGGCGGGATCGCGGTGGGCGGTCACGTTGCGGACCCCTGGACGGTTGCGATCAGTTCGGTGAAGGACGCGATCGACGCGTTCATGAACAGCCCCTCGACCATCTCCTGCTCCATGTCGGCCTCGATGCCGAACTCGGTGCGCAGCAGCGCGAGCAGGCCGACGGCGTGCAGGGAGTCGCCGCCGATGTCGAAGAAGCCCTCCTCCACACCGAAGTCGCCGTGGCCGAGCTGCTGGGTCCAGAGCTCGAAGAGCCGCTCCTCGACCCGGCTGCGCGGCGCCACCCGCGCGGAGGCGCCTTCGGGATCGTCGTTCCACGGCGCCGGCAGCGCCTTGTGGTCGATCTTGCCGTTCGTCGTCAGGGGCAGGGCGTCCAGGGTCAGGAAACGGCTGGGCACCATGTAGCCGGGCAGCAGAGCCGCCAGCGCCTCACGCAGCACGGCCGGGTCCGGGTCCTTCCCGGGCTCGGGCACCACGTACGCGGCTATCTGCCGCTGCCCGGTACGGGCGTGTGCGGGCGCGGTGACGAGCGTGCTGCGCACCTCGGGCCGGCGCAGCAAAGCGGCCTCGATCTCGCCCAGCTCGACCCGGTAGCCGTTGATCTTCACCTGAAAGTCCTCGCGGCCCAGGATCTCGATATCGCCGCCGTCCAGGTAGCGTCCGAGGTCGCCGGTGCGGTAGAGGCGCTCCCCGGTGACCGGGTGGACCAGGAAGCGTTCGGCGGTGCGCTCGGGGTCGCCGAGATATCCGAGGGCCACGCCGACGCCGCCGATGTGGATCTCGCCGGTGACTCCGACAGGGGATGGCTCCAGCCACTGGTTGAAAACGTGCATGGTCTGGTTGGCCAGCGGCTTGCCGTACGGGATGCTCGCCCATTCGGGCCGGACGGCCTCGACCGGGTGGTGGATCGACCAGATCGAGCCCTCGGTGGCGCCGCCGAGGCTGATCACCCGCATCGCGGGGATCGCCTCCCGTATCCGCTTCGGCAGGTCGACCGGGATCCAGTCGCCGCTCAGCAGGGCGAGCCGCAGTCGGCAGCCGCGCGGGACTCCCCCGTCACCGAGCGAGTCGATCCACATGCGCATCGGCGCGGGCACACTGTTCCAGATGGTGACGCCGTAGCGGCTGATGAGCTGCGACCAGTGGGCGATGTCGTTGCCGCGCGCCGGGTCGGGCACGACGACGGCACCACCCGCGCCGAGGACGCCGAAGAGGTCGTACACCGACAGGTCGAAGCCGGTCGGGGCGAGCGCCATCGTCCGGTCGTCCGCACCGATACCGAAGCGCCGGTTGATGTCCTGCACCGTGTTGGCGGCGCTGCGGTGGGTGATCATCACGCCCTTGGGCTCACCGGTGGAGCCCGAGGTGAAGATGACGTAGGCCAGGTCGTCGTGGCCCTGGCGGCGCTCGGGGCGCTCGGTGGGGCACTTCAGGGTGGCCCGGTCCTGTGGAGTCAGGACCGTCGCGCCCTCCGGCCAGGCCAGGGTGTCCCGCAGCTCGGGATCGGTGATCACGGCCCGCACGGAACATCGGGCCAGCAGTTTCAGGCGGCGCTCCTCAGGCAGTTCCGGGTCGATGGCCACGTACGCGGCGCCGGCGTGCAGCACGCCGAGCAGCGCCGAGAACTGGGCGGCACCCGGCCGCATCGACACGGCGACGATCTCGTTCGGCTCTGCGCCCGGGCCGTCCAGGAGCCGGTGCGCTATCCGGTGCGCGTCCTCGGTGAGCCCGCGGTACGTGGTCTCTGCGCCGGGCGTCACGACCGCGATGGCGTCGGGGCGGCGCACGGCCGCCTCGGAGACCAGCTCGTGCAGCAGCGCCGGCGGGATGTCCTCGGCCGTGGCGTTGGCTCGCACCCGCTCCTCGGTCTGTGTGTCCGGCAGCGGCACGATCCCGCGGGTGGCGTCCCACACGGAAGCGTCGTCGGCCAGACGGTCGAGCAGGGTCACATACGCATCGAACATGGCCTCGACGGTGTTCTCGGGGAACAGGCCGGCGACCGCGTTCCAGTTGATGGAGAGCCGTTCGTCCAGCTCGAGGATCTGATTCTCCAGCCAGACCTGGGGAGTTCGGCTGTGGTCGTGGACCAGCTCGCCGAACACCTCAAGGCGCCCCGCGTCCGTCTTGCCGTCGCCGGCGCCGAGCATGCTGGAGAAGACCACGGGCATCGAGGCCCGGCTGTCGTCCCTGCGGCGGGCCAGGTCGCGCAGGACCCGGATTCCGCCGCGCGTGGAGTGCGCCAAGTCCTCCAGGGCCTGGGCCTGAACGGCCCGCGCACGCTGCTCGAAGGTCTCCTCGGCCCGGCCGCCGACGGCGAGCAGGCTCGGGGTCAGGAAGTCGCCCATGACGGCATCGAGCTGCGGGTGCAGCCCGAGCCGGTGGAACTGGGTGACGGTCAGGGTGAACTCCTGCCGCCGCGACCAGGTCCGCACCACCTCCGCGTAGGCCGCGAGCAGCACACCCGACGGGGTGAGCCCGTGCCGGGCGGCCGCCGCACGCAGCGCCTCCCAACGTTGCGGCGCCAGCACCGCACGGTGCCGTACGAAGCGGGGGGTGCCGAGCTGCTCGGGCGCCACGGCGAGCGGCAGCTCCGGCGCGGGCGGCAAGGTGTCGAGGCGGTCCGCCCAGTACGCGGCGTCCTCCTGGCCCAGGGCGGCGCCGCGCAGTTCCTCCTGCGCGAGCACATAGTCGCGGAACGACAGCTCCAGCGGCTCCGGGTGCCGGCCGGGCTCGTCGTAGAAGAGGCGCCACTCGTCGAGGAGCCTGCGCAGGCCCCGCATGTCGACGAAGAGCAGATCCACGGCCATGTGGAGCCGGACCCGGTCGTTGTCGAGCAGTGAGGCACGGACGTCGAACAGCGGCGCCCGGTCCACCGGAAGCACCTGCTCCGTCAACTCGGCGCGGATCCTCTCGACTTCGGCGATCTGTTCCTCAGCGCCACGGCTCCGCAGATCGGTGCTGCGTATGACGTACGGCTCCACCTCGTCCGCGGCGAGAACCCGCTGCGTCTGGTCCTGGCCGGCCACCGTGCGCAAGGCGTCGTGCCGGTCGATGACCTTCCGCAGGGCCTCGGCCAGACGGTCCATGTCGAGACCGGGACAGTCGAACTCCAGGTAGTACTGGCTGGAGATGCCGCCGAGTTCCAGGCCCTTGTGGCGGCCGATCAAGTAGGCCTGCTGGATGTCGGTGAGCGGGAACGGCTCGTGACGGCGCTCCGGCTGTGGCTTGAGGCCGGGCAGCCGTGCGTCGTCCGGGCGGGTGTGTTCGGCCCCGCAGCGCAGCTCCGCGAAAAGATCCTCCATCGAGGTCCGCCCCCTTTTTTTGTCGGATGCCCAGGCTGTCGGATGCCCAGGTGGGCTTTCGAATTCCTATACGAAAATGGAGGTTAGGAGGGGGGCGGAAACGTCTTCAATACGGTCCGACCGTAAGGGTGACCGTAGGGTTTCACCGGCGCTCGACTATCGCTTGACCCGCGCCGGACTCCCCGGCCACAGATCGGACTTCACCATTGACCCACGACGGGAGCCCGGCGACATCATCGGTGCATGGACATTCTGAAATCCCCGGGATCGGCCGGGAAACGCATACTCGTCGGGGCAACAGGATCTATTGCGGTGACCGGACTTCCGTCATATATCGAGGCGATGCGCCGCCAGATCGAGGGCAGCACGTTCACGGTCCTGCTCACCCGCACCGCGGGGTCGTTCATTTCACCCGAGAGCGTCGCGCTGTTCGCCGAGCGAGTGGTGTACGGGGAGTCCCCGGCGGACTGGCCGACCGACAAGCCGTCCCGGATCGCCGGCGACCACGACATTCTCGCGGTCCTGCCCGCTACAGCGCACACGCTCGCCACCGCGGCGGGCGGGGCCGCGCCCAATCGGCTGATGACGGTGGCGTTGTCGGTCGACTACCCCGTCGTCTACTTCCCGGTGATGGGCGCCACGATGTGGCACAAGCCGGCCGTCGGGCGGAACATCGCGCAGATCCGCGAGGACGGCGGGATCGTCAACGAGCCGGAGTGGCACAACGGTTTCGACCCGACCACGGGCACCGTAAGCCGTCACCCCGCGCTGCCCTCGCCCGAGACGGTGGCCGCGGTGGTGGAGGACCTTCTCGCCAAAGCGCGCTGACCCCGCCCCCCGCACAGGTGAGGCCCCGCCGGTCCGGCGGGGCCTCACCTGTGCGGGGTCGGCTCAGGCGGCGATGGCGGTCGCCTCGATCTCGATGAGGAAGTCGGGCTCGGCGAGGGTGGCGACCCCGACCAGGGTGGTGGGCCGGATGACGTCCGCGCCCAGCTTGGCCGCCGCACGCTCGGCGCCCGCGGTGATGGCCTCCCACTTGTCGAGTGACCAGTCCACGACGTAGATCGTCAGGCGCAGCACGTCGTCGAAGGTGGCGCCGGCCGCCTTGAGGCCGGTCGCGACGTTGAGGTAGACCTGCTCGGTCTGGGCCGCGAGGTCGCCCATGCCCACCGGCTCGCCGTCGGCGGTGCGCGGTGTCTGGCCGCTCAGGAAGACCACTCGGTTACCGGTACCGACGGCCAGCTGCCGCCATCCGTAGGGCTTGGGGAGGTCGGGGGGGTCGAGGGCCTCGACTGCCATTGCACTGTCCTTTCTCGAAGTGCCCCGCGGGCAGGGGTGGTTGCCCCTGCCCGCGGCGGGTGGTTGTTGTGGTGCACGGAGGGAGAGCGTGGGTCAGCTGTTCTCGCGGCAGGTCGCGTAGTACTTGCGCACCAGGCTGACCAGCTCGGGATCGAAGCGGGACGCGAAGAGCAGTTCGGCCGGCGGGGTGAACTCCGGGTCCAGCTCGTTCGCCCAGGCGAGCGTGGCGGGGCGCAGATCCATCTCGATCCACTGGTGCCACTCGACGGGTATCGTCCAGTCCTGCTCGTAGCCGATGCCCATCTGGTGGTCGATGAGGACGTCGACGATCTCCTCGCGGGTGCCGGTCTTGAGGGGCTGCCTCAGCGGGGCAAAGCGGTCCAGGTCGGCCTCCGGCTCCTCGCCCAGGATCCGGGCGGCGAAGTCCTGGGCCAGGAGAGGGGAGAGGTGCAGGCCGTCGCGGTAGGTACCGGTCATGATCCACAGCCCCTGCATGCCGCCGCGGCCGAGCAGCGGGAAGCCGTCCATGGACACCGGGCGGTTGCCCACCTGGATCTTGGCGACGTCGCTGTTCCAGAGGTTGCGGCGAACCTGGCGGTGGGCGCACTGCAGGAGGAAGACCAGGTCGCGCATCTCGGCGGTGTCACGCGGTTCCACGGAGATGACGTTGGTGGCGCCGAGGTAGACGTGCCCGTCGCCGCGTGGGACGACGTGGAGGCCACAGGCGAAAGAACGGTTCGGGGTGCGGACGACGCTGTCCGGGCTGGTGCCGTCCGCGGTCCTGATCAGGGAGGAGACGCCGTAACCGCTGACGAGGCGGGGGACGCGGGAGCCGATGGGCAGACTGTCCAGGAGCTCCTGGCTGCGTGCGCCGGCGGCCAGCGTCACCTGGTCGGCGCTGATCGTCCGCCCGGACGCGGTGACCACTCCGGTCACCCGCTCCCCCTGGTGCACGACGCGGGTGGCGGGCTCGGGCACGAGGGTGGCGCCTGCCTGGACAGCCGCCTGTTCGAGCCGCTCCAGAAGTGCGGCAGCGTTGACGGCGTGCTCACCGGGTATGTGGAAGGCCTTCAGCGGCCGGGAGATCGGCTCGGCGTCCACCCAGTCGAGGTCGGCGGGCTCGACGTCCTCGAAGGGCTCGTCGTAGCGGGCGAGCTCGGTACGGATGGCGTTGTAGTTGGCGTCGTCGATCTCGGCCGTGCCGATGGTGTTGAGGATGACGGTGGTGCCGTCGGCGGTCTTGATGGGGGCGCCCTCGGTGCTCGCCTCGAGTCCGGCCAGCCACTGCGGCCACAGCTTGGTCGCCTGGATGCCGAGTTCGAGCTTGGCCCGGCCGTGCTCGGTCGCGAGCAGCGAGGTGGTGACCTCGGCGAAACAGCCGAGCATGGCTCCGGCCGCGGCTGATCCGGCCCAGGGCCGGTGTGGCCGGCCGAGTACGGCGACACGCTGTCCCCGCTGTGCCAGGACCCAGGCGAGCGATAATCCTAGGACTCCGTTGCCGGCGATGACGACATCGAAGCCCGTACCGTCCGCGTTCCCGTTGGCGCTCATGGCATTCCAATCCTCAGGGGCAGGTCCTGTCGCCCTGCTGTGAATTCGCATTCGTCTGAACTGATGCTCGTGACTTGGCACGGGGCATTCCGGCCGGGCCGGATATGTGGGGTCAGTGACGCAGGAACTCGTACATCGTGAAGTCCATGTCCACGATTCCGCGCTCGTTGGTGTGGGCCGCGACCACCGGGGATTCCGGGAAGTCCGCCGCGGGCAGTTCGACGGTCTCGCTGCGGTAGCGGCGGCCATCGAATCCGGCGTCGGCGGCCGCCCGCAGCATCTTGTTCTTGTTGCCCATGGCCTCGCTGGTGCCCAGGTAGATCCGGCCGGCCGGGGTCAGGTGGGGTACCACGTCCTGGAAGAACCGACGCACCATCTCGTAGCCGGGGTCGAAGACCGCGCGCTCGATCCGGCCCGCGCAGGAGCGGCTCTCCGGAGCCTCGATGAACGGGGTGTTCCAGAAGACCAGGTCGAACGGTTCGGCGGGCTCCAGTGCGTCGAACAGATTGCTGGTCAGTGCCGTGACCCGGTCGGACACCCCGTGCCGGGCGGCGTTGCGGTGGGTGTTCTCCGCCGCGGCCGGGTTGATGTCCAGGGCGACCACGCGCTCACTGCCGCGCTGGGCGGCGAGCACCGAGGCGAGGCCCGCGCCGCAGCCCATCTCCAGGAAGCGGATGCCCTTTCCGTACGGCACCCAGGAGGCGAACAGTTCCGGGCCCGGGTCCGTGTAGGGCGGGAACACCTCGGGGAGCAGTTCCCACTCCTGGTCGAGGAGCGTGAACGTCGTCCGGGCCGGACGGTCCGGGTTCTGGATCTGCGACACCACCCAGTTCCCGAGTTCGTAACCGAGCTTGTTGTCCATGGGGTCCTCCACTCAGGGGAGCCGCCGGAGAAATCCTGTCCTGCTCCGGGGCTCCCGGCGATGGGTTGCTGCCGGCGGGCGGGGAACGGCCGCCGGAAGGTGCTGCGTCGAGCGCGGACCCGGGACCGGAAGGGCGAGGTCAGCTCTCGCTCGTCTGCGGGCCCCCTGCCCGGCCGCGGGCCAGCGTCCGGTCGATCAGGACGACGGGGACGGTGAGTACGGCAAGACCTGCGCCGATCCAGGGGATGGAGGTCAGTCCGGCTCCGGCGCCGAGGGCGACACCCGCGAGGACGGGGACGAGACTGATGCCGAGCTGGAACATGGAGACGGCGGTGGCTCCGGCGAGCGTCGGCGCGTCGGCCGCCACGGTGAACACCCGGCCGTAGACAGCCGGGTTGAGCACGAATCCGGCGATTCCCAGCAGCAGTACCAAGATGATGACCGCGGGGGCGTAGTCGGCGAGAAGGGCCAGCAGCACCGACGTGACGAGGATGCCGCCCGCGCCGATGAGGAGGGCGTGGTGGGGACGCCCGTCGGCGATCCGGCCGCCGATGAACAGACCGAAGAACGCACCGACGCCGAACAGGACGAGGATCGGGGGCACCCACACGGAGCCGACGCCAGTGACGTCCCTGAGGAGCGCCGCAAGGTAGTTGTACGAGATCATGTACGCGGCGGTACTCAGCAGCGTCGCGACGTACACCACCCACAGTTGCGGCTGCCGCATGGTGCGCAACTCGCGGCTCACGCTGGGTTCCTGCGCCGCCTTGGTCGCGGGGACGGCGGTGGCCGTCGAGACCGCACCGAGGACGGTCAGGGCGACCACCGCCCAGAACCCGCCCTGCCAGCCGGTGAAGTGGCTGAGGAACGCACCGGCGGGGCCACCGCCGACCATGGCGATGCTGAGTCCGCTGACGACGACGCCGGAGGCCCGTGCGGTGCGTTCGGGGGCGACGAGTCCGATCGCGGTGACCGCGGCGACCGCCCAGAACCCGGCATAGGCCAGACCGCACAGGAAACGGGTGACGATCAGCACGGTGAAGTTGTCGGTCACCAGGCCGATCGCCACGAAGACGGCGAACGCGACCTGCGAGATCACCAGTGTGGTGCGTCGCGGCCAGCGCAGCGTCAGGACGGCGAGCGGTGGGCCGCCGATGACGACGCCGATGGCGAACGCGGAGATCAGCGCACCGGCGGAGGAGAGCGAGATGTGCAGGTCGTCGGCGATGTCCGGGAGGACCCCGGCAAGCAGGAACTCGGCACTGCCCATGGCGAACAGGCTGAACGCGAGCAGGTAGACGGCGAACGGCAACCGGTCATGGGCCTTGCGCGCGGCCGCATCGTGGGCATCGGTCTGAACGCTCATCGGCAACCGCCGAGCGTACGGGGGGTGGTCGGACACATGGGGAGAACTCCTTGTCGGGACGGTTCGGGCGGACGGATCAGGGCGGGTGCATGCCGGCCCGGCCGGCGTGCGCAGAACGGCGCCGCCGGACCCGTGAGACGGCCGCCCGAGTGGCGCGGGCATCTCGGCGACCCGTTTGATCACGGTGATCACTGCCAGTCCCCATGCTGGAACCGTGCGTCGCGGAATGACAATATTTGTTGCCGAGACCGGGACGCGCGGGCGCCGTCCGGCGGGACCGGTTCCTGGGCCCGGCCACCGGGTCAGTCATCACCGGGGAGGGCCTCGCCCCAGCCCCACTTCTTGATGGTGGTACGTCCCGAAGGCCCGGTGCCCGGCTGCGAGTTGGCCATCGCCCGGCGCGAGCCGAACTCGATGTAGCCGACGAACGCCGAGCGGAACTCCGCGTCCTCGGGGATGCCCACGACGTCCATGGCCTCCAGCATCAGCTCCACCCACCGCGCACGCTGCTCGGGCGTGATGGAGCGGCCGCGGTGCCGGGAGACCATGCGCGGGTATCCGCCGTGGTCCTCGGTGTAGCGCTCGGGGCCGCCGAGGACCTCGCCGAGGAAGGTCGCGACGTGCTGTGGGTGGTCGTCGTCCATGTGCTTGAAGAGCGGAGCGAGGAGCTCGTCCTTGCGGACGCGCCGGTAGAACTCCTCCGTGAGCCTTTCCAGCGCCTCGGCGCCACCGGCCCATTCGTACAGGGTGGGAGTCTGGTCCGTCACTGTGTCACCTCTTCTGTGGTGCTCGGTGGTGGTGGGGTGCGCTCAGGCCGCGTACAGGTCGAAGGTCGGGGTCGGCGGGCCGCTCTGGGCGCCGGTGACGAGCCGGGGGTCGACCGCGAGCATCAGTTGGTGCAGTCGCTGAAGTTGCGGAGCGGGCTCCAGGCCCATGTCCTCTATCAGCCGCCGGCGCAGCCTGCGGTAGAGGCCGAGGGCTGCGGACTGCCGCCCGGAGCGGTAGAACGCGACCATGGCCTGGGCGTAGAGCCGCTCGTGGGAGGGGTTTCTCCCCGTCAGTTCGATGAGTTCCGCGAGGAGTTCGGTGTGCATGCCGAGGCGCAGCTCGGCGTCGATGCGCCGCTCGGTGGCGAGCAGCCGGCTCTCCTCCAGGGCGGCCGCGTGGATCCGCAGCGCCTTCCCGGCCCGTACGTCGACGAGCGCCGGCCCTCGCCACAGTGCCAGGGCCTGGCGGAGCAGCCGGGACGCCAGCTCGTTGTCTCCGTCCGCGAAAGCCGCGAGGCCGTCGCGGGTCGCTCGCTGGAACGCGAAGGCGTCCACGTCCTTCTCGGCGACCCGCAGGAGATAGCCCCTCGGTCCGGTGGCGAGGAGTTGCCGGGCCCGGGCCGGCCCGTCGGGCCCGCCGAGGGCGGCGGCCAGGACGCGGCGCAGGCGCAGGACGTATGTCTGGAAGGTGGTGTGCGAGCTGCGCGGCGGCGTCGGCCCCCACAGTTCCTCCCGCAGGACCGATGCCGGGACGAGCTGTCCCGAGTGGAGCGCGAGGAGTGTCAGGATCTGCCGCTCCTTCGCCGCCGTAGGCACGACCGGGACACCGTCCGTCTCGGCCTCCAGCGGACCGAGAATCCGTATCTTCACGCGTCCTCCGTAACTCGCATGTGACCCGTCCGGCTTCCCTGTTCCGCCGGGGCGACCGCTCTGGGAAGGAACATAGAAGTGCGGGGGTGAAGCCCTCAATACGGTGGGACCGTAGGGCTGACCGAAGAATCTGTGGCCTTAGCCGTCCGGCAATCACGCGGGCATGCGTGGGCGGCCTGCGGCGGGAATGCCGCAGGCCGTCCGAACTACGGGGGTGACAATGCAGGGAGAAGGCGCTCAGGAGCACAAACAGAATCCGGGCAGGCCGAAGAAACACCCGCAGGCGTGCCGGACGACGAGTGAACCCCGGGAGATCCGGGGGCAGACCGGAATTGAATGGCCGTCGACGATTCCGTCGGGATATTCCGATGCCCGCCGCCGCGGGCACCACGGTCGGACGGGAAGGGTCAGGCCCGGGGCCGGCACAGGCGGGCCGTGTGCACGGTGACCGCCGTGAGGTAGAAGGCGTCGGGGCGCCACAGGATGCCCGTGCAGTCGTCCCTGTCCAGGAGTTGCTCCACGGTCAGCCGGTCGACGAGGTCGAGCTGCTCACCGTGTTCGTCGAGCAGGAGGCGCAGGCGGGTGTGCAGATGCCGGCGCGCGCCCAGGTCCAGGGGGGCGGGGAAGTCGATCAGGAAGGTGCGGCTGCCGGTGGGTACAAGCCCCGCGGACGCCAGCAGGCACGGCCAGTCCTCGACCACGGATGTGGCGCCCGGCAGCCGGGCGCGTCCGGCTGCGAACCGCTCCTCGATGGCCGCGTCCAGACGCGCCTGGAGGCCGGGTTTGCCGATGCCGATGTCGCGGGGCAGGAAGCGCGGCGGCAGCCCGCGTTCGGCGACGGCGAGCATGCCGCCGGGCTGCAAAGCGGAAGCCAGGCTCCGCAGCGCCGCCTGCTGGTCGCCCAAGTGGCGGCAGACGTTGCCGGTCCAGATCAGGTCGGCCGGTCCGAGCAGGCCGAACTCTTCGGGCAGTTCGGCCCGTCGGGTGACGATCCGCTCGGTCAGCCCGCGCTCCGCTGCGCGGTCCTCGGCCCGGGCGAGGAGCGTGGCCGACCGGTCCACGGCCACGACGGCCGACTGCGGGAAGACCTGGGCCAGGACGCAGGAAGCCACTCCGGGCCCGCTGCCGATGTCGAGGATTCGGCGGACCGCCGCCGTGTCCCGGCCGGCGGGCCCGAGCAGGCTCCCCAACCAGCGCGCCGCGTCCGTCAGGAAGCCGGAGTGGAGTTCCGTCTCTTGCTCCGGCTCGGCGCCGGGGGCCTCGCCGGGGGCCTCGCCGTCGAAGCCCGGGGCGCGGTGTGCAGATGTCATACGGTCACCTCCGGCGTTCAGGATGGAGACGCCGGAGGTTCTGGGCAATTCTTGTTGCCGAATCCGGAACCGGTGCGCGATTCGGTTCAGTACGCGGCGGCCGCCGCCCGCAGGCGACGCGCACTCGCCGGGCGGATCAGGTCCCGTGCGCAGGTGTCCAGGAGCTCCCGTTGGGCGGTCAGCGGGAAGTAGTGGCCGCCCGGGAACGTCTCCATGCGCAGGGCGCGCCGGGTGCACCGGCGCCAGCCGGCCAGGTCCGCCCTCGTGACGCTGTGGTCCTGGAGACCGCGCATCACGGTGACCGGGCAGTGCACGACATGGCGCGGGTCGCGGCGGTAGGACTCCATCACAGCCACGTCCGCACGCAGCGCGGGCAGCGCCCGGGCCGCGCGCCGCGGGTCCCGGCCGACCGGGGGCATCCGGCCGCGGTCACGGAGCCTGCGGATCATCGCCGCGTCCGGCAGGTGGCTGACGGCGTGCTCCGGCGCGGTCCGGTGCGGCAGTCCGGAGCCCGACACGTAGAGCCGCTCGGCGACCGCGTCGTGCTCCCACTCGAGCCGGGCGGCCATCTCGTACGCGAGGAGAGCACCGAAGCCGTGCCCGTAGAACGCGAACGGGCGGTCACACATGCGGGCCACGTACGGCATGATCTCAGCCAGCAGCGGCTCCAGGCTGCCGCACGGGCGGGTGCGCGGATGGCGGCCTCGGCCGGGCAGCTCCACGGGGGTGACGACCACCAGAGGGCCGATGGCCTCGGCCCACGGCAGGTACACGCCGGCCGAGACGCCCTCGAACGGGAGACAGAAAAGCCGCACCGAGGTGTCGCCGGTCATCGGCTCACCGGCCCCACGAGCAGGTCGTCGGCGCCGGGTTGGCGCCTCGGAGTTCCGCCGCGCAGCAGGGTGTCGTACGCCTCGGTGGCCATGTGGACGAGGCGGAGCCCCGCCCTCCGGCTCCTCAGCTCGCTCGCGTACCGCCAGGCGAAGGTCCAGGTGCGGTCGTCGCGCCGGATGAGGGTGGCGCGCGTGGACGGGCCCTGGTCGAGGGGCAGTCCGCCGGCGGACTCCCGAGCCAGCCGCTCGGCGAGGCAGGCGTCCTGCACCTCTGTACGGGTGGCCCGCCAGTCGACGACCTGGAGACGGAAGCCGGAGCCGAGCACGGCCTGCCAGGCCTGCTCGTACACCAGCGGCAGGAGTCTGGTCAGGGACAGCACGAACTGCTCGGTGCGGCCGCTCTCGGGCGGGGCCGGGACCGACAGCGGCGGCAGGGCCGGGCGGAGGGCCCATATCGGGCAGAGCTCCTCACTTGAGGCGCTCACGTGATCACCGATCCTTCCATCAGGATTTCGCCATTAGGTCGCGGTGAATATGCCAGGTTCCAGGGGAACGCTTTCCGTGTGGCTCGCCGGTCACCACCGCAATGCCGTGCAGACCGTACCCATGCGGTACCCGCGCTCATCAATACGGTGGGACCGAAACAGTGGCCGAATGAACACGTGTCGATTCCATCAGGTGGAAGCATTTGCATAATTCCAGTGGGGGTTGTGCTAGCAGCGGGCTACATTCGCGGGTGTACGCCGTTCACCGGCGGTCGGGGGATCGATGGGGGATCGATGGGTGGCTCGATTTCTCTCTGACCTGTCTGCAAAACACCCTTTCCGTCAGGGCGGCGACGGCTTGACCACGAGACCGTGTCCTTGGCAGCGCTGGTTCGCAGGAGGTTCAGGGAAGTGCCCCAGGAACTGTTCGGCAGAGGCGAAGAATCCAAGATCATCATCCAGATGCTCGAGTCCGCGAGAGCGGGAGAGGGCGCGGCCGCGCTGGTGGAGGGAATCATCGGCACAGGCAAGACCTCACTCTTGCGCTGGGCCGAAGGAATCGCCCGTGAACAGGGCATGGTCGTGCTCTCTGCCACGGCCTCCCCCGCCGAACAGCCCTTCTCCTTGGGGGTGGTGCACCAACTGCTCGGCGGGCTGCCCGAGACGGCACAGGGATGGACGCGTACCTTCGCGGCGAGCGTGGGGGCCACCGACGGCGGGCCGGCCGAGCCCGACTACCCGCTGCTCGCAGAGCTGTGCGCGGGCGTGGGGCGGACCGCGCGGTGCACCCCGCTCCTCCTCACGGTCGACTCCGTCCAGCACGCCGACCTGGAATCCCTGCTGTGGCTGGGCTTCCTCAGCCGCCGGCTCGACGACCTCCCCGTCGTACTGCTCGCCACCAAGCGCCGCGGCGAGCCGGTGAGCGACCAGCACCTGCTGGTCGAGTTCGAGGAAGGCATCCGGCCCGACCGCCATATCCATCTGCACGACCTGAGCCCGGCCGCCGCCCTGGACCTGGCCGCCGCACTGTGCGGCCACGACCACGAGTCCGTGGATGCGCTGATCGCCGACACGGGCGGCAACCCCTACCTGCTGACCGAGCAGATACGGAGCGTGCCCGCGTTCCCCGGCGGGACCGGGCGTGCCCCGGACGCCCTCGTCGGCCGCACGCTGGATCCACCGGCCGAACTGATGCAGCTGCGCGCGGTCAAGGAGCGCATCCTGTGCATGCTCAGGCGGCTCGATCCATTCGGCCTGGAGGTCGCCAGGGCGGCCAGCATCCTCGGCTCGCCGCTGGACCCTGCCATCCTCGCCGACTTGTGCGGCGTGCCGACGGAGGACGCCTGCCGCAGCCTCTCGCGGCTCACCGAGTCGGGGCTGGTGTGCCCGCACGCCATGATATTCCGGCACCCCCTCCTAGCCAGACTGCTGTACCAGGACATCCCGTGCGCGGAGCGGGCCGAACTCCACCGGCTCGCCGCCCGGTCCATGTGGCGCCGCAGCGCGCCGTGCGAGGACGTCGCCGCCCACCTGCTGCGATCGCACCGGCTCGACGAGCCGTGGATGGCGCGGCTGCTGCTCGATGTCGCCCAGGGCATGGTCGGCCGGGACCCCGCGGGGGCCCGGCAGCTGATCGAGAAGACCACGCTGCACGGCGCACCCGAGGAACTGGCCGCCCGCGCCGAGGGGTTGTGGATCCAGGCACTCACCGCCCTCGACCTGCCGACCTCCGCCCGGGCGCTCACGGTGCACGCCGCCGGCCTCCTGGGGCCCGACGAGCGGCTCCACGAGGCGCTGCGGCTGTCCGAGATCCTGCTTCGGCTCGACGAATCCGCCTGCGCCCGCGAGGTGTTGGAGGACATCCGTGCGGAGGCCGGCGTGCTGGACGCCGCGGCGGCCGGCCGGCTGCGCGAGCGGCTCATCGACATCCGGCTCCACGAGGGCACCTACACCCCGGGGGACGAGGGCGAGGACCGTCTTGAGCAGGTCCTGCTTCTGCGCACCGCCGCGGGCCGCTCGGCGCAGGCGGTACGCCGGATCGCCGACCGGTTCCTGGCCCTGCCCCGCGCCCCGTACGGCTCCCCGCCCTGGTACCACGCGGTGCTCGCACTGCTCTGGGCCGGCGACATGGACGAGGCCCGGCGGCACCTGGACACGGAGGTGCTGCTGGCCCGTGCCGAGGGCACTGTGACCCGGATCGCCGAGGCCCTGGCCGTACGCGCTCTGGTGCAGCTGCACCGCGGACCGCTCGCGGACGCCGACGACGACGCCCGTCAGGCGCTCGACCTGCTCACCAGGATCGGCGCCGCCTCCTATCACGTGGGTGCGCTGGCCCGGAGCGTCCTCATCGACGTGGCCCTGGAGAAGGACGACATCGCGGCGGCCGGCGCCCTGCTCGACGAGGCTCCGCTGCTGCCCGGCGACCGGCCCGTCACTTGGTGGCGGCTGCACCTCCTGGACAGCGCCGGCCGCGCCCTGGGCCGGCTCGGTCAGGCGCAGCGCGGGCTCGCCCTGATCGCCCACTGCGAGGAGGAGGCGGCCCGTCGGGGCGTCGTCAACCCGGCGCTCCTGCCCTGGCGTTCCACGCGCTCCGCTCTCCTGCTGGGACAGCGCAACGTGCTCGCGGCCCGCCGGACCGCCCGGCAGGAGACCGAGCTCGCCCGGCGCTGGGGCGCCCCGTTCGCCCTGGGCCGGGCCCTGGTCGCGCAGGCCTCGGCGAGCTCGGGGCGCGATGCGGCACAACTCGCCTGCCAGGCTCTGGAGATCCTCGAACCGGCCCCCGCGCCGCTGCTGTTCGCCCATGCCCTGTACGAGGCGGGGCGGGCCCACCGGCAGATCGGCAAGGTCCGGCGCACCCGCGAACTGCTGCACCGCGCCAACGAGGTGGGGATTTCGCTCGGCGCCGACGGTTTGGTCGAGGCGGTGCAGCGGGAGCTGCGGTACGCGGGCGGGCGGCCCGATCCGCGCAAGGACTCCGCGGAGTCGCTGCTCACCCCGACCGAACGGCAGGTCTCGGGGCTGGCCGCGCGCGGGATGAGCAACCGTGACATCGCGCGTCTGCTCAAGGTGAGCCTGCGGAACGTCGAGTCCCATCTGACCCATTCCTACCGGAAGTTACGGATCAGCGGGCGCCTTGAGCTGGCCAAGTACTTCCCGCCGGGGGAGGAACCGGCGGCGATGCCGGTACTGCTCCACTAGGGTGCGTCCGGTTTCGCAACCGCACCTGGTGCAACGGCGTACCGGCGTACCGGCGTGACTCTGCTCGTCGTGGGTGGGAGCCGGCTCGCGGCTGGTGAGGTGTCGTGGGGGCATGGCACCGGACCGTGTCGCTGGGCCCCCATACGCGGAAGGCTGTGGTGCGACACACCTTGTGCCGCACCACGGCCTCCAGCCCTGCTCAGTACGCGGACCACGTCAGTGGCCCGGTCCCGTCGGAACAGGGGTGGCGGCCCCGGTCGCCCTCCCGCCGTTCCCCGGACGCACCTCCCCGGACACGCTTCTCCGGACACGCCTCTCCGGACCGGAAACGGCGGGACAGCAGGGCCCGGCCCCCGTCACCGTGGCCGCATCGGTCAGAACGTGGGGCGGACCGCGCCGACCGGCTCGCCGTGGCCGAGTACCGGCGCTGTGGCGAGTGCGCTGAGCGTTGCGTCGCCGTCCACGTCCACTCCGAGGCGGCGCAGCGCGGCGACCATCACCACCGGGCGGGACCGCTGGGAGCCGTCCGCGATCTTGAGCGATACCGCCGACCCGTCCGGCAGGCCGAGCGCGTACACACCCTCGGCGCCGTCCTTGGCTACGGCCCCGGGCAGGGCGCCCATGAGCCGCGTCACGTCCCTGCCGGTGCCGCCGACGTACTGCGGGTGGGTGTTCATCGCGCGGGCCACGCGGTGTTCGAGGCTGCCTTCGGGGGCCGAGGCCAGGCGGCCGAACGCCCGGGCCAGGCCGCGCAGGCTGATGGCGAACAGGGGCGCGCCGCAGCCGTCGATACCCGTGGCGGCGATCCTCTCGCCCGCGAGTTCCTCCAGGGTCTCGCGCAGCACCATCTGGAGCGGGTGCTCCGGGTCGAGGTAGGTGGCGGTGTCCCAGCCGTTCACGACGCAGGTCGCCAGCATGGCCGCGTGCTTGCCGGAGCAGTTCATCGTCAGGGGGGTGGGCCCGCCGCCGCCGGCCAGACAGGCGCGCAGCGCGCCCTCGCCGATCGGGAGGGCGGCCGTGCAGCGCAGCGCGTCCGTGCCGAGCCCGGCCGAGCCGAGTATCGCCCGCACGCCGTCCAGGTGGATGGACTCGCCGGAGTGGCTGGCGCAGCCCAGCGCCAGGAGTTCGCCGTCGAGCCCGAGCCCGGCGCGGAGCATGCCGAGCGCCTGGAGGGGCTTGTTCGACGAGCGCGGGTACATCGGAGCGTCGACGTCCCCGATCCGCAGGGCCTCCGAACCGTCCGGGCCGGTCGCGATGACCGTCCCGTGGTGCACGGACTCCAGGAAATCCCCACGCCAGACCTCGGCCACCACGCTGTGCATCAGTTATGTCCGCCTCTCCAGTTCGAGTCAACTGTCGACAGTTATCACTTGGCACCGAAGCCTGTCGAATGTGCGGGCGATTTCAGCGAGACCTCTTGACACCTGCGGAAACACGCCTGTCAACTGGCAACTGTCAACACCTTGCCGGTCCAGAGGAGGCGTCATCCGTGAGTGAGACACTGCAGCGCGGCCTCGCCGTCCAGGTCGCCGAGGTGCTGCGCGAACGACTGCTCGGCGGCGACCTGCGACCGGGGACCCGGATCAACGAGGTGGTGCTCGCACGGGAACTCGACATCAGCCGGGGGCCGTTGCGCGAGGCCGTACGGCAACTCGTCAGCGAGGGCCTGCTCGTGCACAGCCCCAACCGCGGCGCCACGGTCTTCACGGCCGAGCCGGACGACGTGAGAGCCCTGTTCGAGCTCCGCACGGCGCTGGAGACAGCGTCCGCCCGGCTGGCCGCGGAGCGCCGTGACGAGAAGGATGTCGCCGCGCTGCGCTCGGCCTGCGCCCGGGCGCGGAAGACCATCCAGGGCGGCAGACGCTTCGTGCACCGGCTCGACCTGGACTTCCACCGGACCCTGACGGACACCGCGCGAAGTCCGCGCGTCGCGGAACAGTTGTGGCGGGTGCAGCAGCAGATCATCCTGCTGCGCAGCCCGCTGGACGTCCCGGCGGCCCACACGGCCGACTCCCTGGACGACCACGAGGAGATCGCCGCCGCCGTCGCGGACGGTGACGGCGAGCGGGCCGCGGCGCTCATGGATCTCCATCTCGGCCGGGTACGGGCCCACATGACGGGTTCCCCGACCGGCTGACCCCCGATCCCGCCACCCCGCCTGAGCCAGTGGGGCCGGCTCCACCGACCGGCTGACCCCGCCGGCTCACTGAACCTGCCGACTCGCTGAACCTGCCGGCCGGCCGACCCCGCCGGATGCCCCTGCCCGACCGGCCGGCGCTCCTCCGGCCGGCCTCACCGGCTCCGTTCGACCCCGCCCGACCTGCCAACTCCCCCGCCCGACCTGCCAACTCCCCCGGCCGGCCAACATCCCTGGCCCGCCAACCCCCTTGACTTGACCGGCGGCCAACACCCCTGGCCTGCCAGCTCCCCGGTCGGCCAACTCCCCGGTCAGCCCGACCGGTTGCCCTGCCCCACCGGTTCCGGCCCCGTGTCGTGCGTACGTACATGCACCCGTACACGCGTACCTGCGCGCGTACGCACCTCCGGACCCGCAACGCATGATCCACCGGCCGCCCCCTCCGGTCCCGCGTACCCGGCGGACGGCCCGCCCCTCCCCCACCCCGCCCGACCGCCCGGCCCCACCGGGCCACTGGAGTACCCGAAATGACCGACTCCTCCGCAGCGGCGCCCCCGCGCGAGCGCCGCACCCCCGGACTGCTCGTCGCCGCACTTCCCGTGGTGCTGATGCTGATCGTGATGATCGCGGGCACCGTCTGGCTCGGCCTCGACCCCGTGGTCCTTCTCGTCACGGCCTGCGCCGTCACCGGCGTCATCGCCCGTTGGCTCGGCGTGACCTGGGACGAGATGCTCATGGGCATCCGGTCGAAGATCGACGACGCGATGCCGGCGCTGCTGATCCTGATCTCCATCGGCATGCTCATCGGCACCTGGACGCTGAGCGGCACGATCCCCATGATCGTCGACTGGGGGCTCAAGGCCATCCAGCCGTCGTGGATCGTGGTGCTGTCGTTCCTGATCACCATGATCGTCTCGACGGTGACCGGTACGTCCTGGGGCTCCGTCGGCACCGTCGGTGTCGCCCTGATCGGCGTGGCCGGCGGACTCGGTGTGTCCCTGCCGATGACGGCGGGCGCCATCATCTCGGGCGCCTACTTCGGCGACAAGATGTCCCCGATGTCGGACACCACCAACCTGGCTCCCGCCGTCGCCGGTTCGACCCTCTTCGAGCACATCCGGCACCTCCTCTACACGACGGGCCCCGCGGCGGTCCTCTCCTGCGTCCTGTACCTCTTCCTGGGCCGCGGCCAGCACGCCGACGGGCTGGCCGCCCGGCGCACCGCGGATCTGCGGGCCGTACTGGAGCACGGATTCCACTTCAACCTGCTGCTCCTGCTGCCGCCCGCGGTGATCCTCGTGGGCGCGGTCATGAAGAAGCCGCCGCTGCCGACCATCATCGCCTCGTCGGCGGTCGCGGGGATCCTGGGCGGTGTCCTCCAGGGCTTCTCGCTCCAGCAGATCGGCTCCTCCGCGTCGACCGGCTTCACCGTGTCGATGCTGAGCGGCCACGGCGGCATCGACCCCCACCACGTGTCCGCCGCGGCCGGCACGCTCCTCAACCGCGGCGGCATGGCATCGATGGCGTCGACCATGCTGATCGGCCTCGCCGGCTTCGCCTTCGCGGGCATCCTGACCGAGACCGGCTGCCTGGACGTCCTGATGCACCGGCTGCTCACCAAGGTCCGCCGCACGGGCGGGATCATCCTCGCCACCGCGCTGACCTCCGTGGGCACCGCGCTCTCCATGGGGGTCTCGTACCTGACGATCATCGTGCCGGGCCAGGCGTTCCGGGACATCTACCCCGAGCGCGGCCTCGCCCCGAAGAACCTGTCGCGCACCCTGGAGGACTCCGGCACGGTCTTCGTACCCCTGGTGCCGTGGACCGAGGCCGCCACCTACATGTCCACGACCCTGGGTGTCGCCACCATGGCGTACGCGCCGTACGCGTTCCTCAACTACTTCGGCGTGATCATCGCCGTGATCTGCGGCTACACCGGGATCGGCATCGCCCGCCAGGAGCCGGTACGCAGGACCACCGGGGAACCCGCACCGGCCGCCGCCGTCTGAGGCGTGTCCCGCCGGGGACGCCGGGGGCTACGGCTACGACTACGGCTACGGGCCACGGGCCACGGGCCACGGGCCACGGTTGCAGCCCACGGCCGCACTCCCTCCTTCGCCGCCCTCAGGGCTGGATGTTCTCCAGGTCCGCCAGGAGGCCGGGGTGCTTCGGCTCCCAGCCGAGCGCCTGCCGGGTGTGGGCCCCGGACGAGGGCTGGTCGGTCGCGAAGATCGGGCCCAGAGTCCCGTACGACTCGGCCGGCACCTGCTCGACCGGCAGGTTCAGCCGCCGGCCGATGACCGCGGCGATGTCACGCACCTGGTCACCCTCGTCGGCCACGGCGTGCCAGGCGCTGCCGGCCGGCGCCTGCTCCAGGGCGAGCCGGAAGAGCACGGCCGCGTCGAGCGCGTGCACGGCCGGCCAACGCTGGGCGCCGTCGCCGGGGTAGCCGGACACTCCCGTCGTACGGGCGATGCCGGTCAGCATTCCGGCGAAGCCGCCCGTACCGTCCTTGTGAACCGTGCGCGGCATACGTACGGCCGAACTCCGGACTCCGCGCGAGGCCAGGTCCAGGACCGCCGTGACCGTGCGGCTGCGCCCGCCGACCGGCCCGTCGGTCGGCAGCGGGTCGGCCTCGGTGGAGGCGCGGCCCGGCACAGCGGGAGTGCCGGAGACGGTGACGAACGGGCGGTCAGTGCCGACGAGTGCCTCGCCGAGGGCCGCGAGCGCGGCACTCTCCTCCGCGACCGCATTCGCCAGGGCTTCGGGGCTGCTGAAGTCGTTGCTGAACGCCAGGTGGATCACCCCGTCGGACTGACCTGCACCGGCGCGCAGGGCGTCCAGATCGGCGAGACCTCCCCTGAGCGGCTCCGCTCCTGCCGCCTCGACAGCCTGCGCGGAGGCGTCGGAGCGGGCGAGCGCGAGCACGGAGTGGCCGTTGCCCAGCAGTTCCGCGACGACGGCGGAGCCGATCAGACCGGTGCCACCGGTGACAAATACACGCATAAGACTCTCCCTTGCATGATTGGCCCGTAAGCCTTGGGCCTGTACGCCATGGACCCGTGAGCCACTGACCTGTGAGCCATGGACCTGTGAGTCACGACCCGTAAGGCACAGACCCATGAGTGATGGGACCTTGTCTCATCACTCTAGCAAAGTAATGGGACAAGAGTCCCGTGACACGCAATGCACTTACGATGGATCCATGGGCCGATGGGAACCAGGTGCACGCGAACGCCTCGTCGTGGCTGCCGTCGACCTGTTCACCGAGCAGGGATACGACGCCACCACGGTCACGCAGATCGCCGAGCGCGCCGGAGTCACCAAGAGCACCTTCTTCCGGCACTTCCCCGACAAGCGCGAGCTGCTGGTGGCCGGACAGGAGACGCTGAGCCGGCTGCTGTCCGAGGGGATCGCCGAGGCTCCCGCCGACGCCGGCCCGCTGGATGCGGTCGCCGCCGGTCTGGTGCGCGCGTCGAGCGCGATGGGCCCCATGAACCGCGAGCTCGCCCCGCGTCTGAAGGCGGCCGTCACCGCCAGCGCCGAACTCCAGGAGCGCGACGCCCTGAAGAGCGTCAGCCTCGCCGCCGCGGTCACCACCGCCCTGGTGGCCCGCGGCGTACCTGAACCGACCGCGGCTCTCGCGGGCGAGCTGGGCGTCCTCGCCTTCAAACGGGGGTACGCCGAGTGGTCCGACGGCGCACCCGACGCCCAGGACGACCTCGCCGAGTACACGCTGGCAGCCCTGGACGAACTCCGTACGGCGAGCGCGTCGCTGCACTGACCGGGACCCGCCGCTCCCTTTCCGGGACACCGCCTGTTCAGGATGTCGGCCGCGTGTTCAGGGTGCGGGCCGCCTGTTCAGGATGCCGGCCGCGGCTTCCTCAGGGCGTCGACGGCTGCGAGATCGTCCTCGCCGTGCCCGGCTGCGACGGTTGCGTCCAGGCGGTCGCGGACTGCTTGCAGCAACGGGCTGGGGGCGGCCGCCTCAGCGGCCAGGTCCATGTCCTTCAGGGCGAGCCGCACCGCGAATCCGGGCGCGTACGACCGGTCCTCCATGGCACCCACCTTCCGCGATTCGTACGGCATGGCGAGCGGGCCCGCCTCCAGGACCCGGCCCAGGGTCGCGTGGTCGACACCGAGCGCGTCGCACAGCGCGAGGACGTCGCTCGCGGCCACCGTCGCCGCTGTCATCCAGGCGTTGACCGCGAGTTTGACCGCGCTGCCCTCCGCCCCTGTCCCCACGTGCTGCACGGACGAGCCGAGGTCGTCGAGCACAGGACGTGCCCGCGCGAGGGCGCCCTCCGGGCCGGCGACGATCCAGACCAGCGTGCCCTGCCGGGCGGGGTCCGTGCTTCCCGAGACCGGTGCGTCCAGATAGGCAACACCGTGATCGCGAGCCAGACCGGCCAGACTGCCCGCGCTCCGCGGACCCACTGTGCTCGCCTGCACCCAGACCGCGTCATCGCCGAGCCGGCCGGCGGCATCGGACATGACCGCCGCCACCGCATCGCCGTCACGGAGCACCGTGATGACGACGGACGCGCCGGAGACCGCGTCGTCCAGGGCCTCCACGGCCGTCACTCCGGCAGCGTGCCGCGCCGCGGCGCGGGCCTTGTCCGATGTGCGGTTCCACAGCCGTACCTCATGCCCGGTCTCCCCGAGCCGTGCCGCCATCGCGGCGCCGAGTGCACCGGCTCCGAGGACAGTGACCGTCGTGCTGTGCGACATGGAAGGCTCCCTCGTCCGTCTCGCCCGCTTCTCGTCCGCTTCTCGTCCCCTCCGGTCCACTCCTCCGGTCCCGCCCCCTGCTCCATGGTCCGCCGGAAGCCCGGATTCTTCCTGGCCGGGAAACGCGGCGCCCCGGCGATGGGCCGGCTGACCGCGACAGCCCGGCGGAACGGGGCTAGCGTGAAACCGGGACCGAGCCAAGGGCCGGGACCGAGCCAGGACCAGGGCCAGCGCCAGGACCGGGACCGAGTCCGGGGCCACGGCCGACGGTCATCGGCCATCGGCCATCGGCCATCGGGCATCGGGCATCGCGGTCATCCATCCCGCGGTCATCGGTCATCGCGGTCATCGCGATCGCCCATGCTCGGCAGGGAGGACGTGGACATGAAGGCCATCACCCTCGTACCCGGCAAACCCGACCAGGTGGAGATCCGTGACGTCGGCGAACCGGGCCCGGAGCACGGCGCGTTGCTCGTCGAGGGCCGGCTCCTCGGCATCTGCGGCACGGACCTGGACATCGCCGACAAGGGTTACGGTGCGCCGCCGCCCGGCGAGGAACGTCTGATCGTCGGGCACGAATCCCTGGGGAAGGTGCTGGAGGCCCCGGAGGGCAGCGGGTTCGCACCGGGAGACCTGGTCGCCGGCATCGTGCGTCGGCCCGACCCCGTGCCCTGCGGGCCGTGTTCGGTGGGCGAGTGGGACTTCTGCCGCAACGGCCTCTACACCGAACGCGGCATCAAGGAGCTGCACGGTTTCGGGTCGCAGCTGTGGCGCAGCGAACCGCAGTACGCGGTGAAGCTCGACCCGGCTCTCGGCGACCGAGGAGTGCTGCTGGAGCCCCTGTCGGTACTGGCGAAAGCGTGGGAACAGACCGAACACATCCTGAGCCGGTCCTCCTGGAAACCCAGGGTCGCCCTCATTACCGGCGCCGGGCCGATCGGCCTGTTCGCCGCCATGCTCGGCGCCCAACGCGGCCTGGACGTCCACGTACTCGACCTCGACAGCAGCGGCCCCAAACCGCAGCTCGTCGCCGACCTCGGCGGGACCTTCCACACCGGCGACGTCCGGGACACCGGTCTCGCACCCGACGTCGTCATCGAGTGCACCGGCGTCGGCTCACTCGTCCACGCCCTGACGGACGTAGTGGGGCCCGGCGCCGTCATCTGTCTGACCGGTATCTCGTCCGGCGGCCGGAAGGTCACCGTGGACCTGGACGCGACCGCCCGGGAGATGGTGCTGAGGAACGGCGTCGTCTTCGGCTCCGTCAACGCCGGCCGCCGCCACTACGAACAGGCCGCGGCCGCTCTCGCCCAGGCCGACCCGCGCTGGCTGGACCGCCTCATCACCCGCCGGGTCCCGATGAGCGGCTTCGCCGACGCGCTGCACAAGGGCAGCGACGACGTGAAGGTCGTCGTCGACCTCCGGGCCTGAGGGCCCGGCACCGGCCGCGCGCACAGCGGCGGACCGGCGGCAGACCGGCGGCAGACCGGCGGCAGACCGGCCACGGACCGGCGGCAGAGCGGCGGCAGACACAGCGGTGCGCCGCGAGCGGGCCCACTCGCGGCGCACCTGATGTCACCTCAGGCGTCAGGCGTCAGGCGTCAGGCATCAGCCGTGACGGTGCCCCAGACGCTCGACGTCCACGACGCGACCGCGCGCGTTGCGCAGGGTCGCGGTGTCGACGCGGTCCCAGATCGGCGCGCGCCGGTTCTGGTAGACGTCGCTCCAGGTGTTGCGGCCGTGGCCGGTGTGGACCTTGACCGACTTGTGCGCGCCGAGCCGCAGCGCCTGGAAGCGGTAGGAGTGGTGCTGCGCGTCGGTCAGCGTCCAGCCGCGCAGCTCCACCGCCCGGCGGGAGTTGTTGGTGACGGTGATCCACTCCGCGTCCACCCGGTTGCCGCGGTGGTGCCCGCGGCCGTGGCTGTCGACGTGGTGAACGGCGCCCACCACCACGGCCGAGCGCTCAGGGCGCGGGGCGGGGTGGTGGCCGGCGGCCGCCGCCGGGAAGGCGGCGGCCAGCAGGGCCCCGGAGGCCAGCACAGCTGCGGCGAGACGGGAACCCGAAGACAAAGACGACATGGAACCCCCAGATCAGGGCATGCGTGCGCCGGTCGGCCCACGCATGGTGCAGATGAACTTCCGGCTCTGTGCCGGACAACCACACTCTGAACCGAGCCGGTTCCGATGTCCGGAGAACCTTCGCGACTTTACTGAAACCGGACAAAACACACACCGTCAGATCATCCGGCGCATACGCCCCCGCGCACACCCCGCCAACAACGCGCCCCCGGCGCAGCCCATATGTGCCCGAAGTGCCACTGTGCCCGAAGTGCCGCTGCGTGCCGTCACCCCGCGTCCGGTCGCCGTACGGCGGACCAACTCCCCGGTCTCGCCGCGCACACGGTGACCGATCCGCTACCGTGCGTAATACACGCCCAGCCGGGCCTCAGGACACAAGGGGACCTTGAGTGAACCGTATTCGCACCGTTCTCGCCGCGCTGACCGTCACCGCGGCGACGGCGGCGGCGCCCGCCGCCGCGAGCACCGCTCCGCAGCAGCACCAGGACCGGACGGCGGCCTCCGGGCCGCAGCACGCCCCCTGCTCGGGAGAGTTCGACGGCGACGCCAGGCTCGGACCGCAGTGGCTCCCGTCGAAGCACGAGAAGCCGGTCGGCCCGCTGCTCAAGGGCTACCACCGGACCGGGAAGCTGTCGGCGGGAGACTTCCTGAAGAAGTACTGGGAGGGGCCCGCGGATTCGGGCAGCTGGAAGTACCCGCCGAACGACGGGTTCAAGGAGGTCAACGGGCAGGTGGACAAGGAGCCCGAGAAGCTGCGCACCGGTGAGCGCCTGGACCGCTTCGGCTCCGAGTACGGCGGCTATCTGGCACCCGCGGGCGACTCGTACGCCAAGCGCGCGCTGCCCCCGCAGAGCCTCAACACCCGTGATGCGGCGGTGCCCTGCGACTACCACGTCTACCGGGTGGCCAAGCCGTTCTGGGTGTGGCAGGGCGGTATCGCGCCGTGGTTCGAGCAGCCCGGCAACGGGCAGCAGATCAAGCTCGACCCGGTGTTCCTGAACCCGGGCGAGGGCCAGCGGCTGAACGTCAAGTGGCTGCTCGACCACCACTACCTCGCCCAGGCCACCCCGGCCGGCGAGTAGCGCCCCATGGACCGCCACGAACTGCGTGCCGCGCTGCGCGACGCCGGAGTACCCGACGGCTACTACCGGATCGAGGGGGTCCATGAACCGGCCCCCACGCCCACCGACTTCCTCTATCTCAAGCGGACCGAGGACGGCCGGGCGTGGGAGACCGGTGCGTACGAACGGGGCCTCTCGGAGGTCATCGGCCGGTACGACACCGAGCCGGACGCCTGCGCGCACCTGCTGCGGCTGCTCGTCTGACAGCGGCCGGCCGGCCCGCCGACCCGCCACCCCGCCCGCGCGCCCGCCCGCCCGGATATCCGCCTACGGGGACGTCCGCCTGCCGGGACGTCCTCGCCGCCGCCGGGCGCGGCCTACTGGTCGCCCACGTCCCGCCGGTTCGACAGCGCCGACTCCGCCAGGGACGACAGCCCCTCGACGTAGACCGTGCCGTCCGGCGCCGGCCGTACGACGAGCCAGCCGCGCGCGCCCAGGCTGCGCACCCGCCCCCGCACCTCGTCGCCGAGCTCGGCCGCGAGGTCGTCCTCGCGGGGTGTGCTGCCCGCGTGCAGGTCCTCGCGGATCCGCAGGAGCAGCGCCTCTTCCTGCGCGGTGATATTGAAGTCCATCCCTGGACGCTACGGCCCCCGGGGCGCCACCGCCCGCGGAGGGCCGAACCCCACCCGGACTCCACCCCGGACCTGCACCCCGCAGCACAGGAGAGAGCGGCGCCGCACGCAGCACAGGAGAGGCCCGCGGCGCCTTCACAGGTCACCGCGGGCCTCTCCCAGCCGGGCTCAACCGGTCCCAGCCGGACCCGACCGGACTCAACCGGGCCCAGCCGGGCTCAACCGGACTCAGCCGGACCCGACCGGACTCAGCCGGACCCGGACCGGACTCAGCCGGACCCGGACCGGACTCAACCGGTCCCAGCCGGACTCAACCGGTCCCGACCGGGCTCAGCCGGACTCGGCCGGGCCGGGCCGGGCCGGTTCAGGCGCCCGGTGTGGCCGGCAGCTGGGGGACGCCGGGGACCGTCGGCAGAGTGGGGAGACCCGGCAGGTTCGGGGCCGGGAGCCCGCCGCCGAGCACGACGGAGACGACGACGTTCACCTCGGAGGTGACCACGGCCTTGACCGCCGCCGCGACCTCGGTGGGGCTGCCGGTCGTGGACGCCTTGACGAGCGCGTCCACCTTGGCCTGGAGGTCGGCCGCCGCCTTGGCCTTGAGAGCAGCGCCCGGGTCGGGTGCGGCGGGCGCCCCGGACACCCCGGTCACGCCGCCCGGGATGCCGGGGGCAGCGGGCGCCGCGGGGGCTGCTGCCGTGACCTTCGCCAGAGCGGCCTTGACCGGGTCCGCCAGCTTGGTGGCGTCCGCGGCGGAGAGCTTGCCGTCCGGGGCCTTCAGTACGGCGTTGAGGAGATCCGTCACCGGTGCCAGAACCCCGCCGGCATCACCCAGTGTCTTCGTCTGGGCCAGGAGCGCGTCGGCCCCGGGCAGGGGGGCCGACGGGGCGCTCGCGGAGCGGGCCGCCGTGGTGTCGTCGGCTGCCGCGTAAGCCGCCGGGCCCGCTATGCCGAGGGCGAGAGCGCCGCAGACGGCGGACGAGACGAGGAGGCCGGCCTTCGGGGACATGCGCATGGAAAGCGTTCCTTTCGGACGTGCGGGAGGTACTCACCCGTGCGGGAAGTACGCACCGCCACCGTGCAAACGCCTGAATACAGTGCGCAATCGCTGAGTCACCCGACGTGGCCGACGGTGCTCGGCACGACCCGCTCTGACCTGCACGTCTCCCGGTCTCGCCGGAGCCGGGCTGATGCATCCGTTGGAGGGAGCGGCACATCCGGGCCGGGAAGACCGGGCGCGGGCACGACTGCGGCCCCCGGAAGGATCCAGGGGCCGCAAGCCGTGCACCGGGGCCGGTCAGTCCAGTACCGGCGCCGGTCAGTCCAGCTTCGCCGACAGCGCCGTGAACTGCGTCCACGTCAGCTTGGGCTTGCCCGGGTCCCAGAGCTTCTGGGCCGTCGCCCGCAGCGGCATCCTGATACCCGCGGCGACCTGCTCCGGGGTCTGCGCGTTCGGGAAGTCGCCCCAGACGGCGAACCCGCCGCCCACGATCAGGTGCGCGTACTTGGCGGGGACCGCCTTGGTGCCGCGCACCACCAGCGGGGTCCAGTCCTCGTAGATCCGCTTGCCGGTGGGGTAGGTGAAGTTATTGGGCTGGCCGAGCACGTAGTACAGGTACTCGTCGTTGAGATTCACCACCTGGCGCCCCTCGCTCAGATACTCCTCGGGCGGCCGGGCCCCGAACTCCTTGCCCGTCCAGTACTCCACCTGGATGTTCTTGTCGGCCTTGGCCACTCCGCCGCGGAAGAACCCGTCGTTCCACGCCTGCGGTGTCCGGCCCGCCTTGCTGATGACCGCGGCCCGGTCGTTCAGCCAGGCCACGGCCAGATCCTGGACCGTGCCCTTCGCGCCGTACTTCTTCCGGGCAAGGGCGGCCAGCTGCGGGAAGGACGCCTCCGGGTTCTTCACCGTCAGCGCCTGGTACTCGTCACCGCCGACGTTCCAGTACGTGCCGGGGAAGAGCTTCATGTACTCGCGCAGCAGCGAGTCCACGATCTTCGCGGCCTTCGGGTTCGACACGTCGACCGCGCCCTTGACGGGGGTGCCGTCGGCCGTCTTCAGCTGGAGGTCCGGGTGCGCCTTGATGACAGCGCCCAGGTGTCCCGGCGAGTCGATCTCCGGGACGACCGTGATGTGCAGGCTGGAGGCGAGCGAGACGATCTTGTGGACCTGGGCGGTGGTGAGGTGGTCGGGAGAGACCACCTCGGGGTGCGAGGTGGAGGCGATACGGAAGCCCTGGTCGTCCGAGAAGTGCAGCCCCAGCTGGTTCAGTTTGAGGTCGGCCATCTCGTGCAGCCGGTCCTCGATCCAGGCGGCGTCGAACGGTTTGCGTGCGATGTCCAGGTTGAACCGCCGCTGCGCGGTCGCCGGCTTGTCGTGCACGACGCCCTCGGGCACCTTCCCGTCGGCCTGCACGGACTGCTTGAGGGTCCGGGTGCCGTAGAAGACCCCGGCCTCGTCGGGCCCGGTGATCAGGACCCGGCTCTCGCGGGCACTGAGGGTGTACGACTCGCGCGGCGCCTTCTTGTCCGGTTTCAGGGCCAGCTCGATGTCGCCCGCGTGCGCGGTGCCCCCGTACGCGTAGCCGATCTTCAGCTCGTGCGAGAGGAGCCTGCCCTCGTCGGTGAGGCCCTTGCTGCCCTTGTCGACCAGGACCCGGGAGCCCTTCACCGGGTGCCAGCCGGGGCCGCGCGCCGGGCCGTGTTCGCGTACCGCCGGGATGGCGCGGGGCGCCGCCGAGAGCGGGTAGTTCTTCGCCGACGGGTCGGACGAGGGGGCGGTCACCGCCGAGCCGTGGCCCGCCGGGCCGCTTCCGCCGTACGTGTCGTCGTCCGGCCACACCGTGACGGCGAGCGCGACGGCGGCAGCCGTGACGGTCAGGCCCACGGCGATGGGGACCGGTGCGTTGAGTTTTTTCATCAGTCCGAAACCTCCCGTGCACGGCTGAGCGAGGGGGACATGCCAGCCAATTCGTCCATCACGCGCCTTGAAACTCTCCCTTCCGGGTGAAAATCGCGCATCCGTCGGACACTCAAGTCTCCGCATCGATAGCGTTGCGGCTCATTCACCGCCGTCATCCGACCCTCCAGTCGTGTTCGAGGAGCTCACGCTGTCCAGCGAGTCCCACGCCGGCCCTCCGATGCGACCGCCGTCACTCCACCACAGAACGGACGGCCCGGCACGCCCAGCCATACCGGCGCAGAAGCGCGGCCCGTCCGGTCTCCACCGGTTCAACTCTGCACCCGCCGGCAGCGCCGAGAGTGCCCTTCTCGGGTGCTGCGCCAGCCCCCGGTGGGCCCGGCGGCTGGCCGCACACCGCCCCTATCCCGACCTGACGGCGCTGCTCGCCGCCTGCGACGAGGCGAGTTACGACCTGTCACCGGCCGAGCTGGCCCAGGCCCTGGCGGGCGAACCGGCGTCGCGGCTGCTGCACGGCCGTGCGCCGCGCGCCGCCCACACAGCGCTGAGCGCCGCGCACACCGCGTACGAGAGCCGCTTCGGACACACGTTCGTGATCTGCCTCGACGACGTCCGCCCGTCCGAGCACCTCGACCAGGTGCTCGTGAGCATCCGTACCCGGCTCTCGCACGAGCCGGACGAGGAGCGTTCGGTCGCAGCCGACGAGCTGCGCCGACTCGCCCGGGGGCGAATCGTCCGGCTTGTGGCGGATACGGGCCATGCCGGTAGCCCGTCCGTGGCTGTTTGATTGCCTGTTTGATCACACCGCAACCCCCCGCGCGGAGGAACCGACAAGTCGTCGCTACGATGGCCGGGGCCGGTGGACCGTACCCGGCCGGGCCAGACCGACACAGCTTCTCCCAGCCGGAGAGGCTGGCGGCATGACCCCCGTCCCCCGCTCCCGGAGGGTTTTTCCGTGCCGGCTGGAACGCTGTACCGCGGCCGGGAAGGTATGTGGTCCTGGGTGGCTCATCGAGTCACCGGCGTCCTCATCTTCTTCTTCCTGTTCGTACACGTCCTGGACACTGCTCTCGTCCGTATTTCTCCCGAGGACTACGACAAGGTCATCGCTACTTACAAGACGCCGATCGTGGGTGTCCTTGAGTACGGCCTTGTCGCAGCGATCCTCTTCCACGCTCTGAACGGCCTGCGCATCATCGCCGTGGACTTCTGGTCCAAGGGCCCGCGCCACCAGAAGCAGATGCTGTGGTCCGTCGTGGGCATCTGGGTCCTGCTGATGATCGGGGCGATCTACCCCGTGCTCGGCCACGCCGCACGCGAACTGTTCGGGAGCTGAGGACTGAATGTCTGCTGAGACCTCTTCCGCTGTCGGCCCCGTCGAGGGCGTCTCCCTCTTCGACGCCGACCACCCGGCGCCGCTCATCGAGGCCCCCCGCGCACGCACCAAGAAGACGCCGAAGACCACTCGCGGCAACTTCGAGATGTACGCGTGGCTCTTCATGCGCCTCTCCGGGATCGTCCTGGTCGTCCTGGTCCTCGGCCACCTGCTGATCCAGCTGGTGCTCGACGGCGGTGTGACCAAGATCGGCTTCGCCTTCGTGGCGGGCCGCTGGGCCTCGCCGTTCTGGCAGGGCTGGGACCTGCTGATGCTGTGGCTGGCGATGCTTCACGGCGCCAACGGCCTCCGTACCGTCATCAATGACTACGCGGAGCGCGTCGGCACGCGCCTGTGGCTCAAGGGCCTGCTGTACACCGCCACGGTGTTCACCATCCTGCTGGGCACGCTGGTGATCTTCACCTTCGACCCGAACATCTCCTAGAAGCCCGGGACCGAGGCGCTTTCATCATGAAGATCCACAAGTACGACACCGTCATCGTCGGCGCCGGCGGAGCCGGCATGCGCGCGGCCATCGAGTCGACGAAGCGCAGCCGCACCGCCGTGCTGACGAAGCTCTACCCGACCCGCTCCCACACCGGTGCCGCCCAGGGCGGCATGGCCGCGGCCCTCGCCAATGTCGAGGAGGACAACTGGGAGTGGCACACCTTCGACACGATCAAGGGCGGCGACTACCTGGTCGACCAGGACGCCGCCGAGATCCTGGCGAAGGAGGCCATCGACGCGGTCCTCGACCTGGAGAAGATGGGCCTGCCGTTCAACCGGACGCCCGCCGGGGAGATCGACCAGCGCCGCTTCGGCGGTCACTCCCGCAACCACGGTGAGGCCCCGGTCCGCCGTGCGTGCTACGCCGCGGACCGCACCGGCCACATGATCCTCCAGACCCTCTACCAGAACTGCGTCAAGGAGGGTGTGGAGTTCTTCAACGAGTTCTACGTCCTGGACCAGCTGCTGGTCGAGGTGGACGGCGTCAAGACCTCAGCGGGTGTCGTGGCCTACGAGCTGGCGACCGGCGAGATCCACGTCTTCCAGTCGAAGTCCGTGATCTACGCGTCCGGCGGCACCGGCAAGTTCTTCAAGGTCACCTCGAACGCGCACACCCTGACCGGTGACGGCCAGGCCGCCTGCTACCGCCGCGGACTGCCCCTGGAGGACATGGAGTTCTTCCAGTTCCACCCGACGGGCATCTGGCGCATGGGCATCCTGCTGACGGAGGGCGCCCGCGGTGAGGGCGGCATCCTCCGCAACAAGGACGGCGAGCGCTTCATGGAGAAGTACGCGCCGGTCATGAAGGACCTCGCGTCCCGTGACGTCGTCTCCCGCTCCATCTACACGGAGATCCGGGAGGGCCGCGGCTGCGGTCCCGCCGGTGACCACGTGTACCTGGACCTGACGCACCTCCCGCCGGAGCAGCTGGACGCCAAGCTCCCGGACATCACGGAGTTCGCGCGGACGTACCTGGGCATCGAGCCGTACACCGACCCGATCCCGATCCAGCCCACCGCGCACTACGCCATGGGCGGCATCCCGACCAACGTCCAGGGTGAGGTCCTCGCGGACAACACCACGGTCGTGCCCGGCCTGTACGCGGCCGGCGAGGTCGCCTGCGTCTCGGTGCACGGCGCCAACCGGCTGGGCACCAACTCGCTGCTCGACATCAACGTCTTCGGACGCAGGTCCGGCATCGCGGCCGCCGAGTACGCGGCGAAGCACGAATTCGCCGAGCTGCCCGAGGACCCGGCCGGGCTGGTCGAGGCCCAGGTCGAGCGGCTGCGCGACGCCACGGGCACCGAGCGGGTCTCCGTGCTGCGTACGGAGCTCCAGGAGTGCATGGACGCCAACGTCATGGTGTTCCGCACCGAGCAGACGATCAAGACGGCGGTCGAGAAGATCGCCGAGCTGCGCGAGCGCTATCTGAACGTGTCGGTGCAGGACAAGGGCCGCCGGTTCAACACCGACCTCCTCGAAGCGATCGAGCTGGGCAACCTGCTGGATCTCGCCGAGGTCATGGCGACGTCCGCCCTGGCGCGCAAGGAGTCCCGCGGCGGTCACTACCGCGAGGACTTCCCGACCCGCGACGACGTCAACTTCATGCGCCACACCATGGCGTACCGCGAGGTGGGCGACGACGGCTCCGAGTCGATCCGGCTCGACTACAAGCCGGTCGTCCAGACCCGCTACCAGCCGATGGAGCGTAAGTACTGATGGCTACCCCGACCATGGACAAGGCCGAAGCGGCCGGCAAGCCCGAGGCGGGCTTCGCCGACACCCCGTTCATCACGGCCACTTTCCGGATCCGCCGGTTCAACCCGGAGATCTCGGACGAGGCGCAGTGGCAGGACTTCGCGGTCGAGATCGACCCGAAGGAGCGTGTGCTCGACGCCCTCCACAAGATCAAGTGGGAGCTCGACGGCACGCTGACCTTCCGCCGCTCCTGCGCGCACGGGGTCTGCGGTTCGGACGCGATGCGGATCAACGGCAAGAACAGGCTCGCCTGCAAGACGCTGATCAAGGACATCAACCCCGAGAAGCCGATCCTGATCGAGGCCATCAAGGGCCTCACGGTCCTCAAGGACCTCGTGGTCGACATGGACCCGTTCTTCCAGGCGTACCGCGATGTGATGCCCTTCCTCATCACCAGCGGCAACGAGCCGACACGTGAGCGTCTGCAGTCCGCCGAGGACCGCGAGCGCTTCGACGACACCACGAAGTGCATCCTCTGCGCCGCGTGCACGTCGTCCTGCCCGGTGTTCTGGAACGACGGCCAGTACTTCGGCCCGGCCGCGATCGTCAACGCGCACCGCTTCATCTTCGACTCGCGTGACGAGGGCGGCGAGCAGCGCCTGGAGATCCTCAACGACAAGGACGGCGTGTGGCGTTGCCGCACGACGTTCAACTGCACGGACGCCTGCCCGCGCGGTATCGAGGTCACCAAGGCGATCCAGGAAGTGAAGCGCGCACTCATCACCCGCCGCTTCTGACCTTTCCGGCCGTCTTCCGGCCACTTCACGAGGGCCCCGTCACCCGGCTTCCGGGCGGCGGGGCCCTCGCGCTTTCCGCTGTGCCAGGATCTGGGTGTCGTACAGGGAGAGAAACGGGGAGCGGGATGAGTGACCAGAATCCGTACGCGGCGTCGGACGGCGGCTACGAGTGGGGCCCGCAGCAGCCGCCCGGCCCTCCCCCGCCGGGCTACGGCTACCCCAACTCCGCCCCTGGCTACGGCTATCCGGCCCAGACGCCCGGGTACGGCTACCCCCAGCAGCCGGGCTTCGCCGTTCCGGCCGGCGGCGCCCCGCTGGTGTCGCTCGGCGACATCACCGTCGTCCAGGACGGCATCATCACCCCGGCGGGGACCCTGCCGCTGCGGGGCGCCGTCTGGAACGCGACGGACATGTCACGTACCGAGGAGCGGATCCCGCCGGTCGCCATCGTGCTGGCGATCGTCTTCGCGCTGCTCTGTCTGATCGGCCTCCTCTTCCTGCTGATGAAGGAGAAGAAGACGACCGGCTTCATCCAGGTGACCGTGACGAGCGGCGGCCGGCACCACGCCACCATGATCCCGGCCACCGGCCCGCAGACGTTCCCGCAGGTGATGGGCCAGCTCAACTACGCGCGGTCGCTGAGCGCCCTGTAGAGCGCCGGGCGGGGCCCTGTGCCGCCCGCGGGACCACCGCCGTACCACTCAAAGGCCGCCCGGCTCGCCCCGGGCGGCCTCTGCCATGTGCCCGCCCGGCGGCGGGAGTTCGGCACGCCCATCCACTGTTGAACATGTTCAAAAGAGGGTCTACAGTCCATGACATCAGCTTTTGAACGCGTTCAAAGGAGGGTGGGGTATGGACCTCACAGTTGTCGCGTACGTCATCTACCTGGCGATCAGCCTCGGGCTGACCGTCTGGGTGGCCCGGACGCTGAGCCATCACGGGCGGGTCTTCCTCGCGGATGTGCTCAAGGGGAACGAGAAGCTCGCCGAGGCCGTCAACCACCTGCTGGTGGTGGGCTTCTACCTGGTGAACCTGGGATTCGTCGCCCTGTACCTCCAGGACGGCAGCACCGTCACCGACGCCCGGGGGATCTTCGAGGCGCTGTCGACGAAGCTCGGGGTGGTGCTGCTCGTCCTGGGCGGGATGCACCTCGGCAACGTCTACGCACTCAACAAGTTCCGCCGGCGCGGAATCATGGAGCGCGAACAGACTCCGCCGGTGCCGCCGCAGGGCTGGATCACGCCGACCCCCGGGGTCTGAACCGCGATGAGCAGCGACACGTACGCCAGTGGCGCCACCGTCGGTGAGACCTGCACCAGTGGCGCCTACGCCGGTGACACCTCCACCAGTGGCACCTCCGTCAGGGGCCTGACCGTGCTGTACGACGCGCAGTGCCCGCTCTGTGTCCATCTGCGGCACTGGCTGCGGGGCCAACGTCAGCTCGTACCGCTCGAACTGGTGCCGGCCGCGTCCGCCCAGGCCGTGGCCCGCTTCCCCGGCCTCGACCACACGAGCACCCTGGAGGAGATCACCGTGATCGGCGACCGGGGCCAGGTCTACCGCGGGCCGGCCGCCTGGATCGTCTGCCTCTGGGCCCTCGCCGCTCACCGGCCCAAGGCCCACTGGCTGGCCACCCCGGCGGGCGCGCCCTTCGTCAGGGTCGCCGTGCTGACCGCGGCCAAGTACCGCGACGTCACAGCGCCGCCCTGCGGCGAGCGGTGCGCGGTCCCCGGTTAGGCTCGGGCACCGTGACTGATGCGAAGCCCCCCAAGAGCGAGCAGACCCGGACGCTCATCCTCGAAACCGCGCTCCGGCTCTTCCAGGAGCGCGGTTACGACAGGACGACGATGCGGGTCATCGCCCGGGAGGCCGGGGTGTCCGTCGGGAACGCGTACTACTACTTCTCCGGCAAGGAACACCTGATCCAGGGGTTCTACGACCGTATCGGGGCCGAGCACCGGGCGGCGGTGCGCCAGGTGCTCGACCACGAGACCGATCTGGAGAAGCGGCTCACGGGGGTGCTCACGGCATGGCTCGATGTGGCCGCGCCCTACCACGAGTTCGCCGCTCAGTTCTTCAAGAACGCCGCCGACCCGGAGAGCCCGCTCAGCCCCTTCTCCGCGGAGTCGGAGTCCGCCCGGGAAGCGGCCATCGCGATCCACCGGGAGGTGCTGGCGGGCGCCAGGGCGAAGGTCCCCGGCGAACTGGCCGACGTACTGCCGGAGTTGATGTGGCTGTCGCAGATGGGGCTGGTCCTGTACTGGGTCTTCGACCGGTCACCCGAGCGGGAGCGGAGCAGACGGCTCGCCGCGCGCGGGGCGCGGCTCACCACCCGGGGCATCGCACTGGCCCGCTTCCGGGCGCTGCGCCCGCTGGTCCACGAGGTGCACGAGCTGTTCACGGACTTCCTGCCGGGAATGGCGGAGACGGCGACGGCCCGCAAACGGTCCTGACCGCGTCGGGAGGGCCGGGCCTCTACAGCCAGCCCAGTTCCCAGATGCGCCAGACGCCCGTGCCGTCGGACAGGTACTGCCCGCCCGACACGTCATCACTGGACAGCACATAGTCCTTGCGCTGCCAGAGCGGGACGAGCGGCACGTCGTCGGCGATGTCCTCCTGCAGCGCCTTGAAGTCGCCCGCGGTACGGCCGCGGTCGGTGTACTGCTGGGTGCGGGTGATCAGCTTGTCGACGGCCGCGCTGCTGTAGCCGTTGAAGAGGCTGTTGCCGGTGCCGACCAGCGGCTGCGTGTAGTTGTCGGCGTCCGGGTAGTCCGCGATCCAGCCGACGGCGTACGCGTCGAACTTGCCCAGCCGGTAGTCGTCCTGGAACTTCGTCCAGTCCGTCATCCCCTTGAGCTTCACCTTGAAGAGGCCGCCCTTCTCCAGCTGGGCCTTCAGCGTCCGGGCCTCGTCGTCGGTGACGCTCGTGCGGGAGTACGCGTAGGTGAAGGTCACCGGGGTCTGCACACCGGCCTGCTGGAGGAGCTGCCTCGCGGCCGCCTCGTCGACCTTCGGGTAGGCGTCGAAGAAGGCGGTGTTGTGACCGGTGAAGCCCTGCGGGATCAGCGAGTAGAGCGGTTCGACCGTGCCGTTGTAGACCTTCTCGGACAGCTGCGCGCGGTCGACCAGATCGGCCGCGGCCCGGCGCACCTTGGTGTCCGCGAGCGCGGAGTTCTTGCGGACGTTGAAGACCAGGTTGCGGATCTCGCTGCCGGTGTTCTCACTGACATGCGCGTCCGGGTCGCTGGGCGAGAGCGTGGCCAGCGTCGCGGGCGTCATCACCCGGTGCGCGACGTCGATGTCCTTGTGCTTCCAGGCGGCGTCGAGCTGGGCCGGCTCCTTGAAGTAGCGGACCTCGATCGGTACGCCGGTCTTCTTGACGAGGCCCTTGTACTTCGGGTTCGGCTCCAGCACCGCGCTGACGCCGCTCTTGTAGGACTTCAGCACGTACGGCCCGGAGCCCACGACCGTACTGCCCTTGCGCCCCTTGTCCGCCGGGTACGCGGTGTGGTCGACGATGGCTCCGCCGCCCGTCGCGATCTTGGAGGCGAAGGTGGCGTCACGGGACTTGAGGTGGAAGATGACCTTGTTGCCCGAGGTGTCGACGTTCTTGAGCGTGGGGTACAGCGGGGCGGGGCCGTTGCCCTTCATCCGCAGGACGCGGTTGAAGGAGAAAGCCGCGTCCTCGGCCGTGACCTTGTGACCGTTCGAGAAGGTCAGGTCGTCGCGCATGGTGCAGCTGAAGGTACGCAGCGCGTCATCGGTGAACTCACAGCTGCTCGCCGCGTCCGGGACCGGGGTGGAGGAACCGACGTTGAAGGACATCAGCGACTGGTAGAGCGAGCTGTAGAGGGCCCAGGAACCGGCGTCGTACGCCTCGGCCGGGTCCAGGGACGAGACGACGTCGGTGGTTCCGATGACGATCGGGGACTTCTTCCCGCCGTCGTCGGGCAGCAACTGCCAAGCGCCGATACCGGCACACGCCAGAACGACGCATATCGCCAGAATCCGCATCCGGATCGACCGCATTGTGCTGTTCCCCTCAACCCACCTTGTGGACGCGCGGACCGGCGCGCGTCAGACCCGAGTCGGCGCCCACCCAACCACACGACATTCACAAGTGGAAGAGAAAATCTTCACGCCGGCCAAGTTGTTAGGCAACCTTCATAAGGGGCCTCGCACGCCTCCGGCCTGCACGTCCTCGGTCGGCGGCGGCGTTCCGTACGCCCCGGCGGACCCCCGTCCGCGGGCCGCGCGGGAGGGGTCACATACTGGCAGGAACACCCCCCACCGCCCCCGAAGGACGACGCCCCATGAAACTCAACCGCACCGCCTCCTGGTTCCTCACGGCGTTCGGCGTGTGGTCGTGGGTGGTCTGGGTGACCTTCGCGAAGAACCTCTTCGAGGACGCGAGCGGTCTCGCCTTCGACGACGGAAAACCGACCGCCTATCTGTGGATCCACCTGGCGCTGGCCATCGTCTCGTTCATCCTGGGCACGGTCATCGGCGTGCTGGGCCTGCGGGGTGTACGGGCCCACCGGCGCGCCGCCGGATAGGTCAGGTCCCGCGGGCCACCCGCGGTACCGGTCCGCCGTGGTCTGCCTGTACTTTCACCAGCGTGCCTGCCGTTGAGAAGACCGCGAGAAGGACCGTACTGACGGTCATAGCCGCCGCGTTGCTGCCCGCCCTCTGCGCCATGCCCGCGTCGGCCGCGGCCACGGGCCCCACGAAGAGCACCGCGTCCCCGAAGAGCCCCGCGCCGCCGAAAACCGCGAAGACCGCGAAGACCGCACGGTCGCAGGTCGGCGGCGCGCGTCTCGCCAGGACCAGCACCCAGGTGCAGCTCGGCGACGGCGCACCGGTGCTGCCGAAGGACCTCTCCGGAGAGTCCTGGATCGTGGCCGACGCCGAGTCCGGTGATGTCCTCGCCTCGCACGACGCGCACCGGCGGCTGGCCCCGGCCTCCACCCTCAAGATGCTGTTCGCCGACACACTCCTGCCTCAGTTCCCCGCGACCGAGACCCACAAGGTGCTGCCGTCCGACCTGGCGGGCATGGGCGAGGGCAGCAGCCTGGTCGGTATCAAGGAGAACCTGACCTACACGGTCCGCGATCTGTGGCTCGGGGTCTTCCTGCGCTCGGGGAACGACGCGGTGCATGTGCTGGCCGCGATGAACCACGGCATACCGAAGACCGTCCGCGACATGCAGGCGCACGCGGACGACCTCCAGGCCCTCGACACCCATGTGGTGTCGCCCGACGGGTACGACGCCCCGGGCCAGGTCTCCAGCGCGTACGACCTGACGCTCTTCGCCCGCAGCGGCCTGCAGAAGAAGGACTTCCGCACGTACTGCTCGACGGCGACCGCGCAGTTCCCGGGCGCGCAGAAGAAGGGCAAGAAGCGCGAGACCTTCGGGATCCAGAACACCAACCGCCTGCTGACCGGCGCCGACGGCGTCTCCCAGTACAAGGGGATAGCGGGCGTCAAGAACGGCAACACCACACACGCGGGCGCCACCTACACCGCGGTCGCCGAGCGGAACGGCCATGTGCTCCTGGTCACCGTCATGAAGCCGAGTTCGGCCGAGAGCCAGGCGGTGTACAAGGAGGCGGCGCGGCTGCTCGACTGGGGCTTCGCGTCGGAGGGCAAGGTGACACCGGTCGGCGATCTGGTGGCGCCGGCCAGTTCCGCCGCGGGCAGCTCCGGCGGGGCCGCGAAGAGCGGCGGAGCGGCGCAGGACGGCAAGGGCGGCGCCCAGGCCACGGGGAAGGGCAGGGGCGCCACACCGGCACCGGCCGCCGCGGCGCGGCAGGGCGGCTCCAGCGGGGTGGGCACGGCCCTGGCGATCAGTGCAGGGGCGTTGCTCCTGTTGGCGGCCGGGGCGTTCCTGGTGAACCGCCGCTGGCCGCTGCCGGATCTGGTACGACGTTTTCCACGTCGCTGATCTCCTCGTCGTCGGCGTGCCCCGTCGCGGTCCAGGCCGCGCAGAAGAGGAGCAGCTTCACGGTGAAGCTGATCCACAGCAGCAGCGCGATGGGCACGCCGAAGGCGCCGTACATGCTCTTCGATGCGACGCCCCGCATATAGCCGCTGAGCAGCAGCTTGAGCAGTTCGAAGCCCAGCGCGCCGATCAGCCCGGCGGTGATCAGCCTGCGGCGGGGAGGCTCGACGCCGGGCAGCAGGGTCAGTACGTAGAGCAGCACCAGGAAGTCGGCGAGGACGGCCAGCGCGAACGCCACACCTTGCAGGAGCGCGCTGCCCCAGCCGGTGTCCGCGATACCGATCTGCTTGGCCGTCCAGCTGACCGCGCTCGAACCGACGGCGGACGCGCCGAACGACACGAGCACGGCGCCGCCCGTCCCGAGCAGGATCCCGCCGTCCTTGAGCTTGCGCACGATGGCGTTGCCGTCGTCGGTGTTGTCGAGTTCCCACACGGCACGCAGACAGTCGCGCATCGAGCCGACCCAGCCGATACCGGTGAAGAGCAGTGCCGCACCGGCGACGACCCCGACCGTGCCCGCGTTCTGCACCAGCGTGTTGAGGTCCAGCTGGTCCGAGATGCCGGGCACCTGCCGGGCGAGCGCGTCCTGCATGGAGTGCAGCCGGGAGGGCGTGAGCAGGGCGGCGCCGATCGCGGCGGCGACGGTGATCAGCGGGAAGAGCGCCAGGAAGCTGGTGAAGGTGATCGCGGCCGCGAGCCTGGTCCAGTGCACCCGGCCGAGGGTCTCGTACGAGCGCCAGGCGTGCGTACGCATCAGCCGGGCCAGCCAGGGTCCGATTACGGGGAGCTTCGTCAGCCAGTCCATGGTGCACGCCTACCCTCGCCGCCGAATACCAGCGTCCTTGTCCCCCAAAAGCGCAGGCAGGTGGCGAGTCCCATCCCGACGACCGCCCCGGACACGGTGTCCGCGCGGGCCGACGTCAGCCCGAGGCCGTAGTGCGATACGGCCAGACAGAGCAGTTGGACGGCCGCGCCCGCGATGTTCACCCCGAAGAAGACGGTGTACTCGCGCCAGCCGACCCGGCGCCCCCGGTACGTACCGAACGCGTTGCCGAGATACGCGACCGTGCAGCCGGCCAGGAAGGACACCGATTTGGCGGTGACCGGGTCCCAGTCTGCCCCGCCCCGCAGCCAGACGAAGAGGCCCAGGTCGGCGGCGTACGCGCAGATCCCGGAGAGCGCGAAGCCCGCTATCTCACGGCGGCTGATGGTCACGGCTCTCCCCTCCCGTATCGGCTGTCATCCGTCACGGCTCTCCCCCCCCCGTATCGGCTGTCATCCGTCACGCGTCGCCCTCCCTCGTCCGTACGGCCGCCTCGTCCGGTACCTCACAGCTGGGCGACCGCCAGGCCGTACATCGCGATCCAGCCGACACCGATCACGGCGAGCGCGCGGTCGCCCAGGATGACGTCCTCCGGGGCCCCTGCGGTGCCACGGTCGGCGAAGACGGCGTACCGCAGGATCGACAGGATGAAGGGGACCATCGACAGCTGGCGCCAGGGCAGCAGACCGGTGTCGGGCGGCCCGCTGTTCTCCATGGCCCACAGGCAGTACGCGAGTACGGCGACACCGGCGGCGAGCTGCCAGACGAAGCGCAGATATCCGGTGGTGTACTCGGAGAGCAGGGAGCGGGTCCGTCCGTCGCCCTCCATCTGGACGGCCTCCGAGTAGCGCTTGGCGCCGACCATGAAGAGCGCCCCGAAGCCCGCGGTGATCAGGAACCAGCGGGAGAGCGGAATGTCCAGCGCCACTCCGCCGATCATGGCGCGCATCAGGAAGCCGGTGGTCACCACGGTCAGGTCGACGACCAGGACGTGCTTCAGGCTGACGCAGTAGGCGAGTTGCATCACGATGTACGCGCAGAGCAGCGCGGCTGTCAGGCCGTTGCACAGGACAGCGGCGGCGAAGGTGGTCGCCACGGCGAGCAGCGCGCCCGCGACGTACGCGACGGGTACGGGCACCTGCCCCGCGGCCACCGGGCGCCGGCACTTGACCGGATGGGCCCGGTCGGCCTCGGCGTCCCGGGCGTCGTTGACGAGATACACGGCGGACGCGGCGGCCGTGAACAGCACGAATATGAGCCCCAGTTGGGCGAAGCCGCCCCGCGACAGGGGCTCACCCGCGGCCGCGGGCGCCGCGCCGACCAGGACGTTCTTGACCCACTGGCGGGGGCGTGCGGTCCTGAGCAGCCCCAGGGGCAGCGCCAGCGCCCCGTGCGCGCCGCCGGGCTCCCGGCCGGGAACCGCGAGCGGCGGGGGTCTCGGCGGACCCTGGATGACGGGACCGCGCTCGGGGAGCGCGGGGAGCGGAGTGATCCGGGATACATCAGAGAGATCGGACATGGGCGCCTCGCATCCATTTCGCGCCGAGCCCGGCGGTGACTCCGCCGAGCAGGGCGCCTGCGGCGACATCGGTCGGGTAGTGGACGCCGACGACCAGCCGGGACATGCACATCGCGGCGGCGAGCGGCGGCACGAGAAGGCGGCCCGCCGGGCGCAGCACACCGAAGGCGACGGCGGCAGCGGCCGCCGACGAGGCGTGCGAGCTGGGGAAGGAGTGCCGCCCCGCGGTGCGTACGAGGGGCGGTCCGGCGTCGAGCCGGGGGCGGGGGCGGCGGACCACCCGCTTGATGCCCATGCTCACGAGGTGGGCCGTGCCGATCAGCGCGGTGGCCCGCAGCCAGGTGGCGCGCCGTTCACGGTCGGTGACCGCGCCGGTGATCCCGGCGGCGAGCCAGAGGGCGCCGTGTTCACCGCTGAAGGAGAGGGCGCGCGCGGCGCCGCCCACCCGTGGATCCGTACCGCAGTGGCGTAGCGCCGACAGAAGCCGGCGCTCGGTTTCTATGGACCGCATTTCTATGGACCGCACTGCCTCACTCCTCTCCACTGCTCTCCGCACGGCCTTCTCCGCGACGGGAAGGCTCTTATATGACATTGCCCGATAATCACGGCCATACTGGTTGACACTCCCTCAATCACCCATTTCCCCGCGTATCTGGGCGATACGGTCTACTCCATGTCTGCCGAAACCACCGCGTCACCGCGCGGCACCACGCCCGTGAGCACGGCGGGCCCCGTGATTCCGGTGCGCTCCGCGAGCCCGGTCCGCTCCCTGCGTGCCATGAGTTCCATGGGCTCGGTGACGGGCTGGGGCCGCACCGCACCGTCGACATCGCTGCTGGTCCGCCCACGTACGCACGAGGAGGCAGCGGCAGCGGTGCTCGGCTGCGGGACGCGCGGCTCGATCCCCCGCGGCCTGGGCAGGGCCTACGGTGACGCCGCGCAGAACGCGGGCGGCGCGGTCCTCGACATGACCGGCCTCGACCGGATCCACTCCGTCGACGCGGACGCCGGCGTCGTGGTCTGCGACGCGGGCGTGAGCCTGCACCGGCTGATGCAGGTGCTGCTGCCGCTCGGCTGGTTCGTGCCGGTGACCCCGGGCACCAGATATGTGACGGTGGGCGGCGCGATCGGCGCGGACATCCACGGCAAGAACCACCACGGCTCGGGCTCCTTCGCCCGCCATGTGCGCTCGCTGGAACTGCTGACGGCGGACGGCACGGTGCACACGACCGTCCCCGGCACCGCGCTCTTCGACGCCACAGCGGGCGGGATGGGCCTGACCGGCGTCATCCTCACCGCGACGGTCCAGCTCCTGCCGGTGCGGACGTCCCTGATGTCGGTGGACACCGAGCGGGCCACGGACCTCGACGACCTGATGGCCCGTCTCACCGCCACCGACCACCGCTACCGCTACTCGGTGGCCTGGATCGACCTGCTGGCGCGGGGCGCCGCCACCGGACGCTCGGTGCTGACCCGCGGCGACCACGCGCCGCTGGACGCGCTCCCCGCACGCCTACGGCGCGCACCGCTCGCCTTCCGCCCGGCGACACTCCCCGCGCCCCCGTCCTTCATCCCCGAGGGGCTGCTGGGCCGCACCTCCGTCTCCCTCTTCAACGAACTCTGGTACCGCAAGGCCCCCCGGCTGCGGACCGGACAGATCCAGCGGCTCGCCACCTTCTTCCACCCGCTCGACGGGGTCCCGCACTGGAACCGGATCTACGGGCGCGGCGGTTTCGTCCAGTACCAGTTCGTCGTCGGGTACGGGCAGGAGGAGACCCTGCGCCGGATCGTCGGGCGCATCGCCCGGCGCGGCTGCCCCTCGTTCCTCGCGGTGCTGAAGCGCTTCGGCGACGCCGACCCGGGCTGGCTCTCGTTCCCGGTGCCGGGGTGGACGCTCGCCCTGGACATCCCGGCGAACCTCGGCGGACTCGGGGCGTTCCTCGACACACTCGACGAAGAGGTGGCGGCGGCGGGCGGCCGGGTCTACCTGGCGAAGGACTCCCGGCTGCGCCCCGATCTGCTGGCCGCGATGTACCCGCGGCTCGCCGACTTCCGGGCGCTGCGCGCCGAGCTGGACCCGGGCGCGGTGTTCACGTCGGACCTGTCACGCCGCCTCGGCCTCTGACGGCGGACCCGGCCGCGGGAACACCCGGCCCGTTTCAGCCCCCACCCACCACCACTGCCGATTCCGATTCCGGTTCCGGTTCCGGTTCCACCTCCGATTCCGGTTCCGATTCCGACCAGCCCCGACGCAGCTCGACCCGATCCCCGACCCCGACCCCGAGCTCGACCCCGACCCGACCCGACCCCGAGGAAGCAGCCATGAAAGACGCTTTCGGTGCCCCCCAGTCCCTGCTGATCCTCGGCGGTACGTCCGAGATCGCCCTGGCCACGGCCCGCCGCCTGGTGATCCGCCGCACCCGGACGGTCTGGCTGGCCGGACGCCCCTCCCCCGACCTGGACGCGGCCGCCGCCCATCTGCGCACCCTGGGCGCGGATGTCCGTACGGCCGACTTCGACGCACTGGACCCGGCCTCCCACGAGGAGACGCTGGGCAAGGTGTTCGCGGAGGGCGACATCGACATGGTGCTGCTGGCCTTCGGCCTGCTGGGCGATCAGGCCCGCGACGAGAGCGCCCCGCTGTCCGCGGTCCGGGTCGCTCAGACCAACTACACCGGAGCGGTCTCCGCCGGCCTGATCTGCGCCAAGGCGCTCCAGGGGCAGGGCCACGGCTCGCTGGTGGTGCTCTCGTCGGTGGCGGGCGAGCGGGCCCGCCGGGCCAACTTCATCTACGGGTCGAGCAAGGCCGGCCTCGACGCGTTCGCCCAGGGACTCGGCGACGCGCTGCACGGGACCGGCGTCCAGGTGATGGTGGTGCGCCCCGGCTTCGTCCGCTCGAAGATGACGGCGGGGCTCGACGAGGCACCGCTGGCCACCACGCCGGAGGCGGTGGCGCTGGCCATCGAGACGGGACTGCGGCGCCGGTCGGAGACCGTCTGGGTGCCGGGCACCCTGCGGGTGGTGATGTCGGCCCTCCGGCACGTCCCGAGGCCGCTGTTCAGGCGGCTCCCGCTCTGAGCCCCGCAGAAGAAGGGCCGCAGAAGGAGGGCCTAGGGCAGGGACGGCAGGGACGGCGCGGCGGGTGCTTCCCTGGACACGCTCGGGCCGGGGACGACTCCGCCCCCGCCGCCGAACGCGTACTCGCGCAGCTTCCGCCACACGCCGTCCGCCCCCTGCTCGTACAGGGCGAAGGAGCCGCAGGTCCAGGTCGCCTCGAAGGCGGCGAGCGCCTCGTACGCCCGGTCCATCTCCTCGTCCGAGATGGCGTGCGCGACCGTCACATGCGGGTGGTACGGGAACTGGAGCTCGCGCACCAGCGGTCCCGACGCGTCCCTGATCTGCTGCTGGAGCCAGGAACAGGCCGAACCGCCCGTCACCACCTGGACGAAGACGACAGGCGAGAGCGGCCGGAACGTCCCCGTGCCGTACAGCCGCATCGGGAAGGCCCGGTTCGCGGCCGCGACCGAGGCCAGATGGGCCTCGATCGCGGGCAGCGAAGCGGCGTCGGCCTCCGTGGGCGGGACGAGCGTGACGTGGGTCGGGATGCCGTGCGCGGCAGAGTCCCCGAAGCCCGCGCGCTGCTTCTGGAGCAGGCTGCCGTACGGCTCCGGGACCGCGATCGAAACGCCGAGCGTTACGGTCCCCACGTCGTTCTCCTCCGCTGTCGGATGCTTCCGGATGCCTGCCCGACCATTATGCGAGCAGTGTGGCGGCCCCCCGTCCGCCTGGCCAGAGCCCGAGGCCACAGGCCCCGGGTCAGTGCTTGGCCGGCAGGAACCCCAGCCGCTCGTACGCCTGGGCCAGGGTCTCGGCGGCGACCGTACGGGCCTTCTCCGCACCCTTGGCGAGCAGGGAGTCCAGCGACTCCGGGTCGTCCAGATACTCCTGGGTGCGGGTCCTGAACGGTGTGACGAAGTCGGCGACGATCTCGGCGAGATCGGTCTTGAGCGCGCCGTACATCTTGCCCTCGTACTGCTGTTCCAGGTCGGCGATGCTCGTACCGGTGAGCGTCGAGTTGATGGTCAGCAGATTCGACACGCCGGGCTTCGCCACCGGGTCGTAGCGGATCACCGTGTCGGTGTCGGTCACCGCGCTCTTGACCTTCTTCACCGAGACCTTCGGCTCGTCGAGCAGGCTGATGAGGCCCTTGGGCGAGGCCGCCGACTTGCTCATCTTGGCCGTGGGGTCCTGGAGGTCGTAGATCTTCGCCGTCTCCTTGAGGATGTACGGCTCCGGAACCGTGAAGGTCGCGCCGAACCGGCTGTTGAACCGGTCGGCGAGGTCCCGGGTCAGCTCGACGTGCTGGCGCTGGTCCTCACCGACGGGGACCTGATTGGCCTGGTAGAGCAGGATGTCGGCGACCTGGAGGATCGGATACGTGAAGAGGCCGACGGTCGCACGGTCGGCGCCCTGCCTGGCCGACTTGTCCTTGAACTGGGTCATCCGGCTGGCCTCACCGAACCCGGCCAGGCAGTTCATGACCCAGCCGAGCTGGGCGTGCTCGGGCACATGGCTCTGCACGAAGAGCGTGCAGCGGTCGGGGTCGATGCCGGACGCGAGCAGCTGGGCCGCCGCGAGCCGGGTGTTGGCACGCAGCTCGGCGGGGTCCTGCGGGACGGTGATCGCGTGCAGATCGACGACCATGTAGTACGCGTCGTGCGACTCCTGCAGGGCTACCCACTGGCGCACGGCGCCGAGGTAGTTGCCGAGGTGGAACGAGCCTGACGTGGGCTGGATCCCGGAGAGTACCCGGGGACGGTCTGAGGCCATGTACAGCATTCTCTCAGGTGCGGAACCGATCTCCGCCGCGCGGTGTATGAAAGATGTGAGAACGCGGGAGGGGAGCCACGTCGCCGTTGCCGACGTGGCCACAGAGAGAGCCGGGCCCGGGGCCACGGCTGGAGCCACACCTGGAGCGGACGAGGCCGGGGTGATCGCACGCGTGCGGGCCGGGGACACCCAGGCGTACGCGGAGCTGGTGCGGGCCTACACCGGAACGGCACTGCGCGCGGCGGCCGCGTTCGGGGCCGGTGCGGACGCGGAGGACGTGGTGCAGTCGGCCTTCTTCAAGGCGTACCGGGCACTGGGCCACTTCAAGCCGGGCGCGTCGTTCCGCCCCTGGCTGCTGCGGATCGTCATGAACGAGACGCGGAACACACTGCGCTCCGCGCTCCGGCAGCGATCCGCGGCGGGACGCGAGGCCGCGCTGGCGGAGGCGGAGCCACTGATACCGGAGTCGGCGGATCCGGCGGTGGCCGCGCTGCGGGAGGAGCGCCGGGCGCTGCTGCTGGCGGCGCTGGACCGGCTGAGCACCGAACAGCGGCTCGCTGTGACGTACCGCTATCTGCTGGAGATGGACGAGGCGGAGACAGCGCAGGCACTGGGCTGGCCGCGCGGCACGGTGAAGTCACGGCTGAACCGAGCCCTGAAGAAGCTGAGCAAGCTGCTGCCCCCGCCGGACGGCAGCCAACCGCCAGGCAGCGAGGACAAGCCATGACAGGCACCCACATGCGCCGCGTGGACGTGCGGGGTGCAAACGAGCGAGGTCTGAACGTGCGAGGTGCGAACGAGCGGGGTGCGAAGGTGCGGGATGCCAACGAGCGGGGTGCGAACGTGCGAGGTGCGAACGTGCGAGGTGCCAAGGTGCGGGGTGCGAACGAGCGGGGTGAGCGTGAAAGGTGACGCGGGGCATGCGCGGTAGGAGCGAGTACGGACGGCGTGACCAGGATCCACGGCTCCCTGCGGAACTCCGTGCCCTGGGCCGCACACTCGGCGACAAGGGCCGGGGCGACGAGCACGACGGGAACGGGGGGCCGGGGGCGGAGCAGTCGATGGCCGAGCGGGTGCTGGCGCGGATCGTGGCCGAGGGGGCCACGGCACCCGGCCAGGACCCGGCCCGGCTTCCGGAACCGGGCCGCTTCGAGCGGGCCCGCGCCTGGGCACGCAGCCGGCTCGACTGGTTCGAGGGCCCGGGCGGCCCGAGTGACACGGGCGGCG
>NZ_JAAGLN010000300.1 GCF_010548145.1 Streptomyces sp. SID10853
CGAGCACGCCGGCGGCGAGCGCGGCCCCGGTCAGCCGTCGTACTCCACGGCAAGTGCCTGTGCGGCGTGCTGAGTTCACTGGGGGCTCCCGGCTCCTGGCTGTGCGGTGACGCGGTGCGTGACGCGGTGGGGTGGGGTGACGCGGGCGGTGCATGTGGTGCGGTGACGCGGTGCGTGATGCGGTGGGGGTGACGCGGGCGGTGCATGCGGTGCGTGATGCCGTGCGGTGGGCGGTCGTGCTGCGGGTGGGCGGGGTGTGCTGTGGGCGGCGGCCGTCCACCACAACTTCCGTCACTTCACCGGCGTTGTCGAGCACCGACGCGGTGCGCCGGTGGCCGCGTCAACGCCGCTCAACGCCGCTTTTCCGGAACGGTGTTCGCCTGCTCAGGGGCGTTGGGCCGCTCCCGCGGTGCCAACGGCCCGCGCGGTAGGCGAGACTGGTGCCGTGGCGGGCTACCTTCCCCACGAGACCACGAGTCTCGTGGGGCGACAGAACGAGTTGGGCCATCTGCGGAACGCTCTCGCGGTGCACCGGCTGATCACGCTGACCGGAATCGGCGGGGTGGGCAAGACCCGTGTCGCGCTGCGTGCGGCCGGCCGGGCGGCACCGGACTTCCCGGACGGTGCCTGGTGGGCGGACCTCTCGCCGGTCCACGGCGAGCGGCTGCTGCTGCCCACCGTCTGCGACGCCGTCGGATTCTCCGACCACACGACACGCAGCCAGGCCGACGCGCTCTGCGCCTGGCTCGCCGACAAGCAGGGGCTGCTGGTGCTCGACTCCTGCGAGCACCTGGTCGGACCCTGCCGCAGCCTGGTGGGCGACCTCCTCACCGCGGCCCCCGGCCTCACGGTGCTGGCGACGAGCAGACAGGCACTGGCGGTCGGCGGCGAGTACGTGGTCGAGATCGAGCCGCTGCCCGTCGAGGGCGACCGGGCCGCTCTCACGCTCTTCACCGAGCGGGCCGGTCAGGCGGCGCCCGGGCTCTCGCTCGCGGATCCGGGCGCGGCCGAAGCGGCGGCCGACGTCTGCCGTCGGCTCGAAGGGATTCCGCTGGCCGTCGAACTGGCCGTCGCGCAGCTGCGGGACAGCTCCGTGGAGAAGGTGGCGGAGAGACTGAGCTCCCGCTTCGAGACGCTGGTGCGGAGCGAGCGGACGGGGGCCCTGCGGCACCAGACCCTGCGCACCGCCATCGGCTGGAGCCATGAACTGTGCGAACCGCTGGAGCGGCTCCTCTGGGCGCGGCTGTCCGTCTTCCGCGGCCCCTTCGACGCCGATTCCGCACGCGCCGTCTGCTCCGGCGGGCCGCTCTCCGCCGAGGAAGTCGGCCGAGCGCTGCGCGGGCTCACCGAGAAGTCGGTCGTCGGCTGGGACGGCACACGGCACCGCATGCTCGACACCGTCCGCGATTACGGCCGGATGTGGCTGGCGGAACTGGGCGAGGGCGAGGAACTGGCCGACCGCCACGCCGATCACTGCCTGGCCCTCGCCCGCGACGCCGACGCGGGCTGGCGGAGCCCCGAGCAGAGCGAGTGGTACCGGCGGGTCGCCGACGTACACATCGACATCTGCACCGCGCTGGACCGGCTGCTGGTCACCGACCCGGGGCGCGCGGTCGAACTGCTCGGCCTCATCGGCTTCTACTGGAGCTGCTGCGGCCACCTGCACGAGCTGCGCAGCTACGTGGAACGCGCCCTGGCCCTCCACCCGCTGCGGGGTCCGGTCCGCAGCCGGGCGCAGTGGGTGCTCGGGGTGAACGCGCTGCTCCAGGGCGAGCACGACCTGGCACACGGGCTGGGGCTGCGGTGCGACGAGGACGCCCGGCAGGGGGACGACACGGAGGCGTCGCTCGCCGCCGGCTATCTGCTCGGCCTCAGCCACCTCATGGCGGGCCGGCCGCTGGCGGCGCACACCGTGGCCGTCCGGCTGCCGGGGCCCGCGGACATGACGGCGGACTCGGCGTCCCGCCGCAAGTGCCGGCTCGTCGAGGTGTTCGCGCTCACCGGTATCGGCATGCTCACCGAAGCACACAGCCTGGCCACCGAGTTGCGGGCCGCCTGCGCCGAGACGGGGGACTGGTGGACCCGCTCCTACACCGAGTACCAGCTCGCCCTGATCGCGCTCTTCCAGGACCGGCCGGGCGAGGCCGCGGCCCATGCGCGGTCCATGCTCATGGGCAAGCGGCACATCGGTGACGCCTTCGGGATCGCCCTGGGCCTGGACGTGCTGGCGGCCGCTCTGGCCGCGCAGGGTGACGGCGAGCAGGCCGCGCTGGTCTTCGGCACGAGCCAGGCGTACTGGCACACGGTCGGCCATCCGCAGCGGGGCACCCCCGAGCTGGGGCCCGTACGCGAGGAGTGCGAGCGCAGCGCACGCGCCGCCATCGGGGACGAGGCGTACGACGAGGCGTTCCACCGGGGCGCCTCGGTACGGACCGCCCCGGCCCTGGCCCGAGCCCTGGACAGCCAACTCCCCCTGCCCTGATACCAGATCGGCCGCCTCCTCGGGTGCGGTTGCGCACATGGTCTTGAAGGTGGCCGCACACCTGCGATGATGTTCACACTTTGTGCACAGATGACCTGGGGGGGCCATGGGATCCGTCGGGACCGCGCTGCTCGAACTGCGGACGGCGCAGAAGTCCGCCAAGGGAGTGTCGCTCTACTCCCGTTATGTGAACCGCCCGGTGGGCCGCTATCTGGCGGCCGGAGCGCACGCCGTGGGGCTGACCCCCAATCAGGTCACCCTGGTGAGCGCCGCTTTCAGCTTCGCGGCGGTGGCCGGAGTGGCGCTCGGCGACCCGTCCTGGGGCCGGGGCGCCGCCGTATGGGCCGGCCTCGCCGTGGGGTTCGCCTTCGACTCGGCCGACGGCCAGCTGGCCCGGCTGCGCGGCGGCGGCAGCGCGGCGGGGGAGTGGCTCGACCACGTCGTGGACTGCGCGAAGATCACCGCACTGCACTCGGCCGTACTCATCGCCTTCTACCGGCACCCCGGCCACTTCGGGGCCACGGACGACGCCTGGCTGCTGGTGCCGCTCGGCTTCCAGTTCGCCGCCGTGGTCACCTTCTTCGGCGGACTGCTCACCGAGAAACTCACCCCCAGGCCGGCCCCCGGCAGCCCGGCCGCCGCACCGTCGCGGCTGCGCGCGGTCGCGCTGCTCCCCGTCGACCACGGGATCTTCTGCCTGGTCTTCCTGCTGCTCGGCGCCGGAACGTACTTCCGCTGGGCCTATACGGCGCTCGGGACGGTCAGCGCGCTGTTCCTGGCCGCCTTCCTCACGAAGTGGTTCCGGGAACTGAGCGCAGTTCGGCGCTGAACTGCGCCTCAGGCTGGGCCAGTACGTCGAGGGCGCGGCGCAACTGCGTACTCGACGTGTGCACCGTGTACGGGAAGTAGACGATGTCCACCCCCACCTCCGCGAAGTCCCGCTCCAGCTTCTCGCCCTTCGCGGTGCCCCGCCAGTCGTCGCCCTTGAACAGGACATCGAAACGCACCTGCCGCCAGGTCTCGACCTTGTCGGCGACCGTCTCCACGAAGGCGGCGTCCACGTACTTGACACTGCGGACGATCTCCAGCCGCTCCACCAGCGGGATCATCGGGCGGCGGCCCTTGGCCCGCTCCGCCATCTCGTCGGAGACCACTCCGGCGACCAGGTAGTCGCACTGACTGCGCGCGTGACGAAGGATGTTGAGGTGACCGATGTGGAAGAGATCGTAGGCGCCGGGCGCGTATCCGACCCGGTACGGTCTGTCTGCCGTCATGACTGAAACCCCCCAGCGAACCACACCCCCCGGCGTGGTGGAAGGTACTGACGATAGCGTGCACATTCCGTTCAGGATGAGTGAACGATCGGGGTGGCCAACGTGATTCACCTCTGGGGGGAAGGAACCGCCGCGTGACACAGACGCGACGCAACGATGAACCGGCGGCGAAACAGCGCCGGTTGCTGCTCGTTTCCACCAACTACGCTCCCGAGCACGCCGGAATCGGACCGTACGCGACCCAGATAGCCGAGCACTGGGCGCGGGCCGGCCATGAGACCCATGTGCTCACCGGGATGCCGCACTACCCGTCCTGGTCGACGGACCCGGCCTACGCCGGTGTCTGGCGCCGCTCCGAGGAGCGCGAGGGCGTGCGGGTGCACCGCAGGCGGCACACCGTGCCGCCCCGGCAGACCGCCGTCAGACGGGCGCTCTTCGAGGGCTCGATCCTGCTGCACGCCCTGGCGGCGCCGCCACGGACCGGACGTCCGGACGCCGTGCTCGCACAGATGCCCAGCCTCGCGGGCGGTGTCGTCGGGGCCCGGCTCGCGGCGCGCTGGCGGGCGCCGTTCGTCCCGGTGGTGCAGGACCTGATGGGGGCCGCGGCCGCGCAGAGCGGGATACGCGGCGGGGACCGCGCCGCCGCACTCGCCGAGCGCGCCGAGTCGTACGCCCTGCGCCGCGCGGCCCTGGTGGGCGTGATCCACGAGACGTTCGTCGAGAAGGTACGGGCGATGGGCGTCGACCCCGGGCGGATCCGGATCGTGCCCAACTGGAACCACATACCGGGCCCTTCGCGCCCCCGTGCGGAGAGCCGGGCCCGGCTCGGCTGGCGCGCGAGCGACACCGTGGTCCTGCACTCCGGGAACATGGGGCTCAAGCAGGGGCTGGAGGTACTGGTCGAGGCGGCCAGGCGCGACCCGGCCCTGCGCGTGGTGCTGATGGGCGAAGGGAACCAGCGCGGGACGCTGGCCGCGCTCGCGTCCGGCGTACCCAACCTGGAGTTCCTGCCGCCCGCCGATGACGGTGAGTTCCCGGACATTCTCGCGGCGGCGGACGTCCTGGCGGTCACCCAGCGGGCCACGGTGCTCGATATGAGCGTCCCCTCCAAGCTGACCTCGTACTTCGCCTCCGGGCGGCCCGTGGTGGCCTCCGTGGCCGACGGGGGCGGTACCGCGCGGGAAGTGCTCCGCTCGGGAGCCGGGGTGCTCGTTCCGCCGGAGAATCCGGACGCTCTGGTGTCCGCGGTGCGTAGAATCGCCGCAGATCCGGTGAGCGCCGATGCGCTGGGGGCTGAGGGGCCGCGTCATGTGGCGTCCCACTTGTCGAGGGACGCGGGACTGGCGCGGATCGACGCACTGATCGAAGAGGCTCTGGGGGGTCCACACACGTGACGGACACGCACGCTTCCGCGTCGAGGGACGACGAACCGGACCTGCTGCGGGACCAGTTCAGGCAACTGCTGCGCTACCGCCGGCTCATCGGCCTGGGGATCGGGGTCGGCCTGCTCGGCGGTGCCTGGCTCGGGGTGACATCGGCCGAGAGCTACGCGGCGGCCAGCGACATCCGCCTCCGCGCCCCCACCAACGATCCCTTCAACCCGGCCGTTTCGGCGGACAAGACCATCAACATGGGCACCGAGCGGCAGACCGCCGTCAGCAGCAGCGTCGCCGAGATCGCCGTCCGGTCCCTCGGCCTGCCCGACAGCCGGCTGGCGGCCTTCCAGCGCGGACTCCAGGTCACCAACCCGCCGCAGACCATGGTCCTGCACTTCACCTATACGACGACCTCACCCGGCGAGGCGGCCCGCCGGGCCAACGCCGTCACCAAGGCGTACCTCGATCTGCGCAAGAAGCAGTGGGGCGATCTGCGGGACAGCATGGTCAAGAAGTCCCAGAACCAGCTGAACCCGATCGCCAAGGAGCAGAACGACCTGGCCAAGCAGCTGGCGGCCGAGGGCAGCGCGGCCCCGGACTCCTCACGGGCCCGCAATGACGACCTGCTCAGCAAGGTCGGCACGCTCAACAGTCAGATAGCCAGCCTCAAGGCGCTCGACATGACGGCCGGCACCGTGATCGTCAAGGCCGTGCCGCCGACCGCGTCCAGCGGTCTCGGGCTGATCGTCTCGCTCGGCGTCGGCGGCGCCGTCGGTATCGCGCTCGGACTGCTCGCCGCCTGGGTCCGGCTGGTCTTCGACCCGTCGCCCCGCTCGTCCGGCGACGTCGCCCGCGCGGTGCGTGCCCCCGTCCTGGGCACCCTGCCGCGCATCGCCGACGGCGGGCCGCTGCTCGCCGTCGACCGGTCGGACTCCCGGCTCGCCGAGGAGTACCGCTCCGTCGCCTTCCGGCTCGCCTACGACCAGCGCTTCGCCGACCGCAGACGGCTGCTCGTCGCCGCCCCGCGGGGCGGCAACGGCGAAGCGGCGGCGGCCGTGGCGGCCAACCTGGCGGCGTCGTTCGCCGAGACCGGCAAGGACGTGCTGCTCGTCGAGGCCGACCTGCGCACCCCGTCACTCACCTCCCGGCTGCGCGCCGAAGCCCCCAGCCGCCCGGGGTGGAGCCTGCCGCCCGACTTCGACGGGTCCGGCTGGCCAGGACCGCGTCAGCTCCAGGTCGACGCACGCGAGTCGGGGGTTTTCGACCTGATCCCCGGCGAGCGCGTACGGAATGTGGCACGCGCCCTCACATCGGCCCGGGTGACCCGGCTGATCGAGGAGGCCGACTCGCCGAACGCGACCGTCGTCGTGCTGGCACCGCCCGTCCTCGCCTACGCCGACGCGCTGGCCCTGGTCGACCGGGTGGACGGGGTGCTGATCGTCTGCGACCCGCGCGCCGTGCACCGGGCCGACCTCGTCCGTATCAGGGAGTTGATCACCGGCGCCGGCGGTACCGTACTGGGCGCCGTCACCCACGCGGCGTCCCGCAGGCGCAGCCGCCGGAGCGCCGCGGGATCCGGGCACCGGGGAGGGACCGGGCGGGCATCGGACAGACCGGCGCCGCCGGGCGCGGCGCCGCAGCCTCCCGCGCCCTACCCGGCGGCATCCCGCGTCCCCGCAGGGGACGACACCGTCGCCCTCCGTACGATCCGCGCCGGAGACCGGTGAGACGCTCGGCCGTCGTCGCCGCATCAGTGCTCGACCAGGCCGCTTCCAGCCTGACCAACATCCTGGTGCTGGTGATGGCGGCCCGGGTCTCCACCACAGCCGGGTTCGCCGCGTTCTCGATGGTGTACCTGACGTTCACGGTGCTGCTCGGCCTCAACATGTCGTACGTCGGACAGGCCGTCGTACTCGAACGCGGCGA
>NZ_JAAGLN010000301.1 GCF_010548145.1 Streptomyces sp. SID10853
CGGTGCGGTGATCGCCGCCGGGCGCACGGCCCGGCCGGCCGCCGTGAACCGTACCCGGCGATCATGTGTCGCAATTATCCGTAAGGGCGGACTCCGGCCCGCCAGGTTGACACATCTGTCCGACTTGTCATAAATCGCGATGATGCCGGGTGGCGGGCTGTACGCCTGTGGCCCGGACGGAGACTCTCCGTCCGGGCCACAGGCCGGTTCACACAGACACCCGTCAGCCGAGCCGGGTACGGACCTCGGCGACCAGGTCGTCGAGCGGCACCGCGCCCTGCTCGCCCGACTCCATGTCCTTGAGCTGGACGACACCCTCGGCGAGGTCCCGCTCGCCCGCGACCACGGTGAAGCGGGCCCCACTGCGGTTGGCGCTCTTCATCGCGCCCTTGAGGCCGCGGCCGCCGAACGCGAAGTCCGTGGCGACCCCGGCCCTGCGCAGTTCGGTGACCAGCCCGAAGAGCACCCGGCGGGCCTCCTCGCCGAGCGGCACGGCGAACACGCTTGTGGTGGTGGGCAGTTCCAGCTCGACGCCCTCCGCCTCGAGCGCCAGCACCGTACGGTCCACGCCGAGCGCCCAGCCCACCGACGGCAGCGCGGGGCCGCCGATCATCTCGGAGAGCCCGTCGTAACGGCCGCCACCGCCCACCGCGGACTGCGAGCCGAGTCCGTCGTGGACGAACTCGAAGGTGGTGCGCGTGTAGTAGTCGAGGCCGCGGACCAGCTTCACATCGTCCTCGTACGCGACGCCCGCTGCGGTCAGCAGGGCGCGGACCTCCTCGTGGTACGCCTTGCACGCCTCGCACAGGTAGTCCCGCAGCAGCGGCGCACCGGCCAGCTGCTTCTGCACGTCGGGCCGCTTGTCGTCCAGCACCCGCAGCGGGTTGATCTCGGCCCGGCGGCGGGTGTCCTCGTCCAGGTCGAGCCCGCGCAGGAAGCCCTGGAGCGCGTCGCGGTACAGCGGCCGGCACTCCCGGTCCCCGAGCGAGTTGAGCAGGATCCGGAACTGCCGCAGGCCGAGCGAGCGGTACGCCTGGTCGGCCAGGATGATCATCTCGGCGTCGAGCGCGGGGTCCTCGGTGCCGACGGCTTCGGCGCCGACCTGCGAGAAGTGGCGGTAGCGGCCCTTCTGCGGGCGCTCGTAGCGGTAGTACGAGCCCGAGTACCAGAGCTTGACCGGCAGGTTCCCGGCCTTGTGCAGGTTGGCCTCAAGCGCGGCGCGCAGCACGGATGCGGTGCCCTCGGGGCGCAGGGCCAGCCGGTCGCCGCCGCGCGTCTCGAAGACGTACATCTCCTTGGAGACGATGTCGGTGGACTCGCCGACGCCGCGCGAGAACAGCTCGACGTTCTCGAAGCCGGGCGTCTCGATGTACTCGTAGCCGGAGTTCCGCAGCGGGGCCGCGAGCGCCTCGCGTACCGCGAGGAACTTCGCGGAGGACGGCGGCAGAAGGTCGTACGTGCCCTTGGGGGCCTGGAAAGTACTCACGGAAAAGTCGTCACATTCCTCGTCGGGGAGCGGCCAGGCCCCGCAGATACGGGTTGGTGGCGCGCTCGCGGCCGATGGTCGTCTGCTCGTTGTGACCGGGCAGGACCACGGTCGAGTCGTCGAGCGGCAGGCACACACGGGCCAGCGACTCGAGGATCTCGGCGTGGTCGCCACCGGGCATGTCGGTGCGGCCGATGGAGCCGGCGAAGAGCAGGTCGCCCGAGAAGAGGATCTGCGGAATGTCCGCGGCCTCGGGCATCCTGAACGTCACCGACCCCTTGGTATGGCCGGGCGCATGCGAGACGGCGAACTCCAGACCCGCGAGGTTCAGCTCGCTCCCGTCGGCCAGCTCCTTGACGTCGTCCGGTTCGCCGACGGTCAGTTCGCCCATCAGCGGCATCCCGATGGAGCGGCCGATGCCCTTCTCCGGGTCGCTCATCATGAAGCGGTCGGCGGGATGGATCCAGGCCGGCACGTCATGCGCTCCGCACACCGGGACGACCGATGCCACATGGTCGATGTGGCCATGGGTGAGAACGACCGCCACAGGCTTGAGCCGATGCTTCCTGAGCGCGTCCTCGACTCCGCCGGCAGCCTGGTGGCCGGGGTCGATGATCACGCACTCCTCACCGGCGGCGGGGGCGACCAGATAGCAGTTGGTCCCCCAGGCCCCGGCGGGGAACCCGGCAATGAGCACGATCGTCCTTAAATGTCGGTCCAGCGGGAGAATGCAGCAGATCAGAGCCTACCGGCGCCGCTCATCGCACAGCGAACCCATATACGGTACGGCCTAGCCCGGACAGGTATACGACACGCACGGATCACGCATGCACACGGACGCATGCATGACGCATGCAGACGGACGAGGGAGAACACCCGGTGGTCAACAGCGATCAGCGGCGGCGGCAGCTCGCCAGGGAAAAGTTCGAGCGGCAGCAGCAGCGCCGCATCACCGCCCGGCGCAACGCACGCCGCCGTAACGCGGTGATCGCGTCCGCGGTCGCCGTGGTGGTCGTGGCGGGCGGTATCGCCTGGGGAGCGGGAGCGTTCAAGGGCGACGACGGCAAGGCGGCTCCCGCCAAAGCCGCGGACCCGTCGCCCTCGGCGAGCAGCAGCGGTCCCCCCGAGCCGGCGATGAAGATCGACAAGAAGGCGAAGTACACCTTCGCGCTGAAGACCAGCCAGGGTCCGGTCTCGCTGGTCATGGACGCCGCGAAGACCCCGCACACGGTGAACTCCTTCAAGTCGCTCGCGGACAAGGGCTTCTTCGACAAGACCAAGTGCCACCGCCTCACCACCAGCGGGATCTACGTGCTCCAGTGCGGCGACCCCAAGGGCGACGGCTCGGGCGGGCCCGGCTACACCATCCCGGACGAGAACCTGACGGCGCTCGGCAAGGCGGGCAGCGACGGTACGGTGACCTACCCGGCCGGCACGGTGGCGATGGCCAACACCGGTCAGCCGCACACCGGCGGCAGCCAGTTCTTCCTCGTCTACAAGGACAGCAAACTGCCCCCGACCTACACGCCGTTCGGGACGATGGACGCGGCGGGGCTGAAGACGGTGAAGGCGGTCGCCAAGGCCGGAGTGACCGGCGGCAGCCAGGACGGTGCGCCCAAGAAGGCCGTCACCATCTCCAAGGCCACCGTCACCAAGGACTGATCCCGCTCCCCTCGTGGGGATATGGGGATATTCGGATGGGCCGGATGCGGACAGCCGCCCCGCCGTTCGCCTATGTTGGCGGTGTGCGGGGCGCAGCCAGCCCGGCCGAAGAAACTGTGGACGATGTCCGGGGGCCCACAAGTCTCCGCAGGCATCATGTGGATGGAGGCGCTGTGAGCAGCGACCCGTGGGGCCGTGTCGACGAGACCGGCACCGTATACGTGCGTACGGCCGACGGCGAGAAGGTCGTCGGTTCTTGGCAGGCAGGCTCTCCCGAGGAGGCCCTGGCCTACTTCGAGCGCAAGTACGAGGGCCTGGTCGTCGAGATCGGCCTCCTCGAACGCCGGGTGAAGACCACCGATCTGTCGGCCAAGGACGCCCAGACCGCCATCGACCACCTGCGCGGGCAGGTCGACGAGCACCATGCCGTCGGCGACCTGGACGCTCTGCGGGTGCGGCTGGACGGGCTGGTCTCGACGGTCGAGGCGCGCCGCGAGGAGCGCAAGGCCCAGAAGGCCAGGCAGACCGACGAGGCGAAGCACGCCAAGGAAGCCCTGGTCGTGGAGGCCGAGGAGCTGGCGCAGAGCGACCAGTGGCGGTCGGCGGGTGAGCGGCTGCGGGCGCTGGTGGACACCTGGAAGGGCCTCCCCAGGCTCGACCGGAAGTCCGACGACGAGCTGTGGCACCGCTTCTCGCACGCCAGGTCGGCGTTCTCCAAGCGGCGCAAGGCGCACTTCGCGTCGCTGGACGCCCAGCGCGAGGAGGCCCGCAAGGCCAAGGAGAAGCTGGTCGCCGAGGCGGAGTCGCTCTCGGGGTCGACCGACTGGGGTGCGACAGCGGCCCGTTACCGCGATCTGATGACCGAGTGGAAGGCCGCGGGCCGCGCCCAGCGCGAGTCCGAGGACGACCTGTGGAACCGTTTCCGCGGCGCCCAGGACGTCTTCTTCGCCGCCCGCAGCGAGGTCTTCGCCGAGCGGGACGCCGAACAGTCCGAGAACCTCAAGCTGAAGGAGGAGCTCGCGGCCGAGGCCGAGAAGCTGCTCCCGGTACGGGATCTCAAGTCGGCCAGGGCGGCGTTCCGGGGGCTGAACGAGCGCTGGGAGGCGATCGGCCACGTACCGCGTGACGCCCGGCCGAAGGTCGAGGGCCGGATGCACACGGTGGAGCGGGCGCTCCAGGAGGCCGAGGAGACCGAGTGGCGGCGGACCAACCCGGAGGCGCGTGCGCGTGCCGCGGGTCTGACCGGTCAGCTGCAGGACGCGGTCGACAAGCTGCGCAAGCAGATCGACACGGCGCGTGCGGCGGGCAACAACGCCAGGGCCGACAAGCTCGCCCGTGAGCTGGAGGGCCGGCAGGCGCTGCTCGACCAGGCGATGAAGGGCCTGGAGGAGTTCGGCGGCTGAGCCGTCCGTACGGTCAGCACGGGGAAGGGCCCTCCGCTCGTGGCGGAGGGCCCTTCCCCTTGTCCTGGTGTCCTGGTGTCAGGAGCCCGGTGTCAGGGCCGGCGGGCCGATGTCACCCGGTAGACGTCGTAGACGCCCTCCACCCCCCGTACCGCCTTCAGGACGTGACCGAGGTGCTTCGGGTCACCCATCTCGAAGGTGAAGCGTGAGGTGGCCACCCGGTCGCGGGAGGTCTGGACCGCAGCCGACAGGATGTTGACGTGCTGGTCGGAGAGGACGCGGGTGACGTCCGACAGCAGCCGGGAGCGGTCCAGGGCCTCGACCTGGATGGCGACCAGGAAGACCGAGGACTGGGTGGGGGCCCACTCGACTTCGAGGATCCGCTCGGGCTGCTGGGACAGCGAGTCGACGTTGACGCAGTCCGCGCGGTGCACGGAGACCCCGCTCCCCCGGGTGACGAACCCGATGATGGGGTCGCCGGGGACGGGAGTGCAGCAGCGGGCGAGCTTCACCCAGACGTCGTCGACGCCCTTGACGACCACACCCGGGTCCGCGTTGGCACGGCGCTTGCTGCGGCCGTGGGACGGCGGGGTGGACTCGGCGATGTCCTCGTTGGCCGCTTCCTCGCCGCCGAGCGCCTGCACCAGCTTCTGTACGACGCCCTGCGCCGCGACATGGCCCTCGCCGATCGCCGCGTACAGCGAGGAGATGTCCGGGTAACGCATCTCGTGCGCCAGTGTGACGAGCGAGTCGCCGGTGAGGATGCGCTGGATCGGCAGGTTCTGCTTGCGCATGGCCCGCGCGATGGAGTCCTTGCCCTGCTCGATCGCCTCGTCACGGCGTTCCTTGGAGAACCAGGCACGGATCTTGTTGCGCGCCCGGGGCGACTTGACGAAGCCGAGCCAGTCCCTCGACGGCCCGGCGCCGGCGGCCTTGGAGGTGAAGACCTCCACCAGGTCACCGTTGTCGAGGGTCGATTCGAGCGGGACGAGCCGCCCGTTGACCCGGGCCCCTATCGTCCGGTGGCCGACCTCCGTGTGGACGGCGTACGCGAAGTCGACGGGGGTGGCCCCGGCGGGCAGCGCGATGACGTCGCCCTTCGGCGTGAACACGAAGACCTCGTTGCGCGACAGGTCGAAGCGCAGCGACTCCAGGAACTCGCTGGGGTCCTCGGTCTCCTTCTGCCAGTCCAGCAGCTGCCGCAGCCAGGCCATGTCGTTGACGGTGTCCTGGCGGGAGCCCTTGCCGGGGCTCTTCGGTGCGTCGGTGCGCACCTTGGAGGCGCCCGCGACGGCCTCCTGCTTGTACTTCCAGTGCGCGGCGATGCCGTACTCGGCGCGGCGGTGCATGTCGAACGTACGGATCTGCAGCTCGACGGGCTTGCCGCTGGGGCCGATCACCGTGGTGTGCAGCGACTGGTACATGTTGAACTTGGGCATCGCGATGTAGTCCTTGAACCGCCCCGGGACCGGATTCCACCGGGCATGGACGGTGCCGAGCGCCGCGTAGCAGTCGCGGACGGTGTCGACGAGGATGCGGATGCCCACCAGGTCGTAGATCTCCGCGAAGTCACGGCCGCGGACGATCATCTTCTGGTAGACGCTGTAGTAGTGCTTGGGGCGCCCGGTGACCGTGGCCTTGATACGGGCGGCGCGCAGATCGGACTGGACCTCGTCGGTCACTATGGCGAGGTACTCGTCGCGCTTGGGGGCACGCTCGGCGACCAGCCGCACGATCTCGTCGTACATCTTGGGGTAGAGGATCGCGAAGGCGAGGTCCTCCAGCTCCCACTTGATGGTGTTCATGCCCAGGCGGTGGGCGAGCGGCGCGTAGATCTCCAGGGTCTCGCGGGCCTTCTTCTCCTGCTTCTCCCGCTTGAGATACCGCATGGTGCGCATGTTGTGCAGCCGGTCGGCGAGCTTGATGACCAGGACGCGCGGGTCCTTGGCCATGGCGACGACCATCTTGCGTACGGTCTCGGCCTGCGCGGCCTCGCCGAACTTCACCTTGTCGAGCTTGGTGACGCCGTCGACGAGCAGGGCGACCTGGTCGCCGAAGTCGCGGCGCAGGGTGTCCAGGCCGTACTCGGTGTCCTCGACGGTGTCGTGCAGCAGCCCCGCCATCAGAGTGGCCGGGTCCATGCCCAGCTCGGCGAGGATCGTCGTCACCGCGAGCGGGTGCGTGATGTACGGGTCGCCGCTCTTGCGCTTCTGCCCGCGGTGCCAGCGCTCGGCCACCTGGTAGGCGCGCTCGATCTGCCGCAGGGTCGCGGACTCGATCTTGGGGTCGTTGCCGCGGACGGCCCGCAGCAGCGGTTCGAGCACCGGGTTGTACGGCGAGGAGCGCTGCACACCCAGCCGGGCGAGCCTGGCCCTGACCCGGTTGGACGAGCCGCCGGAGCGCGCCACCGGGCTCTGCGGGGCCGGGCGCGCGGTCGCGCCCTGGGTGGCGGGTTCGGGCGGCTGTACGGCGGGCTTGG
>NZ_JAAGLN010000302.1 GCF_010548145.1 Streptomyces sp. SID10853
CAGCGCCGTCACCGAGCTGCTCGCTGTGGCCCGCGGCGAGGACGCGCTGCTGCGGGGTCTCGCCTTCGAGGCGCTGCGGGTGGTCGGCGCGCCCGCGGAGGCCGCGGTGCGGGATGCGGCCGATGAGACCTCGCTCCGGCCGTACGCCGTGCTCTGGCTCGCGGAGTACGAGGGCGCCGACCCCGAGGACGCCCACGACGCGCTCACCCGTGAGGAGGCGACCTGGCTCTGGGTGGACACGGCGGCCGCCGTCGCCGACCACGGGGAGAGCACCCTGCTGGTCCGCCATCTGGAATCGGCGGTCCAGGGCACCGTGCCCGCCCTGCTCGAAGAGGTACGGGCCGTGGGGCACCCGCGCACGGTGCAGGTGCTGGTGGCACTGGCGGCCGCACACCCCGACCCGGCCCTGGCCAAAGCGGTGCGCCGGGCCGCCTTCCAGGTGCACACCGGCGGCGTCTGAGCACGGCTGCCCCGGGGCCCTTGCGCCAGAAGCGCACAAGGGCCCCGCGAGCAGGCCCCGCGAACGGCGTCCCTCAGGCCGCCCCGCCCGGCACATATGTGCCGAAGCTCCAGATGTTCCCCTCGGCGTCGCGCGCCATGTAGTCGCGGGAGCCGTAGTCCTGGTCGGTCGGCGGCATCAGGATCTCGACCCCGTGCTCCACGGCCTGCCGGTGGTGGGCGTCGGTGTCCTCGACGGCGACGTAGACGCCCACCGGGCCGCCCTTCGCCATCGCCTTGGCGAAGACCCCCTCCCGGCCCCGGGTGCCCAGCATCACCATGCCGTCGCCGTAGGCCAGCTCGGCGTGCAGGACCGCGCCGCCCTCGTCCTCGTAGACAGCGACCTCCCTGAAGCCGAACGCGTCCTTGAGCAGCCGGATGGCCACCTTGGCGTCGTCGTACAACAGCGTCGGACTGATCGTGGCAACCATGCCGGGACACCCTTCCGCCGGATTCACGCTTCCGATTTGTCCTGCTTGTGTGCGGTGCTCTCCCAGTCTGGCACCGGGCACCGACAGAGTGCCCGCGTGGCACCGTTAGACTGGGCCGCATGGCATTTCTCCTTGTGCATTAGCCGGCGTCGAAGCAACCCTCCGCCTGCCCTTCCGCCGTCCATACCGCCCTGGAGTTTTTCCGTGATCACCGCTTCCGGCATCGAGCTGCGCGCCGGCGCCCGCATCCTCATCGAGTCCGCCTCCTTCCGTATCGCCAAGGGCGACCGCATCGGCCTCGTCGGCCGCAACGGAGCGGGCAAGACCACGCTCACCAAGTGCCTCGCCGGCGAAGGCGTTCCCGCGGGGGGCACCATCACCCGCTCCGGCGAGGTCGGCTACCTCCCGCAGGACCCCCGCACCGGCGACCTCGACGTCCTCGCCAGCGACCGCATCCTCTCCGCCCGTGACCTCGACTCCGTCCTGCGCAAGATGCGCGAGAACGAGGAGCGCATGGCGCACGGCCAGGGTGCGACCCGCGAGAAGGCGATGAAGAAGTACGAGCGCCTGGAGACCGAGTTCCTCACCAAGGGCGGGTACGCCGCCGAGGCCGAGGCCGCCACCATCGCCGCCGCGCTCGGGCTGCCCGACCGGGTGCTCGGCCAGCCGCTGCACACGCTCTCCGGTGGTCAGCGCCGCCGGGTCGAGCTGGCCAGGATCCTCTTCTCGGACGCCGACACCCTGCTCCTCGACGAGCCCACCAACCACCTCGACGCGGACTCCATCGTCTGGCTGCGCGAGTACCTGAGGAACTACCGCGGCGGCTTCGTCGTGATCTCCCACGACGAAGAGCTGGTCGAGACGGTCGTCAACAAGGTCTTCTACCTGGACGCCAACCGCACCCGGATCGACATCTACAACATGGGGTGGAAGCTCTACCAGCAGCAGCGCGAGGCCGACGAGAGGCGCCGCAAGCGCGAGCGCCAGAACGCCGAGAAGAAGGCCGCGTCCCTCAACTCGCAGGCCGACAAGATGCGCGCCAAGGCGACCAAGACCGTCGCCGCGCAGAACATGGCCAAGCGCGCGGACCGGCTGCTCGCCGGCCTGGAGGCCGTCCGGGTCTCCGACAAGGTCGCCAAGCTGCGCTTCCCCGACCCGGCGCCGTGCGGCAGGACCCCGCTCATGGCGGAGGGCCTGTCCAAGTCGTACGGCTCGCTGGAGATCTTCACCGATGTCGACCTCGCCGTCGACAAGGGCTCCCGCGTCGTCATCCTCGGCCTCAACGGCGCGGGCAAGACCACGCTGCTGAAGCTGCTCGCCGGCGCCGAGAAGCCCGACACCGGTGAGGTCATCGAGGGCCACGGCCTGAAGATGGGCTACTACGCGCAGGAGCACGAGACGCTGGACCCCGACCGCTCGGTCCTGGAGAACATGCGCTCCGCCGCGCCCGACCTCGATCTGGTGCAGGTCCGCAAGACGCTCGGCTCGTTCCTCTTCTCGGGCGACGACGTCGACAAGCCCGCCGGGGTGCTCTCCGGCGGTGAGAAGACCCGGCTGGCGCTGGCGACTCTCGTCGTCTCGTCGGCCAATGTGCTGCTCCTCGACGAGCCCACCAACAACCTCGACCCGGCCAGCCGCGAGGAGATCCTCGGCGCTCTGCGCACCTACAAGGGCGCGGTCATCCTCGTCACCCACGACGAGGGCGCGGTGCACGCGCTGGAGCCGGAGCGGATCATCCTGCTGCCGGACGGCGTCGAGGACCTGTGGGGTCCGGACTACGCGGACCTGGTGGCACTGGCCTGATCCAGTGCCTGATCCGTCGCCTGATCCACCGCGAATGGATCATTCGGCTTACGGGTGATCCTTCATCTGAGTGAGCCGCTCTCGTACCCCGGCGTGTCCGCTGCCCGCCGCCCGTCCGGCGGGCTCGGCGCATGACCGTACCGAACTCCTTTCACAGGACCGTCGCTGACCAGCGTTTTCGTGCTCAGCGGCGGTCCTGTGCGCGTTCCGCCGCTGCCGGAATGCGGCGATCCGGTCCGCGTAGTGAGCCGGGACACGGAAATCCCTCCGGTACAGACCTTGCCGAATGGGTGGCCAGGAAGGCCGGGAGGGGTGATCATGAGAGTCCAGAGCGCACTTCCTTGAGGAGGCACGGGTGGCCGAGACTCTGAAGAAGGGCAGCCGGGTTACCGGCGCCGCGCGTGACAAGCTCGCGGCAGACCTGAAGAAGAAATACGACTCCGGTGCGAGCATCCGGGCACTGGCCGAGGAGACGGGCCGTTCCTACGGCTTCGTCCATCGGATGCTCAGTGAATCCGGTGTGACGCTGCGAGGACGCGGCGGAGCAACGCGAGGCAAGAAGGCCGCTTCGGCCTGACAGGGCCGAGAGGCCCGGTTCTGGATTCACCGGTTCACCATGGTGGCCACCCGGTCGGTCGACCAGCCGGCAGGGTGGTTACTGTGCAGTCACTTAACTGTCTGCACCGAACCGGAGACCCCATGACCTCGCTCGACTACGTGTTCGACAAGGACGGCGTACGGCTTGCCGTCGAGGACGCGGTTGCCACGGTGACACTGGCCAACCCCGCGAAGCGCAACGCCCAGTCTCCCGCTCTGTGGCGGGCGTTGACAGAAGCGGGACGGTCACTGCCGGGCAGTGTCCGCGTCGTGGTGCTGCGCGGTGAGGGCAAGTCCTTCTCCGCCGGCCTGGACCGGCAGGCGTTCACGCCTGAGGGTTTCGACGGAGAGCCGTCCTTCCTCGATCTGGCACGCGGTGATGACGCCTCGCTCGACGCGGCCATCGCCGAATACCAGGAGGCGTTCACCTGGTGGCGCCGTACCGACCTGATCACCATCGCCGCTGTCCAGGGCCATGCGATCGGTGCCGGTTTCCAGCTCGCCCTCGCCTGTGACCTGCGGGTTGTCGCCGAGGACGTGCAGTTCGCCATGCGCGAGACCAGCCTCGGGCTCGTCCCCGACCTCACCGGCACGCACCCGCTGGTGGGGCTCGTCGGCTATGCCCGCGCGCTGGAGATCTGCGCCACCGGCCGGTTCGTGCACGCCGAGGAAGCCGTCCGTACGGGCCTGGCCAATCTGGCCGTCCCCGCCGACGAGCTCGACGGCACGGTCGCGGACCTGGCGTCCGCCCTGCTCGCGGCCCCCCGCGACGCGGTCATCGAGACCAAGGCGCTGCTGCTGGGGGCAGCGGACCGTACGTACGAGGAACAGCGCACCGCCGAGCGCGCCGGACAGGCCCGCAGGCTGCGTGACCTGGCGGGCCTGTCCGACTGACCGCCTGACCGCGGCCCCTGCCGCGACTTGACCGCGGCGCGGCTGCGGGCCTGACTCCGGCCCGGCCGCGGCCCGGCTGCGTGGGCCTTCGCTCAGGACACCCGGCGTGCGCGGTGTTTCACCGCACGCAGCCTGACCTCGGCGGGAAGTCCGGCAAGACCCGCCGATTCACGGGCGTGCGCCAGGGCCCCGGTGGTGAGACGCGAGAGCGTCGAAACCGGCTCGGAGTGCGCCGAGAGCGCCATCCCGATCCGGGCCGACGGGGAGGTACGCCGGCCGGTCAGCCTGACCGCCGCACGGTCGACGCCGGGCAGCGACTCGGCCTCGGCCGCCAGTACGTTCTCCATCGCCCGGCCCCTCAGCCGCGCTCCGTCACCGTCGCGGCTGTCCACGAGCACCTCGGACAGCCGCGCGCGGCGCAGCTGCGCGAGGAGCCACCAGAGTGCGAGCAGCACGATGACGGCGAGCGCGGCGATGACCACCGGCCACCACCAGCTGTCGCCACGCCACTTGGTACGGCGCGCGGTGCTGAGCAGGACGTCGTGCGGCCCGCTCCAGGGCCACCACGACGGGACGGAGAGATTCAGCCCCGCCGCCAGCACCGCTCCACCCAGGCAGAGCAGCACCAGTCCGGCGAGGGTGAGCAGGACCCGGTTGACCGTCTTCAGCATCGCCACATCACCCCTTTCCGGCGGGACGGCCGACCCGCACGGAGAGCCGGGGCCGCGACCCGAGCCCCAGTGCGGTGATCCCCGTCGCCATCGCGTCGGTCAAGTCGGACCGTACGTCGTCGAGTTCGCCGAAGTGCGAGCGGGCACGCACCTTGACCCTGGAACGCTTCATCCGGATGCGTACGGACTGCACACCGGCCACCTCCATGGCCCGGTCCCGCAGTACCAGCGCCGCCGCGTCCCGTTCGAGAGCTGCCTTGACCTGCGGGCTGTCGCGCCGCATCGGCAACAGCGAGCGCAGCCCGGGGGTGAGCGCCAGGATCAGCAGCCAGAGGCCGATGGCCATCACCACACCGGCACAGACCTTGATCCAGATGCTGTCGAGGGGGCGCGTCGCCAGATCGTCGGCGACCACCCGGCGCCAGTGCATCGCCGGCCGGCCCGCCCGTACCGCCGACACGTCGTACAGCAGCACCCCGGCCGCGGCGAGCACCACCAGTGCGAGCAGGCCGGCCGGTGTTCTGCGCCCCGACCAGAAACGCCTCGCCCGGCCACCCGAACCGGGCGCCGGTACGTACGCGGTGGCGGAACCGGGGCTGCTGGGCTTGGCCGGGGCCTTCTCCATGACGGGCAGCCGTCGCGTGCTGTCGTCCGCTTCGCTCATCGCGCCCTTCCCCGGTCGGAGCCGCGGGTCTGTTCGGAGTGCAGCCGCTCGACCTGTACCGCCACCTCGGGCACCTCCATGCCCGCCAGCGACTCGACCCGCTGGGCCACCCGGCGGCGGACCGCTCCGCACTGGGCGCCGATGTCGGACGGATAGCCGAGCTCCAGACTCACCCGCACCCGCGCACGGGAGTCCTGCACCGTGACCGTCGCGTTCGGGGCGGTGCCGCCGTCGGGCACCGTGCCGATCGCCTCACGCGCCGCCTGCGCCGCGATCTTCGACACGACCCGGTCGGCGATACGGGTCGAACCACGTTCGGCCGGCGCCACCTGAGGGCTCATCGCCGCCCGTCGCCGTGGTCGCGGCCGCGGAAGAAGTCGCCGGCTTCCAGGTCGCCGTCGACGAACTTGCCCGCGACGAAGCCGACCGCACCCAGTGCGGCCACCAGCAGAAAGGCTCCGAAGCCGCCGAAGTAGCCGGCGAAGCCAAGTGCCATACCGGCCAACAGGCCGACCACAGCCATACTCATCGTGCGCTCCTAAGCCGAAGGTACGGGGTTACTGAAGTCGGGACTCCGGCTCTTCATCGTCTTCCTCGTCGGGCAGCTTCACATCACTGACCGCGATATTGACCTCGACGACCTCGAGCCCCGTCATACGTTCCACCGCCGAGATGACGTTCTCCCGCACATCGCGGGCGACCTCCGCGATCGACACGCCGTACTCGACGACGATCTCCAGATCGAGAGCGGTCTGGACCTCGCCGACCTCGGCCTTCACCCCGCGTGACACGGACTTGCCGCCACCGGGCACCCGGTCGCGCACCGCACCGAACGTCCGGGAGATGCCACTGCCCATCGCGTGCACGCCCGGCACGTCGCGCGCCGCGAGACCGGCGATCTTCTCGACCACGCCGTCCGCGATGGTGGTGCGGCCGCGGGAGCCGGGAGCGCCGCCGCCACGCTTGGTCACATCGGTCTTCCGGGGCTCCTGGCCCGCCGGGCCCTTGCCAGAGATGTCGGACTGGTGCTGCTGCGGGGTCTCACTCATCGCCGTGTGTCCCTCTCCGAGCGGTAGTGGATTCTGTGCCCACGGTAGGTGCGCTTTCCCGGTTACGCGCCGGGAATGCGGCAGGGTGGGGGTATGACGGGTGACGGATCGTGGGGGCATGACGGATTGGCGCAGGCCGTCCGCAGCAGGCTCGGCCTCGGCAGGCTGCTGCCGCTCGGCGGTGCGCCGGACGGGGCCTGGATCACGGAGGAGGCGGCTGCCGCGGTGCTGCGGAGCGCGGCGGCCGGGGTGCCGGGGACGGTGCTCGGCAAGCTGCGCGTGGGCCCGGCGGAG
>NZ_JAAGLN010000303.1 GCF_010548145.1 Streptomyces sp. SID10853
GTCGCCCTCGGCCGTACGGCCGCCGCGGCGGCGCCCGCGGCGCTGCCGGTGCAGCGGGCACCCGGCACCCCGACATCGCACGGGTCGAATCCGCCCCAGCTGGTGAAGGCGCCCGCGCCCGTCCCGCCGCAGCTCCCGGCCGTGAACCTGACGACCCAGAACCCATCGGGCGGCTCGGGCAACGGCGGTGGAGGCGCGCCTCCGCCCCCGTACACCGAGCGGGCCGAGAACCCTCCGCCGTACAGTGCGGTGGCGCCGAACCTCAACAACGGCCCGCGCTGCGACGGCGCCACCGAGGACACCGGGAGCAGGTTCGACGCCCGGGACCTCTCCGACGGCCAGGTGGACGAGCTCACCCACCGGCTGATGGGGCCGATCACTCGGCTGCTGAGGACGGAGCTGCGCATGGACCGTGAACGGATCGGCAGACTCCGGGACCCCCGCCGCTGACGGCGACCGCCCCGGCGCACCATGGCAGGACCGCACGACCGCACCACCCGCAGGACCGCACGACCGCACGACCAGCAGGACCGCACCGCCCGCAGGACCGCACCACCCGCACCACCCGCAGGACCGCACCACCCGCACCGACCGCAGGAAGGAACGCCGCACCCGATGCCCCAGGACCAGGATCCCGGCTCCACCATCTTCTTCAGCCTGTCCATCGACGGAGAGAGCCTGGGCACGTTCAACGGCTGCGAAGGGCTCTCCTCCCAGGTGGAGATCGAGCAGCGGCAGGAGGGCGGCAACAACGGCTTCGTCTGGCAGCTGCCGTCCCGGGTCACGTTCTCCAACATCACGCTGACCCGCCCGCTCACCCCGGACACCGCGAAGGTCGCGCGGTGGATCTCCTCCATCACCACCGGCGTCACCCGGCCGACCGCGCAGATCTCCGCGCTGCGCGCCGACGGTTCGCTGGTCGCCCGCTGGGGTCTGATCGATGTGCTGCCGGTGAGCTGGCGCGGACCTTCGCTGAACCCTTCCAGTCCCTCGGTGGCCACTGAGACCCTGGAGATCACCCACCACGGATTCACGGACTAGGGGGCCGCGCAGATGGCGAGCACCGGAGGCAAGGGCGGCGCGGGCAAGAGCCTGGTGCGGGCGACGCTGGCGATCCACCAGCCGCCCGTCGGCTACAGCACCACGCCCGGCGGGCTGATCCGCACGTTCAACTTCGACTTCAACCCGTCGCAGCTGGCGCTGAGCCGCCGCGCCCAGTGGAAGACCACCCCCACGGCGGCGGTGCGCGACGGCGCGGTGCCGGAGTTCATGGGGCCCGAGCCCCGCGAGATGACGGTCGAGGTGTTCCTCGACAGCTCCGACGAGCCGGACAGCAACGACGTACGGAAGAACGTCGAAGCGCTCTTCTCCTGCTGCGAGACGACCTCGGCCAGCATCGCGGCGAAGCAGCCGTCGACGCCGTGGGTGGTCTTCCAGTGGGGCGCGTTCTCCACCGCGCGTTTCACCGCGTACGTCAGCTCGGTCGACGCCTCGTACAGCCTCTTCAGCACCACCGGTGTGCCGATCAGGGCCACCTGCCAGGTGCATCTGCACGAGATCCCGAGCAAGACCGCCGGGCAGAACCCCACATCCGGTGCGCTCACCGCACGCCGGGTGCACCGGGTCGTCGCGGGTGACTCGCTCCAGTTCCTCGCCTGGCGCGAGTACGGTGACGCCACCGTCTGGCGGACCATCGCCGAGGCCAACGGCATCGACAACCCCGGGCAGTTGAGCCCCGGCACCGAACTCATGCTTCCCGCTGCCGAAGAGGTCGGCCACTGATGACCAAGATCGGCTACTCCAACGTCCTCCATGTCACGATCGGCGGGGCGCCGCTGACGAAGGAGCTCGCCTCGCTGCTCGTCGGGGGCTGGGTCGACTTCGGCGCGGGGGTGCCCGGCGCCTTCGAGCTCACCTTCCGCGACCCCAAGAAGAAGGTGCTCTCCGAATCCGGCGCGGACATCGGCAAGAAGACCGTCATCGCGCCGGTCGCCGACGGCCAGGGGGCCCAGTCCCCGCTGATCACCGGTGAGATCACCGGCCTGGAGATCGACTACGACGGCACCGGCACCAGGACGGTCATCCGCGGCTACGACGGCGGTCACCGGATGCTGCGCCAGCGCCGGGTGATCGGATACCGGAACATGACGGCGTCCGACATCGCCCGCAAGCTCGCCGGCCAGGACAAGCTCCCGATCGGCAACATCGATGCCACGAAGGGCATCTACGAGTACATCACCCAGGCCAACGTCACCGACTGGGACTTCCTGTGCCGGCTCGCCGACGAGAACGAGCGGGTGATGTCCGTCGACTCCAAGGGCGAGTTCCAGTTCGCGAAGCCCGATCCGGCGTCCGGCGCCCCGCCGGTGAGCACACCGAGCGAGAAGAGCCCGTACGTCCTGGAGGCCGGGGTCGACATCCTGCGCTGCCGCGCCGCGGTGACCTCCGCCGACCAGGTGGCCAAGGTCGAGGCGCGCGGCTGGGACGTGACCGCCAAGCGCGACCTCGTCGGCAAGTCGCCCGCCACCTCCAACCCCGGTATATCCATCGGCACTTCGCCCGCGAAGGCCAGCAGCAAGTTCGGCCCCGCCACGATCGTCGAGACGGACACCCCGTACGACAAGCAGAGCGAGGTGAAGAACGCGGCTTCGGCCCTCGCCGACGACGTCACCGCGGCCTTCGCCGAGCTGGAGGTGACGGTCCGCGGCAACCCCAAGCTGCGGCCCGGCGTGCCGGTCGCGCTCGCCGATGTGGGCGACCCGTTCGAGGGCAAGTACACGGTGACGGCGGCCCGTCACACCTTCGGTGACGGCCGGCACTACGAGACGTTCCTGACGGTCAGCGGCCGGCAGTGGCGTTCGACGTACGGGCTCACATCGGGCGGGGCGAGCCCGTCGGTCCGGCTGCCCAGCGTCGCCAACGCGCTGGTCACCGACGTCAAGGACCCGCTGAGGCAGGGCCGCGTCAAGCTGCGCTTCCCGTGGCTCGACGACATGTACACCAGCGACTGGACCCGTACCGTGCAGTTCGGCGGGCTCAAGGGCGGCGGCCTCATCGCGCCCGACGCCGGGGACGAGGTGCTGGTGGCCTTCGACCGCGGCGCCCTCGACCACCCGTTCGTGATCGGCGGCCTCTACAACGGCAAGGACAAGCCGGGCACCAACGACGTCCAGCCCTACGACCGCACCAGCGGCCGTGCCACCCGGCACACCCTGGCCGACCGCAGCAACAACCGGGTCGACCTGCTCGACCAGCGGACCGGCGGCAAACGCGGGGTCCGCATCAGCAGCGGCGACGACCGGCTGACCATCAACCTGGACCGCACCAAGACCGAGATCACCGTCGACAGCAAGGGCTCCGTCACCATCAAGGGCACCCGGTCGGTGTCCGTCGAGGCGGGGAAGGACCTGTCGCTGAAGGCGGGCGGCAAGATCTCCATCATGAGTGGTGGGATGCTCGACCTGACGGGGTCGGTCATCAACGCGAAGGCGGCGGGTGCGCTCAACATGGAGGCGGGGGGCGAACTGGGCATGAACGTCGGCGGCCTGGCGACCATCGACGCGGTCGGCAGCATCCAGCTCAACGCGGTCGCGAACATCGGGATCAAGGCCGTCAGCGTGGCGCTGATGGGCGTCGTCACCGCCAACGACTTGCCGGTGGTCTGATATGGCAGAGCAATTCGTCGGCACCGGCTGGGCGTTCCCCCTGCGTATCGGCCCCACCGGTGGCATCGCCATGGTCAGCGGGGAGCGCGAGGTCGAGGAGGCCATCAGGCTGGTCCTCGCCACCGCCCCGGGCGAACGCCCCATGCGCCCCGACTTCGGCTGCGCCATCCACGACATGGTCTTCGCCCCGGTCAACGAGGCGACGGCCGGCCGTATCCAGCACGAGGTGTATGTGAGCCTCGACCGCTGGGAGCCGCGCATCGAGGTGGAGGATGTCGAGGTGAGCGCCGGGGACGAACAGGGCGTGCTCTTCATCGACGTCCGGTACTCGATCCGCGGCACCAACAACCCGCGCAGCCTGGTCTTCCCGTTCTACACGATTCCCTCCCACGACGAGCCGTCCTCGGATGCGGGACCGGCCACCGAAAGCGAACGCTGATGGCACTGCCCTCTCCCCACCTCGACGACCGCCGCTTCCAGCAGTTCGTCGACGACGCCAAGCGCTACATCCAGCAGCGCGCCCCGGAGTGGACGGACCACAACGTGTCCGACCCGGGGGTCACGCTCGTCGAGACGGTCGCGCACATGGCCGACCAGATCGTCTACCGGCTCAACCGCGTCCCCGAGAAGAACCACCTCGCCTTCCTCGACCTGATCGGGATCACCCTCTTCCCGCCGTCGGCGGCGCGCACCGACGTCACCTTCTGGCTGTCGGCGCCGCTCGACGAGGCCGTACGGCTGCCCGTCGGCACCGAGATCGCCACCGCCCGCACCGAGAGCGAGGAGGCGGTGGTCTTCGCCACCGAGCGCGAACTCACCGTCTACTCGTGCGAGTTGGCGTATCTGGTGGTCCAGCGCAACGGTGAGACCGCCGCCGACCGTACGTCCGAGCTGGCCGAGGCCAAGGACCTGCTCTGCTTCTCCGAGTCGCCGCAGCCCGGCGACTGCCTGATGTTCGGCCTCACCGCGGCCGTCCCGCGCTGCGCGGTGGCGCTGACCCTCGACAGCCGTGTCGACGGTGTCGGTGTCGACCCGCGGCAGCCCCCGCTGGTCTGGGAGGCGTGGACCGAGGACGGCTGGACCGCCTGCGAGGTGGACCGGGACGGCACCGGCGGTCTCAACCGGCCGGGCGAGGTCGTCCTGCACGTCCCCGGCGGCCACACCAAGTCCCGCTCCGGGCGCCGCGAGGCGGGCTGGCTGCGCTGCCGGGTCACCGAACCCGCCACCGGGCAGCCCTTCTACACGACATCGCCCACCGTGCGCTCGGCCGAGGCGTTCACCATCGGCGGCACCACGGGCGCCGTGCACGCCGAGACCGTGCGCGACGAGGCGCTCGGCGAGTCCAGCGGCCTGCCCGGCCAGCGGCTGCGGCTCGCCGCCGCCCCGGTCGTCGGTGACGTACCGCCGCTGAACCTGCAGATCGCCGAGCGCGACGGCTGGGTCGACTGGGACGTCGTCCCGCACTTCGCCGCGTCCGGACCCGACGACCGCCATCTGACCCTGGACGCGGCCACCGGCGAGATAGCCTTCGGCCCCTCCGTACGCGAGGCCGACGGCACCATGCGGCAGTACGGCGCGGTGCCGCCGAAGGGCGCCGTCATCCGCGCGCGCAGCTACCGGACCGGCGGCGGACGGCACGGCAACGTCGCCCGCGGCGCCGTGCAGGTGCTGCGCAACTCCGTCCCGTACGTCTCCGAGGTCATCAACCGCGAAGCGGCCAGGGGCGGGGTCGACGGGGAGACCGTCGACGAGGCCAAGGCCCGCGCCCCGATCACGCTGCGCGCCCAGGACCGTGCGGTGACCCTGCGCGACTACGAGGAACTGGCCCGGCGCGCGGCCCCGGAGACCGCCCGTATCACCTGCCTCGAAGGCAAGTCGGACGAGCACGGCGCCCATGCCGTACGGGTCCTGGTCGTGCCGCAGGCGGTGCCCGACCCGGGCGGCTGGCTGCGGTTCGAGCAACTCGTGCCCGGCGACGCGCTGCTGGAGCGCATCACCCGCTATCTGGACGAGCGGCGGCTGCTCGGCACCCGGCTGGCGGTGGGCCCGCCCTTCTACCAGGGCATCACCGTCGTCGCGACCGTGCACGCCTTCCGCGGCGCCGACACCGACAAGGTCAGGCGGCAGGCGCACGAGGCGCTCTACCGGCACCTCGACCCGCTGACCGGCGGTGCGCACGGCACCGGGTGGCCGTTCGGGCGTCCGGTGCAGTCCGGTGAGATCTTCGCGGTCCTCCAGCGGGTGCCGGGTGTGGAGCTGGTGGACCAGGTGCTGCTGCACCCGGCCGACCCGCTGACCGGCAAGCGCGGCGACGCGACCGAGCGGATCGACCTCGAAGCCCCGGCGCTGGTCTTCTCGTTCGACCACCGGGTCCGGGTCATCGGGGACGGATCATGAGGGGCTCCGTCGACGGCCTGGGCTCGTCGGCGCCGCTGGGCCTGATGCTCCCCGCGGTGTTCGCCGACGACGAGCTGGCGCAGCGCTTCGTCGCCGGTCTCGACGACATTCTCGCCCCGATCCACAACGTCCTCGACTGCCTCGACTCCTACTTCACCCCGTCGCTGGCGCCCGCCGACTTCACCCGCTGGCTCGCGGAGTGGGTCGGCGCCGAGACGGACGGCGCCGAACGCGTCGGTGGGCAGGAGGGCGAAGCCGTACTCAGGGCCGCCGTGGCCGCCGCAGCGCATCTGCACCGCATCCGCGGCACCCGGCGCGGGCTCGCCGAGGTGATCAGGCTGACGTTCGGCGTCGAGCCGGTGATCGCCGAGAGCGGCGCGGCCGACTGGGACGCCCGCCCGCTCGGGCCCGTCCCCGGCGGACGGCGTCCGAGCCTGCACGTGTCGTTGGCGCTGCCCCATCCGGCCCCGGGCGACCAGCACCGGCTGGAAAGCCTCGTCGAAGCCGCCCGCCCCGCCCACATGCCCTTCACGGTCCAGGTGACCGCGGCCGAAAGGACCCCCGGCAAATGACCACTCAGCCCCCAGGCGCCGACCCTGGACGGACGCGGGAGCGGACCCGTGCGTGCGCCGAGTGCGGTACGCCTTCGACGCCCGGGCACTCGTTCTGCGAAGGCTGCGGCGCCGTCCTCAGCTGGTCCCCGGCCGAACGGGCCGCCGCGCCCGCCGACCCGCCGCCCCCGGCGGCCGAAGACGACGACGAGCCGAGCACCCTGCCGACCCCGGTCGTACGGGACGGCGGCCGCAGGCCGCAGGACGCACCGGGCACG
>NZ_JAAGLN010000304.1 GCF_010548145.1 Streptomyces sp. SID10853
GCCGGCAGCGGGTGTCGGGCGCGGTCAGCAGCCGGTCGGCGCCCGGTACGGCGTCCGCGGCCCGCGCCGCCCGGCGGGTCCCCGCCCCGTCGAGCGGCCCGTCATCGTCGAAGCGGGCCTCACGCAGCGCACCGCTGTGAGCAGGTGAGATCAACATCACTCGTACGGTCATCGCTGTCCCCGTCCGCGGTCCGTCCGCTCGTCCGCCCGCCGTTCTTCCGCCGTCCGGACAAGGAGATCACGCGGGCCAGGGCCGGCAGGCGCGGGGTGGAGCGGGCCGGCCGGCCGTACGGCGCCGTAGCGGAGCCCGCCCGTCAGGCGGTACGGTCCACGTGCACATGACGAAGGTGTGATGGAAGTCCGGTGAGATTCCGGCACGGTCGCGCCACTGTGAACCCGTCCTGCGGGAAGTCAGACCCAGCACCTTCGTCTCAGGCACCACGATCGGGACGCGTGTTCCCCAGGAGGTACTGCCATGGCAAGCACCCTTGCCCCCACCCCGGAGGCCCCCGCCACTCCGGCGATCGCCCCCATCTCCCTCAAGGCCATCGCCCCCTGGGCGGTCTTCTTCGGGATCCTGATGCTCATCCTGCTGTACTTCGTCGGCGCCGAGCAGGGCGCCACCTCGGTCGTCTCGGGCACCGACGTGCACGAGTGGGTCCACGACGGGCGTCATCTCCTCGGCTTCCCCTGCCACTGATTCCCCTGTCACCGACCTTCTGACATCCAGGGGACCTCTCTCATGAACTCCATATCCATACGCGCCCTGCTCGTCCGCGGCATGCTGTCCGGCCTGGCCGCCGGCGTGCTGGCTCTGGTCGTCGCCTATCTGCTCGGTGAGCCGCGGGTGGACGCGGCCATCGCGTTCGAGGGCGCGCACAGCCATGAGCACGAAGTGGAGGTGGTCAGCCGCTCGCTCCAGTCGACGGCCGGCCTGGCCACCGGTGTGCTCGTCTTCGGCGTCGCGGTGGGCGGAATCGCCGCTCTCGCGTTCTGCTTCGCGCTCGGCCGTATCGGCGGCTTCGGCCCGCGGGCCACGGCCGTGCTGGTCTCGGCCGGCGCCCTGATCGCGGTGTACGTCGTCCCGTTCCTCAAGTACCCGGCCAACCCGCCGTCCGTCGGCGACCCCGACACCATCGGCAAACGCACCACCCTGTACTTCCTGATGATGGTTCTCAGTGTGCTGCTCGCCGTCGCCGCGGTGATCATCGGCAGGAGGCTCGCGCCCCGGCTGGGCAACTGGAACGCGACCATCTCGGCGGGGGCCGCCTTCCTCGTGGTGGTCGGACTCGCCTATGCGTTCCTGCCCGCCGTCAACGAGGTGCCCAAGGACTTCCCGGCCACCTTGCTCTGGCAGTTCAGGCTCTCCGCGCTCGCCATCCAGCTCACCCTGTGGACGGCGTTCGGACTGCTCTTCGGTCACCTCGCCGAGCGTCATCTCGTACCGCGGGCGGCTCCGGCCCGCGATGCGAACGGCACGGCGGCGCCCACGACAGCCTCCGTCGGCTGAGGGTCAACTGCCCCTTCGCACAACGGACTCGACGAACTCCACGGATCCCGCCCGGACCACATCCGGACGGGATCCGTCCGTGTGGGCGCCCCGCCCGAACACCGTGCCACGGCTTGGCCAACCCTTGCCGCACATTGGCCACTTGTTCATCGTTTCGCTCCTCCCCTCCTCACCGGCCGCCCGCGAAGGTTCGGGAGGGCCTTGGAGAAAGGGCCCGTCCGAGCTTGAGAAGGGGATGTTCATGGCCGAGTTGACGCGACGCAGACTCCTTGGCTCAGCGGCAGGCGCGGTCGGCGGCGCGGCGGCGCTCTCGCTGCTGCCGCCGAGTGTGCAGAAGGCGGTCGCGGCCGGGCCGCCGCGCCACGGCTCGCTGCGCGACATCGAACACGTCGTGATGCTGATGCAGGAGAACCGCTCGTTCGACCACTACTTCGGCACCCTGTCCGGCGTACGCGGCTTCAGCGACCCGCACGCGCAGAAGCTGCCCAACGGCAAGCCCGTCTTCTACCAGCCCGACACGGTGAACCCGAAGGGCTATCTGCTCCCGTTCCACCTGGACACGCACACATCCAGCGCCCAGGCCATCCCGTCCACCAGCCACGCCTGGTCCGTGCAGCACGAGGCGTGGAACGGCGGCAAGATGGACCAGTGGCTGCCCGCGCACCGCAAGGCCGACGGGCTCAACGGCCCCTACGTCATGGGGTATTACACCCGGGAGGACATCCCCTTCCAGTTCGCGCTGGCGGAGACCTTCACCATCTGCGACAACTACTTCTGCTCCGTGTTCGGGCCCACCTGGCCGAACCGGCTGTACTGGATGACGGGCACCCTCGACCCGAACGGCACCCAGGGCGGCCCGATCCTGAACAACACGGCCCCCACTCCGTACCGCTGGATGACCTACGCCGAGCGGCTCCAAGCGGCGGGCGTCAGCTGGAAGGTCTACCAGCAGGACGACGACTACGGCTGCAACATGCTGGAGAACTTCCAGTCGTTCAAGGACGCCAAGCCCGGCGACGAGCTGTACGAGCGCGGGGTACGCCCGCAGCCGGAGGGCACCTTCGAGGACGACGCCCGCAACGACCGGCTGCCGGCCGTCTCATGGATCATGCCGACGAGCTACCAGTCCGAGCACCCGGACTATCTCCCGGCGGCGGGCGCGGACTTCGTGGCCCAGAAGATCGAGGCCATCGCGTCCAACCCGAAGGTGTGGGCGAAGACCGCCTTCATCCTCAACTACGACGAGAACGACGGCCTGTTCGACCATGTGGCTCCGCCCACCCCGAAACCGGGCACCCAGGACGAGTTCGTCGACGGCCTGCCGATCGGCGGCGGCTTCCGGGTCCCCGCGATCATCGTGTCGCCGTGGACGGTGGGCGGCTGGGTCGCGGGCGAGCGCTTCGACCACACGTCGGCGCTCCAGTTCCTGGAGCGGTTCACGGGGGTGCGGGAGCCCAACATCACCCAGTGGCGCCGCCGCACCTTCGGTGACCTGACCTCGGCCTTCCGCTTCTCCGACACCCACCACCGCCCGCCGCACCTCCCGGAGGACACGGCCGAGCAGCTGGCCCAGGCGAAGGAGGAGGTGGCCACACTGCCGAAGCCGGTGCTGCCGGGGGCCGACCAGAGCTTCCCGAGGCAGGAGCGGGGGCGGCGGCCGCGTACCTGAGATCATGACCGGCTCCACCACCCGCGGGTGTGCCGCCGCTTCCGGCCATGGGTGGGCCCACCCCACCCATGGCCGTGCGGTCAGCCGAGCCCCAGCAGCTCGCGCATCCGCGCGTACTTCGCCGTGAGCCGCTCCCTGGTGGGCTCGTCCAGTACGGCCAGCCGGCCCGGGTCCGCGTTGTGCGCGAGGTCGGCTTCCTTGATCAGCCGCGCGCCCGGTACGGCGAGGATCCGGGCCGCGTAGCTCTCCGGGCTCTCCCCCGTCCGCTTCGTCATCGCGAACACCATGTCCTTCACCGCCCGCGACAGCGGAGCTTCCTCCAGCCAGGCGGCGCTCAGCGCGCCGTCCTCGACCGCGTCGTGCAGCCAGGCGGCGGCGATCTGCTCGTCGGTGCCGCCGCGTACGGCGACTCCCTCCGCGACGGCCGCCAGATGCACGGTGTACGGCTGTCCCGCTTTGTCGGTCTGTGTGGCGTGCGCCCGGCGTGCGAGTGCCTCGACCTCGGGCAGGCTCAGTCGGCTGTTCACCATGGGCCTGATGCTAGCTCCGCAGCAGACACAGCCCGTCCGCGCAGGCGCGTCCCGTCCGTTTTCCGAACTCATCTACGATCAGCGACGTGTGCGCACATGTCATCGTCGCTGAAGACGACGAGAAACAGGCCGAGCTGGTACGCCGATACCTCGAACGTGAAGGACACGCCGTCACGGTGGTGGGTGACGGCCTCGCGGCCCTCGAGGAGGTGCGGCAGCGGACGCCCGACCTCCTGGTCCTGGATGTGATGATGCCGCGCGCCGACGGGCTGGACGTCGTACGGGTCCTGCGCGCCGAGGCGCGGGAGTTGCCGGTGCTGATGCTCACGGCCCGTTCCACCGAGGACGATCTGCTGCTCGGGCTCGATCTGGGCGCGGACGACTACATGACCAAGCCCTACAGCCCCCGGGAGTTGATGGCCCGGGTCCGCACGCTGCTGCGCCGCAACCGGCGGTCCACGGGCCCGGCGCCTGCCGCCGATCCGCTGCTGTCGGTGGGCGCGCTCGTCATCGATCCGGCGCGGCACTCGGTGTCGGTCGGCGGCCGGCCGGTCGACTGCACCCCCGGCGAGTTCCGGGTGCTGGCCGCGATGGCCGCCGAACCCGACCGGGTCTTCACCCGGCAGCAGCTGCTGGCGGAACTGCACGGCTTCGACCGGTACATCAGCAACCGCACGGTCGACGTCCACGTGATGAATCTGCGCAAGAAGATCGAGGCGGCTCCGCGCAGACCGGCCCGGCTGCTCACCGTGTTCGGCGTCGGCTACAAGCTGACCGATCCGGCGGAGGGGCCCCGACGTGCCGCGCGTTAGACGTTCCAGGACCGGTCCGAGCGGTGCGGCGCGTACACGGCTGCCCCTGCGCAGGAGCCTGCTCGGCCGGCTTCTGGCGGTGTCGGCGCTGGTGGCAGCGTGTTCGGTGGTGGCGACCGCGTGGCTCGCCGCACAGACCACATCGGGTGCGATCAGACAGGAGCAGGGTCAGAACCTCACCGCCGACACCCGTATCTACAACACCCTGCTCGGCTACGCGGCCGCGCACCCCCGGTGGGACGGCGTCGAGGCGACCGTACGGAAGCTGGCCCGGCAGTCCGGCCGGCGGATCGCCCTGACGACCGAGAACCACCAGCCCGTCGCCGACTCGGCGGACCGGAAGCCGCCGCCCGCGCTGCCGCCCCAGGTGTCGGCGGTCGTCGACCCGCTCGCCACGGACACCACGCTGGCGGCGCGGACTTCCGCCAAGACCGGCACGCCGGCCGACCGGATCGACCCGCGTGCGGTCGGGCCGTTCAGGCTGCCCGCGTCGGAGCGCGCAACGCTCAAGCGCCTGGCCGGCCAAGCCGTGGCCTGCCTCAGCCGCCAGGGGATCGCGTCGGACGCGGTGGAGGGGCCGAGCGGGCGCCCCACTGTCCAGCCGGTGGGCAACGACCCGGACCGCACCCTGGGATCCGCGTGCACGACGGAGGCTCTGGACGCGCCCACCAGGACCGAGCAGAAGGCGCTCACCGCGCTCAACCATCTGGCGGACGCGTGTCTGGACCGCCAGCACCGCCCCGGGATCCGTCTGAGCCTGAACCTCTCCTGGAACCAGGCCGCGGTCCCCGAGGCGAGGAGGGCCGCGAGAGCCGTGGAGGCCGAGCCCACCCCCGTACCGCCGCCGAGCGTCCGCAACGGCGACGACGACCGGGCCATCGCGTCCTGCGTCGGCACCGCACGCCGTGAACAGCTCAGCTCGTACGTCGCGTCGCCCGCCCTGCTGTTCATCGGCGACCAAGGCGGCGGCACGGTCCCCGGGTTCAACCTCTCGCCCGCCAACACCGCCCGTATCGCGGGGGTCGCGGCGCTCGTCCTGGCCCTCACCGTCGGCGCCTCGGTACTCGCCGGAGCGCGGCTGGTACGCCCCCTGCACGCGCTCACCGACGCGGCACAGCGGATGCGGGACAGCGGAAGTTCGGAGCCGGTCGAGGTCACCACGGACAACGAGATCGGCAGGCTCGCGGCGACGTTCAACGACATGTCGGCGCACCGCGCACGTCTTGAGGAGCAGCGCAAGGCGATGGTGAGCGACGTCGCGCACGAACTGCGCACACCGCTCAGCAACATCCGCGGCTGGCTGGAGGCCGCGCAGGACGGCCTCGCCGAGCCCGACCCGGCGTTCGTCTCCTCGCTCCTGGAGGAGGCGGTGCAGTTGCAGCACATCATCGACGACCTCCAGGACCTGTCGGCCGCCGACGCGGGGGCGCTGCGGCTGCATGTGGAGCCGGTGCGGATCCAGGAACTCCTGGCCCAGGTCGCGTCGGCGCACCAGGCCCGCGCGGAGACGGCGGGGGTGACGCTGACGGTGACCGGCGCGCCGCCGGGGGCCACTGCCCTGGTCCTGGCAGCCGACCCGGTCCGGCTGCGGCAGGCGGTGGGCAACCTGGTCTCCAACGCGGTACGCCACACACCGGCGGGCGGCCGGGTCACCCTGCGGGTGCACGGCGGTACGCCCGACCCGGCGGGAGGCCAGGCCACCGAAGCGGCGGTCCAGGAGGCCGTGGTGGAGGTGGCCGACACCGGCACCGGCATCCCGGCCGAACACCTTCCATACGTCTTCGACCGCTTCTGGCGAGCCGAGAAGTCGCGGAACCGCCGTACGGGCGGCAGCGGTCTGGGCCTGGCGATCGTCCGCAAACTGGCCGAGGCGCACGGCGGCACCGCGAGCGCCGCGAGCACGGAGGGGGAAGGCTCGGTCTTCACCCTCAGACTGCCGCTGCGACGGCCTCAGACGGCGACGGACAGGGACGAGCCGGACACGGAGCCCGGCGCTGAGACCTCGCCGTCCTCGCCCTGATCCGATGACCACAGCGTCCTGACAGCTTCCTCATAACTGCTTGCCAGTCTGTGGCTGTGCCCGGCACCTGCTGCGAACCGCAGCCAGGAATCACCAAGGCCGGGCTGGAACTGGAGCTGTTCATGTCCCCACGTCTGTCCCTGCGCACCGCTGTGCTCGCCGCCGTGGCGGTCGGCACGGTGCTCGTCCCGTCGACCGCAGCCTTCGCGTCCGACAGCCCCAAGCCCGTCGCGCCCAAGACCGAGCCGTCCGCGGCTCCGTCCGCCAACAAGCCCAAGCCCGCGGCGCCGACCGCGGCGCCCGCCGCCCGCAGGGCCGAGGCCGCCAGGCGG
>NZ_JAAGLN010000305.1 GCF_010548145.1 Streptomyces sp. SID10853
GCCCAGACGGGTTCGCTCGGCCCGGAGGAGGGTGCCGAGTACCGGCGCAACCTGCGGGCCCTGTTCGACGCGTCCGGCGTCCGCGACCCGGCGCGGCCCACCCCGGCGGAGCTGTACGCGGCCCTCCACCGCGCCGGCCTGGAGGTGGCCGCACGTCTCGCCGCGGCACTGCCCGCCGACTCCGGCCGTACGGCGGTCTTCCTGGGCACCGACGGCGAGTTCCTCAAGCCCTGCCACGACCTGCTGGCGGGTACCACCGACGCGTCCCGGGTCTGCTACGTCAGCCGGCTCTCGCTGCTCGGCGACACGGAGCGGGCCGTCCTGGCCCGCACCAGCCGGCAGGTCTTCGGGCCCGCAGAGGTCACCGCACGCGGCGAGGCGGGGCGCCAGCGGGCCTGGATGGACAACGGACTCGTCGCCTCCCAGCTGGCCCGCCTCATCACCGCTGCCCGCCAGGATGCCCATGACACGCCCGGCGGCCCGCCGTTCGAGGAGCTGTTCCTGCGCCGGTTCGCCGAGGAGGCCCGGCACGGCACCGACCAGGCGCGGCGGTTGCGGCGGGGTGAACTCACCCTGTACGGGACGCCCGTGGCGCAGACCGACGCGGTGATCCGCCAGTCCATCACGACCGGACTCTTCTCCCGTGTGTGCCGGGACCTGGCCGGGCAACTGCCCTCCACCGGAAGGCCGCTGACCCTCGTCGACATCGGCGCCAACGGCACCCAGCCCGCGTTGCTGATGGGCGCTGCCCGGCTCGAGGACGAGCACGCCGACGTCGGTGTCACGCTGTTCACTTCGCACCCGGACCGCTGGGGACGGCCCGGCGTGCTGTTCCGCACCGCGCCCGCGACGCGGCTGTTCGCGCTGGGCGTGGAGAGCGTCAAGACCTTCGCGACCGACTACGGTGCGGTGGCGGGCGGCGGTACCCATACGGTGAAGGCGGTCGACCACGACCAGCGGTTGCTCGCCCACTTCAAGCACCTGGCCTTCCACCGGGCGGCGTGGGAGACACGGGCCGCACGGTAGCGGCGTGCACGGCTGGGGGGCCCGCGGACGCGGGCCCCCCAGCCGTGCACGTCACGGCCTTCCAGGGAAGTGACGGAGCATCAGATCTTCACGGTCGCACCCGATGTGAGGGCGGCCCGCACCGCCATCGCGATCCGCACGGCGAGCACCCCCGCGTCCCGGCCCGGCGCGGGCGCGGTGCCCGCGCGCAAGGCGGCCACGAAGTGGGCGAGGGCCGCGGCGCTGATCTCCCCGCGTCCCGGCAGCGGCCAGCTCTCGCGCTCGGGATCCGCGCTGTCGGCGGTGGCCCACTCCAGATCGCCGAACATGTGGTCGTGCCCGGTCAGCCGGGCTTGCCCGTGCCGCGTGTACACCGACAGGGCGGCGGGCGTGCGCAGCGCCTGCGCACCGAGCGCGCCTCCTGTCAGCACCGCCGCCGCGCCCGACGCGAAGCGCAGGGTGACGGCCACCCCGTCCTCCAGCGGGCTGCCCAGGAAGGAACCACCGGCTGCCTGCACGGCCACCGGCTCACCCAACAGGCAGCACAGGGTGTCCAGCAGATGGCAGGTGTTCTCGTTGACGATGCCATTGCCCACGGCCGTGTCCCACACCCAGCTGGGGCTGTCGTCCCGCGGCAGCACCAGGTCGGCGTTGACCACGAGCCCCTCGCCGAGCGGGCCGTCCAGCAGCTCCCGGAGCCGGCGCACGGCGGGCAGGTGCCGCAGACAGAAGTCCATCATCACCGGCATGCCGGGAAACCGGTCGAACAGCGCGGTCATCTCCTCCGCATGCGCGTCGTCGACGGCGAACGGCTTCTCCAGGAAGACGGCGAGGCCGCGTTCGCCGGCGGCCTCCACGATCCGCCGCCGTGCTGCCGGCGGCACCGCGACCACCACGGCGTCGAGTTCCTCCTCCGCGATCATGCGCAGCCCGTCGCGGTGGCCGCGGGCCCCCAGCCGTGCGGCCCACGGCTCCAGATCGATGCCCTGGGCCTCCGGGTCGAGATCGGCCACGGCGACCAGACGGGCGCCGGGAAGGGTGGACAGGACCTTGGCGTGGCAGCGGCCGAAGCCGAGACCGATGACGCCGAACCGGATGGGCGGATCGGTGGGGCCGGGCGTGGACATGGAGCCTCCAGTGATGTCGGTGCGGACCCGCGGACGGATGCGGGAGACGGCGGAACGGCGCGGCCCGTCAGGCGGGCAGGTCCGGCCAGTTCCCGTCGTCAGACGGCCAGCTCGGGCCGGGGACGTCCGCGAACAGGGCGAGGACGTCCGCGAGCAGTTCTTCGTCGGGCGCGGTCGCGGCGGCGCGTACCGACGCCTCCAGGTGCTCGCGGTCACCGGTCCCGGTCAGGACCGCGGCGAGGTCGTCCTGTGCGAGAGCGAACTGCAGGGCGAGCAGAGCCAGGTCGGCGCCCCGGTCCGCACACAGCGCGGCGGCCCGGGCCGCCGCCTCGCGCAGGGCGGGCGGGGCAGGATGCCAGGAGGGCGGCCCTGCCTGGGTGAGCAGGCCCATCGCCGCCGGGCTGCCCAGCAACGTCGCGACCCCCAGGGCGCGCCAGTCGGCGACGGGTTTCTCCAGCGCGGTGTCGTGGGGGCCGTAGCGGCAGTACGAGAGCACCACGTCGACACCGCCCGCGGCGACCGCGCTCTCCAGCACCGGCAGCGGCAGCCCGGAGACGCCTACGGCACGTGCCTTGCCCTCGCGTTTGAGGCTCGCCAGCAGCGGCAGCACGGTGCCGATGATCTCGTCCCGGCCGCCGTACTCGATGTCGTGCGCCAGCAGGACGTCGACGTGGTCGGTGCCCAGCCGTCGCAGGCTGTCCTCCAGACCTGAGCGGATACGGCCGGGTGAGAAGTCGAACTCCTCCGGGGACCAGCAGCCGATCTTGGTGGAGACCACCACCTCGTCGCGGCGGCCCCGCAGGACCTCGCCCAGGACGGTCTCTGCGAAGCCCTTCCCGTAGGAGGGCGCGGTGTCCACAAGGTTGATGCCGAGGTCGAGCCCCCGGCGGAGGGTATCGGCGACGGTGTCGGGGTCGCGTTTGCCGAAGATCCCCATGAGTGACGTGGTGCCCAGCCCGAGGGCAGACACCCGGGGGCCGTCCGGGCCCAGAGTGCGGTACCGCACGCTCACCTCCCAGTTCGGAAGTCGCAGGAACAGGATGAGTGGGACGCAACTCCTGCGTCCCCGGGGCATCGTCGGCCCGGCCGGCGGGCGCGGACCTCCCCCGATCGGGCAGTCCTGGACGCCCCGGGCTGCTCCGGGAGGCCGCCGTGAGATCCACCCGCACATGGTGTTGGCGGCCGTCGGCGGCGTGTGGTGCCGTGGACGGGGATGTCCGGACGTTCCGGTACCGCAGAGCGGCCACCGGTGCCGACGGACCCCGTGACCGCGGCCGGACGGCCGGCGGGACTCGGAGAGGACGGCAGGAATGGAACTGCGCGCAGCGGGCGGCGCCGGCGGCGGACGGACACCGAGATGACGGCGATGACGACGGCCGGACAGACCGGCGCGACGAGGGACGGGCCGGGCGGGGAGGAGGAGCGGGACGCCGGGACGTCCGTGATGTTCTGGAACCTGTTCCGGGCCGGATTCGAACGGCACGCGGGCGACGACACCCGGTGGCATGCCCAGCGCGCGCTGATCCTGCGGGAGCGGCCCTCCGTGCTGCTGGTGACAGAGGCGTGGTGCTGGGACCTGGACGACGAGGCGCTCTTCACCGACGCCCAGCGGTCCCTCGGCATGGAAGGCGCGCTCTTCCACGCCGGGACCGAGTGCCACCAGGCGATCCTGTGGCGTCCCGGGGTGGAGGTCCGGTCCGTGGACGCCTATCTGCCCGGCCTCAACCCCTGGCACGGATTCGGCAGCGCCCTGCTGCGGCTGCCGGGACGCAGCGAGCCGGTACGGTTCGTCGCCGCCCACCTCGACCCGTACAGCCCGCTCAACCGGAGGATCGAGTCGGACCGGCTGCGTGGCTTCGTCGGGCCCCATGTGAGGACCCCGACGCTGGTGGCGATGGACGCCAACACGGTGCCGCCCGGCGACCGGGAGCCCGACTGGAGCGGTGTGCCCGCCCACCGGGCCGGCAACCATCTGCCGCCCGACGGCACCGAGACCGACCGCACCCCGGTGGGCGCGCTGCTCGGAGAAGGTCTCTTCACCGATGTGGGAGCCCATCTCGGGGACCGCACCCCCACGGTCGGTGTGTCGGAGGAGGGCGACCCCGCCCGGCGCATCGACTTGTTCCTCGCCTCCGGCCCGCTGCTCCCGTCGGTGCGCTCCTACCGTCCGCTGGCCGACGTGCCGGCCGGCGCCGACGGGCGGGAGGCGTCGGACCACGCGCCGATCCTGCTCCGGCTCGCCTCCGACACCGAGGAAGGCCGGTGACCGTGCCCGGCCGGACCCGGCCGGGCACCGGCTGCCGTCAGACGGTCGCCGCGGGACGGCTCAGCAGGTAGAACTGGAACACCTCGTCCGGCCGTCCTGGCACGGCGCCCACCGACGAGCGCACCTCCAGGCCGAGTTCCCCCGCGAGGTGCCGCACGGCGGGCAGCACGGGCGTGTGCCCGAACACCAGGGCGTGCCCTCCCGGCGCGATCAGCCGTGTCAGCGAACGGAACCCGTCGACGGCCGCGTCCGCGCTGAGCACTTCCGCGTTGAGGAAGCGCAGCACGAGTACCTGCACCGACCTTTCTGGCACCGGCATGCTGAGACCGTCGGCGACGAACGCGTCCGGGATGCGCCGCCTGGCCAGTTCGACCATCTTCTGTGAGGCGTCGGATGCCAGCACCCGGCACTCAGGGAAGGCCGCCCCGAGCGATGACACGAACCTGCCGGTGGAGCAGGCCGGGTCATAGACGGTGTCACCGGGCCGCACGACGTCGCGCAGCACGATCGCCGCAGCGGCCCGGAAGTGCTCCTCGTCCGGGTCGAGGCTGTCGGTGAGTTCCGCGGTGCCGTCCCATACGTACGCCGGGACCAGGGCCTCGTTCCAGTCGCGGTCCAGCCGCGGGAAGGGGAAGTCGAGGTCGGCCTCCGGGTCCTTGGAGGCCCGGGCCAGCGTGTCCGCGTGCGCCTGCGCGGAGCGGGCGGTGAAGTAGAACTCCACCCGCTGCCGGGTGAAGCGCAGACTCTCGAACTCGCCCATCAGCATTCGGGGTGTGAGCACGGACGAGGGGTCGGTACGGTCCTCAGGGACCAGCTTGCGTCCCAGCCAGGTGGTGCCGCCCAGACGCAGCAGGAAGTACTGGCACAGGGCGAACGGAGACCTCTCCGTCCAGGAGCTGAGGCGGTCGGCGGGGCCGAAGCCCCCGTCCCCGACGGCGGCGTTGATCTCCCGTTCCTGCTGGAGCCACTCCTGCTCGTCCTGATGGCTGAACATGTTCGGATCACCTCTGTCGATCGATGCGGCGGTGGGGTGGTGGCGCGCACCGGACGGTGCGGCGCGTGCGGGGTGGCCGCGCGGCACGGGGCCGCGGGCGCGAGGGTCAGGTGGCGGGGGCCTGGAGGGGCCTGGTCTCGGGTGCGCGCAGCCAGGCCAGCAGGGCGAGCGCGGGGATCGCCGCGGTGAGCAGGAACGCGGCAGGGAAGGAGAGTTCCTGCGCGGTCAGTCCGGCGAGCAGCGGTCCGGCGACGGCTCCGACGTCCGCGGTGACCTGGAAACCGGCGAGCGCGGAACCGCCCGAGGAGTCGGGGCCGACGATGTCCGCGACCGCGGCGCCGTGCGCGGGACCGACGATCCCGCAGCCCGCTCCGGTGAGGAGCGCCGCCGCCAGCAGGGGGACCGGCGCGGTGCTGAGCCCGATTCCGGCGAGGCCGACACCGAACAGCGTGAGTCCCAGGAGGACGACGGGCCGCCGTCCCCAGCCGTCGGTGAGCCGTCCGGCGATCGGCAGCACCACCACGCCGCCCACGGCGAAGAGAGTCAGCGCGAGGGAGGACAGGGGAGCGCCCCGGGTGAAGTGGGCCGTGACGAACAGCGGTACCAGGGAGACCTGGATGCCGTACGCGCCCCAGCCGACCGCGAAGTTGGACAGCAGGGCGGCGCGATAGGCGGGCGCCGCGAGCATGTCCCGCAGGCGCACCGTACGGGTGCCCCCGCCCGTCGCGTCCGCCGCGGCCCTCCCGGTGTCCGTGGGCACGGCGGCGGGCAGCAGGAGCGCCGCGACCGCGGTGAGCGCCAGGCAGACTCCGGCCACGGTGAACGGCGCGGACGGTGCGAGGGTGACCAGACCGGCACCGGCCATCGGGCCGATGACCGTACCCGACTCGAAACCGACGGACCACACACCGAACGCCCGGCCGCGCAGCGCGGCGGGGGCGGAGGCCACGAGCAGGGCGACGGCGCTCACGGTGAACGTCGCGGAGCCCACCCCGCCGAGGACCCGCAGGCCCAGCAACTGCCAGTAGGAATGGGTGAGTCCGACCGACCCGGTGCAGGCCGCCGTCAGCAGCAGCCCGGCCGGCAGCACCCGCCGGGCGAGGCCGCCGGAGACCAGCCGCCCCGCCACCGGTGTGAACAGCAGGCGGGCCAGGAAGAAGGCGCTGACGACACCCGACACCGCGGTGGTGGAGGCCAGTTCCGAGGTGCGTTCGGTCAGCACGGGGGCGATGGCACCGGCGCACAGGGAGGACACGAAGACGACGCAGACCAGCACCCATACGGTGACCGGCAGCCGTCGGCGCGAGGCCGCCGGCGGTGGCGTGGGCCCGGCCGGGGGCGCCGTCGCTTCAGGAAGGGAGCCCATCGCTACCGCCCTCCGCGCGCGGGAGCGGCGAACGCCCGGGTGGACTCGGCGGCCCGGCCG